>PBZM01000012.1 GCA_002731015.1 Gammaproteobacteria bacterium
AGAAATTTGAAATTCTCGTTTCCCATCAAAATGATCTATGAGGTCCTTTGGAATAAATCCACGGAAATGGAATCACCAGAAACCGGACCCTAGTGATAAATCACTTGGGTGAAATCGCAGCCACTTACGACAAGATCCATATGTTCGACGTGGATTTGGGGTCTGGTGAAAGCTATCGAGAAAGCGCGCTGTTTGAAGCGGGGACAGCACCAAAACAGATAAATATTGAAGGATGGCAGGTAGGACTATCGATCTGCTTCGATCTGCGTTTTCCGTCACTTTATCGTCACTACGCTCTTTTGGGCGCCGAACTTATCGTTGTTCCGGCAGCATTCACGAAGACGACAGGGGCGGCTCATTGGTCAACCTTGTTGAGAGCCCGCGCGATCGAAAATGGCTGTTTCATCGTCGCAGCTGCCCAATGCGGCGTCACGCAAGAGGGTCGGGAGACTTATGGGCACTCCGCAGTCTTTGACCCTTGGGGAGACTGCGTTGGTATTCTTGGTGACGAGCCCGGTGTATTAACGGTAGAGATTGACCGCGCCGTTGTCGCGAGAACGCGGGCAAGTATTCCTGTGATGATTCAGCATCGCGACTTTTAGTATTAATGCGTCACTAACGAGCTGGTTGAGCGATCAAGACTGCTCGAGTTTCTTGTAGGACAATGCAATTGGTATCAAGCATTAGTTTAAGGGCTCAAAAACAAAAACATTGTGCGTACGCTTGGAATAACAAATTATATTTTTTCGTCATATAACTTCGGAAAACTGATGGAAAGATGCTTCTGGGCCTATCGGTCTGCGGTCACTCTGGGTACTCTGTTTGAAAGAAAATTGACGGAGGAGCTCGAAATGAAGCAACGAATACTAGTGGTTGGTCTGCTGGTGGGTCTTGTTGGGTGTGCGTCACAGGCGATTGATCAAATGAACTCAGGGCTTGGTCATGCGATGGGAGAACATATTAGCGGTCTAGAAAAAGCGCTTGGTACGCCGGCTGAGATTGTGCGAGAAGGTAATCAAACACGTTATCGCTGGTTTAAAGAAAACCATATCCAACCTTGCAATGTAGAAGTTTGGGCAGACGGAGAGGGATTGGTTCGCAAGACGAGTTGGAGTGGCTATCAAGGCGCATGCGAGCAGTTTGCAGTTGGTCTTTCTGATGGTTTTCCTCGCAAATAGCGAGTCAGCTTTGATCTCGATCGATTGAAGATACTCGAGGAGCAGCTTTTAAAAAACGTTCAGATTCTTGAATATTGAGTGTGTAGACGCCACCTCTCCTTTCGGATAGCTGAAACTAAGATTGGAGTATGTTTTACACACGGGCTAATTCTCGGATGTTGTTGTGTTGCATCTGCGAAAAATCTTTGAAAATTGTGGTTTGAGTCTGGAGATTCCGTGTGACTATTCTTATAATATTGGTTCTTAAACGGCGGTAGTTTCCGCACGTTCAGGGCCGAGTGCCTTTTGCAAGGGTCGAAAATTTCAAGGTAGGAATGGACTCGATGATCGAGATCAAACCCGGGCTAGATTTGCCCATTAAGGGATCACCACGGCAGGAAATCGGAAAAGCAGCGGCAGTCACGCGCGTAGCGTTGCTTGGTTCCGATTACCCTGGCATGAAGCCCACAATGCTCGTTAAAGAAGGTGATACGGTTAAATTAGGTCAGCCACTTTTTGCGGATAAAAAGAACGAGGGTGTCCAATTTACGTCGCCAGGTTCTGGGACCGTTTTTGCGATCAACCGTGGCGAGCGTCGGGTTTTCCAATCAATTGTAATCGAAGTAGATGACACAATCGGAGCCCGTAGTTTCAAGGCACACAAAGACCTTGCCTCGTTGAGTCGTGCGGTTGTGGTTGAGACCCTGGTAGAAAGCGGCCTCTGGACGGCCATCCGCCGCCGTCCTTATGAGAAGGTTCCCACAATTTATTCGATACCGCATTCGATCTTTGTGAACGCGATGGATACTAATCCACTAGCTGGTGATCAATCGATAGCGATAGACCGACAACCTGCAGCTTTCGTTGATGGGATTTCGGTTATTTCTAAATTGACCGAAGGCAAAGTATTTGTATGCCGTGGTCCAGACGCATCATTTGACGCTGGGACAGCGGAGGTTGCGATTTTTTCAGGCAAGCATCCGGCAGGCCTCGTTGGAACGCACATCCATCACTTGGATACTGTAGGTGAAGGGAAAGAGGTGTGGCATCTTTCGGCCCAAGACATCATTGCAATTGGACGTCTCTTTAAAGACGGGGTGTTATTTACCGAGCGAGTTATAAGCCTTGCTGGTCCTTCGGTCTCCAACCCACGCCTCGTCGTAACACGTTTAGGTGCATCACTCCACGAACTGACGTCTGGTGAATTGGTTGAGGGATTACACCGCGTCGTGTCTGGATCGATTCTTGGAGGCCGGACCGCATCGGGTGTGCTCGGTTACTTGGGCCGTTACCATCAACAAGTCTCCGTGCTAGAGGAGGGTACTGAACGGGTGCCTTTCGGATGGCTGTCCTCTGGCGCGAATAAGCATTCGGTTATGGGTATCTATCTGTCTAAGTTTATGCCGAATAAGCTGTTGGATTACACCACGAACACCAACGGCTCTCCTCGGGCAATGGTTCCAATTGGAGCCTACGAGAAGGTTATGCCGCTTGATATTTTACCCACGCAACTACTACGGTCACTGATAGTGGGAGACACTGATATGGCGGTGAAGCTTGGTGCTTTGGAGTTAGCGGAAGAAGATGTAGCGCTCTGCACTTACGTGTGCCCCGGCAAGTATGAGTATGGACCGATCCTGCGGGATAACCTAACAACCATTGAGACGGAGAGTTAATGATGTCTCTACGTACATATCTAGACCGTATTGAGCCCAAGTTCCAGTCAGGCGGTAAGTATGAAAAGTTTTATGCGCTATATGAGGCTATTGACACCATTTTTTATGCGCCTGGCACAACCACAAAGTCGTCATCTCACGTGCGTGATGGAATCGATCTTAAACGGATAATGATTACAGTCTGGTTTTGCACTTTTCCAGCGATTTTCTTCGGAGCGTATTTCCTCGGTCAGAATGCCTCTGAGGCCATCGCGGCCGGCGCAATGGCTCCTGATGGATTGCGAGGAATGTTCATAGAAGGTTTGGCGGGTGCTGAATTCTGGAAAGCCCCATCTATATGGTCGAACTTGGTCTACGGATTTGCGTACTTCCTACCAATATATTTAACCGTGTTCTTGGTTGGTGGTTTTTGGGAGGTGCTTTTCGCATCGGTAAGGGGCCACGAGGTTAACGAGGGCTTTTTTGTAACGTCGATCCTCTTTTCCCTGACCTGCCCGCCTGATCTTCCGCTCTGGCAGGCTGCCCTTGGGATTACGTTTGGTGTCGTTGTTGGTAAAGAAGTGTTCGGGGGGACGGGAAAGAACTTCTTGAATCCAGCTCTTACCGGACGAGCCTTTCTATACTTTGCGTATCCTGCTCAAATTTCAGGCGATGCCGTTTGGATCGCTGCGGACGGTTACACAGGAGCATCAGCACTAGGCATTATGGCTGAAGGTGGGTTAGACGCGCTCGCGTCTGCGAATCAAGTGGTTTCTAACTTCACATGGTTTGACGCATTTATTGGAAACGTTCCGGGATCGATAGGTGAGGTCTCAACGTTAGCGATTTTCATTGGTGGTGCAGTTTTACTAGCACAAGGGATCGCCAACTGGCGAATTGTTCTAGGCGTTTTCCTCGGGATGGTATTTACGTCACTTTTATTCAATTTGATTGGATCCGATACTAACCCAATGTTCGGCATACCCTGGTACTGGCATTTGGTGGTCGGCGGCTTCGCTTTCGGTATGATTTTCATGGCGACAGACCCCGTGTCTGCATCGATGACAAATACTGGTAAATACTGGTATGGAGGGCTTATTGGATTAATGGCAGTACTCATCAGGGTAGTGAACCCAGCATTTCCTGAGGGAATTATGCTGGCGATCCTGTTCGGTAATTTATTCGCGCCTCTCATTGATCATTTTGTGGTTCAGGCCAACATCAAACGCAGGGAGTTGCGTAGTGTCGTCCAATAATGAATCGATCCTAAAGACCATAACGGTTGCACTGTCTCTGTGCTTAGTGTGCTCGGTGATAGTGAGTGCATCTGCAGTTATACTTCGGCCGGAACAAGCCGTGAATGAAAAAGCGAACATGCAGATGAATATTCTGCAAGCAGCTGGTTTGTTTGATCCGCAACAATCGGTTAAGGCCCAGTTTCAGGCGGTTACAACACGCCTCGTTAATTTGGATACGGGTGAATTTGTAGACGAGATTGATGCAGATCGCTACAACCAGCGAAAAGCGTCGAAAAATCCATCAATGAATCGCGTCCTATCAATGGAAGAAGATATCGCCTCAATCAAGCGTCAAGCAAAGATTGCGAAGGTGTATTTGGTTGAGAACGGGGAGCACATTGACAAAATTATCCTCCCGATTCATGGGTACGGATTATGGTCAACGCTATATGGTTTCATGGCACTTGAGGGTGACGGAAATACAGTTGCGGGATTGGGGTTTTATGAGCATGCAGAAACGCCGGGGCTCGGTGGTGAGGTGGATAACCCAAATTGGAAAAAACAATGGACCGGGAAACAGGTCTATAAAGATGATAAGGTCGCGTTGCGTCTGGTCAAGGGTGGAGCGGACCGCGCAGATGCTTACGGGGTCGATGCTCTAGCGGGAGCGACTCTTACCTCTCGGGGCGTCGACAATTTAGTGAAATTCTGGCTGTCAGACAGTGGATTCAAGCCTTTCTTGGATAAAATAAAACAAGGACGGATCTGATGGCGAAAACGAAAGAACTATTGTTCGATCCGGTTGTCAACGATAATCCGATAGCACTGCAGGTTTTGGGTATTTGTTCAGCGCTCGCTGTAACGTCGAGCATGTCTGTCGCATTCGTGATGTCGCTGGCAGTGATTGCAGTAACCGCATTCTCTAATTTGTTCGTATCAGTTATTCGAGCACAGATACCGAGCTCAATACGAATCATCGTACAGATGACAATAATTGCCTCTTTAGTGATCGTTGTGGATCAGATATTGAAGGCCTTCGCTTATGAGATTTCCAAACAGCTGTCTGTATTTGTCGGCTTAATTATTACCAACTGCATTGTTATGGGTCGCGCAGAAGCCTTCGCCATGAAAAATGGTCCTCTTGATTCATTTATAGATGGTATTGGCAACGGGATGGGATACAGCGCCATTCTTATGATTGTTGGTTTTGTGCGCGAGCTTTTCGGTTCTGGTACGCTTTTCGGGATTGAGGTTCTGACGAAGGTCACTGAGGGCGGGTGGTACTACACGAATGGGATGATGCTACTGCCGCCATCCGCTTTTTTCATTATCGGATTTTTGATTTGGGGTATTCGAGCGTGGAAGACGGCGCAGGTTGAAGCTGACGAATTTAAGATAGCGCCTAACAGTAAGGCGAAGGAAGCTTAAGGTGGAGCATTATATTAGCCTGTTTATCAAGGCGATTTTCATTGAAAACATGGCACTCGCTTTTTTCTTGGGAATGTGCACGTTTCTCGCACTATCAAAGAATATCAAGACGGCAGTGGGACTTGGTGTCGCCGTCATTGTGGTACTTGCGATCACCGTTCCAGTAAATAATTTGATTCTTACGGGCCTCCTACGGGAGGGCGCTTTGACATGGATCTCACCAGAACTCTCCAATGTGGATCTTCGATTTTTGGGTCTCCTTTCATACATTGGCGTGATAGCAGCACTGGTTCAAATTCTTGAAATGTTTTTAGACAAGTATGTGCCAGCACTCTACAACGCGCTGGGCGTGTTTCTGCCGCTGATCACTGTGAATTGTGCGATCCTGGGTGCGTCACTTTTCATGGTAGAGCGTGACTACTCATTCGGCGAATCAGTGGTTTATGGATTGGGTGCCGGCGTTGGTTGGGCTCTAGCCATTACTGCCCTCGCTGGTGTTCGTGAAAAACTTAAGTACTCGGATGTGCCAGATGGTCTCAAGGGATTAGGCATTACATTTATAACGGTCGGACTCATGTCTCTGGGATTCATGTCCTTCTCTGGTGTGTCACTCTAAGGAGCTTAAAACGTGGAAAATATGACCATCATTTTGGGTGTTGCGATGTTTACCGTGGTCGTCATAGGATTAGTCGCAATCATATTGGTCGCTCGATCGAAGCTGGTGTCTTCTGGTGATGTCATGATTACGATAAATGATAACCCAGACCAGAGCATCCAAGTTTCCGCGGGCGGTAAGTTATTGAATACCCTAGCTGACGCAGGGATCTACTTACCTTCTGCATGTGGCGGCGGTGGTTCATGTCAGCAGTGTCGGTGTGTTATCAAGTTAGGTGGTGGAGATATTCTTCCAACCGAGGCGTCTGCTTTTACTAAGGGAGAAGTGAAAGACGGGTGGAGGTTGTCGTGTCAGGTAGCTGTCAAGCAAGACATGAATATCGAAGTCGAACCTGAGCTCTTTGGTGTGAAGCGTTGGGAGTGCGAAGTTGTATCGAATCCAAATGTCGCGACCTTTATTAAAGAGTTAACCTTGAAGTTGCCAGAGGGTGAGAATGTTGATTTTCGCGCTGGTGGATATGTCCAGCTTGAGGTGCCGCCCCATCTCGTAAGGTTTGAAGATTTTGATGTGGAAGAAGAATACCGCAGTGATTGGGAGCGCTTCGGCTTTTTTAACTTAGAGTCTAAAGTGGAAGAGACTGTGGTTCGTGCCTATTCTATGGCTAACTATCCTGAAGAACGTGGTGTCGTCAAATTCAATATCCGCATCGCAACACCGCCCCCGGGTACTGAACTGCCTCCTGGTCAGATGAGCTCATACACGTTTAACCTTAAGCCCGGCGACAAGATCGTCGTGTTTGGTCCGTTCGGAGAGTTTTTCGCCAAAGAAAGTGATAATGAAATGGTCTTCATAGGTGGAGGCGCCGGGATGGCTCCCATGCGTTCGCACATTTTTGATCAACTAAAACGGTTGAATTCCAAGCGTAAGATTTCATTTTGGTATGGTGCGCGTTCGCTGAGAGAAGTTTTTTACGAAGATGAGTACGATCAACTAGCGCAAGAGAATGATAACTTTGAGTGGCACCTAGCTCTATCCGATCCCCAACCTGAAGACGATTGGCAAGGCGATACAGGATTTATTCATAATGTGGTACTTGAGAACTACTTAAAAGATCACCCAGCGCCCGAAGACGTGGAGTACTATATGTGCGGACCACCTATGATGAACGCTGCAGTCATCAAGATGTTGAAAGATCTCGGCGTGGAGGACGAAAACATCATGTTGGACGACTTCGGTGGTTAATTCGCTGAAAAATTTTAAAATTGCCGCCGTTCTGGCGGCATTTTTTGTAGTGGCCATGTTTGCTGGCTGTTCGAATGAGCCTGAGATAAAAAAGCTTTCCGGTCGCACGATGGGGACAAGTTGGTCAGTGGTCATCGCTAACCCTATCGCCATCTTCGAGCAAGAGGAGATTCAAAACGAGATTGAAACGGTTTTACTCGAGGTGAACCGGCAGATGTCGACCTATGATCCGGCAAGCGAGATTTCCCGTTTTAATCAATCCGAGGATTTAAATACCTGGTACGCTGTCAGTGAATTATTTGCGGCAACAACAGCCAGAGCGTTGTGGTTTTCAGAGATCTCCAAGGGCAGTTTTGACCCGACTGTTGGACCTCTTGTGAATCTCTGGGGCTTTGGCCCAGACACCAGTGCTGAGGTATTGCCGTCCGGTGAAGCAATAGCTCTTGCGATGTCGACAGTCGGTTTTTCAGCTATTGCTGTTCGTGGGTTAGATACCGAGGATGGTTCGGCAATTCTGAAGACCGCGCAGAGATATTTGGATCTCTCTGCGATAGCCAAGGGAGTTGGAGTCGACCAAGTCTACGCTCTGCTAGATAATCTAGGTTATTCAAATTTTTTGGTGGAAATTGGTGGTGAAGTCCGTGTCAAAGGCGACAAAGATGGCCTCGGATGGCGGATCGCTGTTGAGAAACCTGTAAAGGATGACCGAACTGTTGAAGGGTTGCTATCACTAAAAGATTTGGCTCTGGCTACATCTGGCGATTACCGGAACTACCTTGAAATAGAGGGTGTGACTTATTCCCATACGATCGAGCCCTCGACAGGGCGCCCGGTAACGCACCAATTGGCTTCTGTAACAGTCGCAGACTCGGCGTGTGCGATTGCTGACGGATGGGCAACGACTTTATTGGTTCTGGGACCGACGAAAGGTTACCAGCTTGCGATCGCACAAGATCTACCAGCAATGTTCATTGAGCGCTCAGATGACGATTTCGTTATAAAAAAGACACCAAGGTTTGAACAGTTATTCGCAGGAGATATTTAGTGAATATAGGTTTATTTCTCACAGTGTTTGGTGTGTTCATATTCCTAGTGGGCATAATGGCGGTCGGTGTGATAGCAGGGCGGCGGCCTATATCTGGCAGCTGCGGAGGAATCGGCCTGATGAATGGCGACGAGGGTGAGTGCGCCATATGCGGCGGTGACCCATCTAAGTGTGATGAGGCGATCAATGAAAAAAGCGTGGTCGGGAGCATGAAAGCCAGAAATGCAAGCCACAGTCCCAAGGGAAAGGTCGCCTAATTGATTGGGTTTTTCAGTATACTATCTACATGATTTTAGAAACTCTTCTCCGTAATTCTCTGACAGATTCGCTTGACCCTTCTCTGCTTGACTTGAAAAATGAGAGTCACGATCATAATGTCCCAAAAAACTCGGAAACGCATTTTCGTTTAGTGATCGTCTCTCAGACGTTCGAGGGGTTATCTCGCGTTAAACGGCATCAGTTGGTTTATAAAGCTGCTCATGAGGTTCTTAAAAAAGGCGTCCACGCGCTGGCGATGCAATGTTTTACTGAGTCGGAGTGGGCTAAAGATCCTAAACGCTTCAGTTCTCCGCCGTGCAAGGGTGGAAAAAAAAAGGATCCCCGATGAGTCAGCTTGTCGTCGCGGCGCTTTATCAATTTGTTGAGCTGCCGGATTATCGAAAATTACGGCCAGCTTTACTTGACATCTGCACATCAAACGGTACTCGAGGAACTTTGCTTCTTGCAGAGGAGGGAATTAACGGAACGATCGCCGGAACCCGTCAAGGAATCGACGCGGTCAAAGCTTGGCTTGATCTTGACGAACGCTTCGATCGACTCGAGTACAAAGAGTCACTGATAGATGCCGACAGTATTCCGTTTTATCGCATGAAGGTGAAGTTAAAAAAAGAGATCGTCACACTCGGTCTCCCCGGTATTAGTCCAAAAATGAAAGTAGGTCGTTACGTGGAGCCGGAACATTGGAATGANCTGATCCTCGATCCAGAGACCTTAGTTGTTGATACGCGCAATAGCTATGAATGTGAGGTTGGTACCTTNAGAGGGGCAGTCAATCCTGANACNAAGACGTTCNGTGAATTTCCGAAGTGGGCTTCTCAAAACTTAGATCCGACGAAACACAAGAAAGTGGCGATGTTTTGTACTGGAGGCATCCGTTGCGAGAAGTCCACCAGCTTTTTGCTCGATCAGGGTTTCGAAGAGGTTTATCACCTCAAAGGCGGTGTCTTGAACTACTTTGATCGGGTGTCACCTACCGATAGCATCTGGGAGGGCGAATGTTTTGTTTTTGATAACCGAGTCACTGTAAATCACAAACTGGAGCCCGGTGAATTCGATCAGTGTCATGCATGCCGCCGTCCTATCACAGAAGCCGATAAGTCGGACGCAGTATTTGTGAAGGGAGTGCAGTGTCATCACTGCGTCGATGAACACTCCGACAAACAGAGGGAGCGTTTTCGTATGCGGCAATTACAGATAGAGCTCGCGGAAGCCCGTGGGGAGGCCCATATTGGAATCGGCATGCAAGAGGTAAAAGAGCGCCAAACAAAGGTACGCCGGCTTGGTGAACTGCGAAAAAAAAAGCAGCGCGAGTTCGGATCAGAGAAGGCTACTGGTCCTTAGGCCGTAAACGGGTCAATCACTTGTTCGACGAATTCGAGAGAACCTTTCGCAACATTTTCAGACCACTGATTGGCCGCATCTTCATTAGCTTTATCGGAAATATATTTCCAACAGTGAAATTTGATTCCAAATAGGAGTGCTACCTTAGCCAAGGCATAGGCCTCCATATCGACTATATCTGTAGTTAGTTCGGGTTCGCTTGTAACGAAGTGATCTCCAGTCCCAAGTGAGATACCCGGACCTCCGAGATCGATATGATTGATAGCGTCGAAGGGTGTGTACCCTAAATCAAATCCAAGGGGTCGAACATCCATATCGCGTTGCATAACGCGGTTGACTCGGTTCAGTCCACTTATCGACGTGTTAAGAGCTCCGGCTGTACCGTAGTTAATCAAATGAGAAGGGCTATTTTGAAGAATAGCTTCTGTAGCTTTAATTGCTGCGTTGATCTTTCCAATACCGGTGTACAAGACAGTCCATTCTGGAACGAGTCGAACCGGTAGCTCATCCTCGAGAGCAACTACAATAATCGAATTTTTTGGAGTGACGGTTCCCTTATTCATCATACGTTTGCAGGCTCTTTACCGGGCATTTCAGTTTTTGACGACCGTTGAGAAGTTCAAGTTCGATTAAAACGACTGTACCAACGACCTGCGCCCCCGAGTTATTTAATAACTTTTCGGCCGCCGCTAGGGTTCCTCCCGTCGCTAATAGATCATCAATCAGAGCCACTCGTTTCCCAGCTACGTCTCTGTCTTTTTGAATTGCCAGAGTTGCTTTCCCATATTCCAAAGCGTAGGACTCCTCACGAATTTCTCCCGGAAGTTTGCCTTTCTTTCGTACCATGACTACGCCAACATCGGTCATGAGGGAGACCGGTGTCGCGAATAAAAATCCGCGGGAATCTATCCCGGCCAAGAGGTCGGGGTTCCATTCAGCGATGGAGTCGCGAATCAGTTCGCAAACAACACGTAACCGATCAGGTTGCGCAATGATTGGAGAAATGTCATAAAACAAAATTCCTGGCTTTGGGAAATTCCGATAAGTTTTGATCCAGCCATCCAGATTGTTTGACATTGGGCTTCTCAATAGTGTGGCGGTGGGGCGCTTTCGTCTACAACATCAAGTTGTGATATTTGATGAATCAGTGGACGAACCAAATTGGCAAGTGCTTGAAGCTCTTTCGATAGTTTTTCACGGTCGCGGTTAAGAGACACTACCTCATGATTGAGGGTATCGATCTGATCCTCCAAAAATGCGATGCGTGTCTCGAGATCAGACAGAGTCGAGTCTTGATTCATCGTCTTGTAAAGTTCTCCATACGACCATACTACACAAAGATGTGCCATTGGAGTTTCTCATGCGTAAGCCACTAGGCCAACTGTTCTTATCATTTATATTGTCGATAATTGGCGCTCTCGTTTTAATTTTTTTGCTACCGCCTTTAGGAATGGAATCTAGTGCTGAAACCAAAATTGAAGCCGGCGTGTTGCTTACGATCGTCATGTTGGTTGTCCTATATGCACAGAGTGCTTTGCAATCTATTATTGCCAACCGTCGTTTTGGATCAGTTCTGGCTGGTCCTCGGGAAGAGGGGACCGTAAAGTGGTTCAACTCTACCAAAGGATTTGGTTTTATTACGCGTGGAGACGGTGAGGATGTATTTGTTCACTATCGCTCTATCCGTGGCCGTGATCGATATTTGCTGCGCGAGGGGGCAGTTGTAAGTTTTGTATTGGGTCGTTCAGGAAAGGGTCCTCAGGCTGAGGATGTTGACTTAGCTTAGCGATTAACCGACAAGTTCTTGCAGTATGCCTCGATACAGATTCTTAAGTTCAGGCATGTCCGAGATCTTTATTTCTTCATCGATCTTGTGGATAGATCGGTTGATGGGGCCGAGTTCAATTAGCTCGCACCCGAGTTTGGCAATGAATCGCCCGTCTGAAGTGCCACCACCGGTCGACAGGTCGGTGGTTATTCCCATTTGTTGTTTGATCACTGTTTTAACGGCGGTGATCAGCGTGCCGTGCTTGGTCAAGAATGGTTCACCGGACAGGTTCCATTCGATTGATGCATGAGATCCGAGCCTATTGATCATTGCGGCTGTGGTTTCCTTAATATGGTCTGCCGATGTTGATGTCGAAAAGCGCCAGTTACAACGAATTACTGCAGAACCCGGGACCATATTAGTCGCTCCAGTACCTGACTCTATGTTTGACACTTGAAAGCTTGTCGGTGGGAAATAATCGTTAGCTTCGCCGTCCCAGTCGGCCGCAACAAGATCGAATATCAAGCTTGCCACGCTATGAATCGGGTTGTCGACCAGCTCAGGATAAGCCACGTGGCCTTGGATGCCGTGGATGGTAATACGGGCATTCAATGAGCCTCGACGTCCAACGCGAATCATGTCTCCGAGGATATCTTTGGAGCTCGGCTCGCCGATGATGCAATAGTCGATTTCAGGTCTACCCGATTCGGCCTGTCTAGCCTTCAAAACTTCAACTACGGCTCTGGTGCCGTCGGTTGCGGGTCCCTCTTCGTCGCTAGTTAGTAGAAAACTGATGCGACCTTTTGGGAGGTGGTCCGTACCAAGAAACTCCTCACACGCTACAACCATTGCGGCCAGTGACGATTTCATGTCAGCGGCTCCTCGCCCACGCAAGTGCCCATCTTCCGTTTGTGTTGGAACGAATGGATCTGAGCTCCACTGCTTTAAATCACCGATGGGTACCACATCGGTATGACCAGCAAAACAGACCATTGGGCCTTCGTTCCCGAAGGTTGCCCAGAGGTTTGAGACGCCCTTTTGATCAATACGTTCAAGCCTGAATCCTAGACGTTCCAGTCTATTACCAATAACCTCCAGACAACCAGTGTCATTGGGTGTCACAGACTCGCGCCGGATTAATTCCTCTGTCAGTTCTCGAACCGGGCAGTTCATCATATTCATCAGTTATTTGAGTGCAGTTCGTCATTTAGTGCAACCGCAGACTTATTGGCTAGGCACTCGAGCTCACCGGTCACCGAATTGCGACGAAATAATAAATCATCCTGACCAGCGAGGTCACGGGCTTTTAAGGTACCAACCGCCTGACCGTCTTTATCCAGTAGCTTTAACTTTGAGCCCGCTGTCAAATATAGACCTGATTCAATAGTACATCTGTCGCCTAGTGGAATGCCTAAGCCTGCATTTGCCCCTAGCAGGCATTGTTCACCGACCGAAATCACGATGTTTCCGCCACCAGACAATGTGCCCATTGTCGAAGATCCGCCTCCTAGATCTGACCCATCACCAACCACAACTCCTGCAGAAATCCGACCCTCGACCATCGAGACACCCAGCGTTCCAGCGTTGAAGTTGATGAACCCTTCGTGCATCACGGTGGTCCCTTCTCCAAGATGTGCTCCAAGACGAATCCTCGAGGCGTCACCGATACGTACTCCATGTGGTACAACATAGTCAGCCATCCGTGGAAACTTATCGACTGAGTAAACGTTTAAAACCTCACCATGGGACCGGGCTCGCGTCTGGGCATGTGCGAGATCCTTAGCATCAATCGGTCCTTGGCTCGTCCATGCTACGTTTGGTAGTAAAGTGAACAGGCCCTCCAAATTAGTGCCGTGTGGTTGGATTTTTCGCATTGAGATCATCGACAATTTTAGATAGATCTCCGGGACTGATCTAGGCTTCCCATCGGACGCCAAAATGCAGATGACAAGAGGCTGCTCAGTGCCCGCAAGTGGCGTGAGTGCTTTGAGGAGCCCCTCGGCGTCTCCATCATCGCTCTCTTCGAGGGCCTCCAGAAAATCGTCTAGATCATCTGCTGAAATTTGCCGCGTGAGGTTGGAACCCTCCCAGTCAAATACCTCAGAGATTATAGTGATTAGTGCAGGGTCTGGTCGGCAAAGCGCTTTCGGATAGTAGGTATCAAGCCACTGATCTTCCGAGTTTTGGTGTCCAACACCAAGTCCAAATGCAAAACATTCCATGGGGTATCCTTAACCATTTAGTAGATTGGGAATAGTAGCCCATCGATCGGGATCAAAGCCCACTATCGTGGCTCCCGTATTGCTCATTAAGGGCCGCTTGATTAGTGTGGGCTTTTCGACTATCGCTTGGATGCGGTTCCTGCCTGTAAAGTTATCTTTTATGTCCTCTGGCAATTGTCTGTAACTTCGGCCCCGAGTGTTAACCAAAGAATCTCCGACATCCCTGAGCCATTGCTCTACGACGTCAGCTGACGGAGGTTGTTTCTTAAAATCCACGAAGTCATAGGGGATCCCATTGGCGTCTAACCACTGAAAAGTCTTCTTCATGGAGTCGCAGTTTTTAATACCGTATACCGTTAGCGTCATCTGTTACCTAGTTATAAATGAATTGATCCGCCGCAGGGCTTCCTTACACATTTCAGGTTCTGCGACTAAAGCCATTCGAACAAACCCAGCCCCCGGATTGTAACCATCTACACGTCGACCTAGATACTGGCCGGGAAGAACAGTCACACCGGTCGCTTCAAATAATTCTCTGCTAAAGGTATCACAAGCGCTAGGCGTCTTGGCCCATAGATAGAATCCAGCTCCTGGATCACGGGTATCCATGCGCCCTCCTAAGATATCAGCTGCAGAATCAAACTTGTCTGCGTAGAGAGCACGGTTATTGATCACGTGCTGCTCATCAGACCAAGCCAGTTCGGAGGCTTTTTGAACAGCAAGCGACATGGAGCACCCGTGATATGTCCTATATTTCAAAAATGGTTCGATGAACTTTGAATCGCCCGCCACGAAGCCGCTTCGAAGACCGGGTAAGTTCGAGCGCTTTGACAAACTGTGAAACACGATACATTTCGAGAAATCGGTATTCCCAGCTTTCGCGCAGACCTCGAGCAGACCCGGTGGTGGTGAATCTCTGTAGATTTCTGAATAACATTCATCAGATGCCAACCAGAAATCAAATTCGTTTGCTTTCAGGATGAGATGCTCCAGTGTTCCTTCGCTAATCACCGTCCCTGTAGGGTTACCCGGAGTGCAGATGAAACAGAACTGGCAGTCTTTCCATACTGAGTCAGGAACAGCTAAATAATCAGGCTGTCCGGACGGGAGGATCTGGAGGTAGTGCGGAGCTAATCCAGCCAATAAGGCGGCACCCTCGTATATCTGATAAAACGGATTTGGCATTACGACGAGAGCGCCCGCGGTTGCATTGGCTGCGGCCTGCAACGAGGCAAAAATGGCTTCGCGTGTTCCATTCACCGGAATCACCTGTGTTTCAGGACTTATTGGTGCGTGTTCTAACGAAAATCGCTTGTTGACCCATGCAGCAATTGACTGCCGAAGTGCTTCCGATCCTTTGGTGCTGGGATACTTTGAGATCAAGCCCATGTGTTCTGTAAGGGTATCGAGCACAAATGAGGGCGGGTTGTGCTGCGGTTCTCCGATTGACAGCGGGATGGGAGTTAATCCAGCAGGTGGTCGTACGCCCTCGAGGAGCGAGGCTAGTTGTTCAAACGGGTACGGGTTTAACCTCTGCAGATTAGGGTTCAGCATGTGACATCGCTCCGCTCAGGGCGTTAAGCTCATGCTCAAGCCGCTCTTTCAGCTGACAAATCAATACCGCATCAAAGAGATTGTCACCGCTACCGTCGGTAACATAAAAAACATCCTCGACACGTTCGCCCAGGGTCGCAATTTTAGCAGTCGACAGATCTAGCTCGAATTCAGCGAATACCCGCCCCACTGTTGTTAATAGACCCGCACGATCCGGTGCAATTAATTCAATCAAAGTACGCTTCCCTTCTAGATCGGGACGGATCGAGACATTAGCCGGTAGATTGAAGTACTTGTGGGCTCTTGATGTTCTGCGTCCAACGGCTTGTTCCTTATAATTTCCGAGGGCAGCCTGCTCTAAACCTCTGAGGAGTTTTTCTTGATCTTCGCTATTCGTTACCGGCTCGCGAGTCGCGTCATTTTGTACAATGAAAATATCAATAGATCGTCCCGCACCACTGGTATGCAGTTTTGCATCAAGCACAGAAAGTCCCAAATCAGAAAAGCAGGCGGCCAGATCAGCAAAAAGATGTGCCCGGTTAGGTGTAGAGATCAAGACCTGTGTTGAGCCCAAATCGCTTGCAGTTTGGTTGGAACCGATGGCGATCACGGTCTCGTCAGCTTTGGCATGTATCAACGTTTCAAGGTGCCACGCCAGTTCATCGGACGAGTGGCTGACAAAGTATTCCTGTGACCACTGCCTCCAAAAAGTATGCGCACTCGAGCGAATCGAAGGTCGGACCAGGGCGAGTGCATCGGTCTTTATTTCCTCGATGTAGATGCTACGACCGGGCAGCGATTCTAGGCCGCGGGTTAGAAAATCTGTTGTCCCGAAATACAGTTGTCGTAAGAGAGTCGCTCTCCAACTAGTCCATAATTCCGGATTTGTCGCAGTGATATCAGCCACAGTCAGACAAAATAAATAGTCGAGGCGGCGTTGATCACCAATGATCTCAGCGAATGCTTTCAATTCGTCTGGATCAGAAATGTCTTTACGTTGGGCGGTCATTGACATCAAAAGGTGATTTTTGACTAGCCAACTAACCAATCGGGCATCGTATTCGGGAAGCCGATGGCGCTTACAGAAGTTGTAGGAATCCTCAGCGCCAAGCTCTGAGTGATCACCGCCTCTTCCTTTTGCGATGTCATGAAATAAGGCAGCGAGATAGAGCAATTCGATTTTGGGTAATCTTTGGGTTAGCTGGGTCACTACCGGGTAGTCATTCTCAACGGTACCGGTATAGAACCGTGTTATGTTTCGGATCAGCTGTAACGTGTGCGCATCGACCGTGTAGATGTGAAAAAGATCATGCTGCATTAGCCCCATGATAGGTCCAAATTCAGGGATATATCGACTTAAAATACCGTAGAAGCGCATGCGTCGGAGAATTTCCGGTAGTTTTTCCGGGTAGCGCAGGAGCTCCATGAAATAGCTAATATTTACGAGGTCCCCTCTGAATGTTTCGTCAATCAAGTGTCTAGCTGTATACATCTGGCGTGTGGTCGACGCACGTAATCCCTTGAGCTTAGAACTCTGTGCGAGCAGTACAAAGGCTTCCATCAGTGCAGATGGATGTCGCTCGAATCCGTTGGGTTGAATAAGTTCAAGGTGGTCGTTCCTTGCCTGCCAACGACTATTAATTGGAGTGACGGACGCTTCAGATGGGTCCTTGATGACTGTTTCTTCAAAGTTTTGAAGCAGCATGTCGTTGAATTCACCTATGCGAAGGGTCATGCGATAAACTTGCCGCATGAAAGTTTCTATCTGCTTTTTCGTATCAGCTACATTAAATCCCATCATCTTAGCAACGGTCGCTTGTAAATCGAATAACAACCTGTTCTGTGGACGACCGGCCGCGATATGCAATGCAAAGCGTGCACGCTTTAGAAATTGCTCTGCTTCGTGGAGTAATCGGAACTCGTTTTGGGTCAACAATCCCTGTTCAACCAACGTTATTAGCCGGGTGGTACGGAAATGTTTTCGTATCACCCACATAATCGTGTGGAGATCGCGCAGACCGCCGGGTGCATTTTTTATATCGGGCTCCAACCGATTGTCAGAATCATCATGCCTTGCGTAGCGCTCATGCTGCTCAGCCACCTTTGCTTTATAAAACGATTCGGTACTCCAGCTTGAATCATCAAACGCTACAGTTTCTAGTCCTTTTAGCATCTCGATTTTTGCTGCGATGGGGCGACATTCGATTAAACTGGTCGCTATGCTGATGTCACGACTTGCGAGTACTTTGCAGTCGTCCAACGATCGCACGGCACTACCTATATCGAGGTTAAAATCCCAGAGTCTGGTAGTGAACACTGTGAGAGCCTCTGAAGCGGTATCGATCGCTCGTTGTTCGCCAAGGATCAAAATATCGATATCTGAGTAAGGATGCAGTTCGCCGCGACCGTAACCACCGACAGCGAAGAGCCCTAGCGATTTATCACTCAAGCCTGATTCAACCCACAATGCACAGAGCACCCGATCCATCACCATCGCCCGAGCACCAAGAAGGTAGTCGACAAACACGCCGTCGACAAATGCATCTGTGAGCAGTTTCTGCTGAGATCCAAGGTAGTCTCTGAGCCCCTCAGGGCCAAGGTTATCCGGTCTCCCCAGCTGAGTCGAAAGTGGTCCCGTGATTAGTGTCATGAGCTGGCTCGGGGGAAGGATTCGTCGCCTTCGCGGTATGTAAGAATTTCGTAGCCGGCCCCTGTCACGAGTATTGTGTGCTCCCATTGTGCTGACAACTTTCGGTCTTTAGTGACAGCGGTCCAGCCATCTGCCAACACACGGGTGTGGCGCTTACCTTGGTTAATCATTGGTTCGATGGTAAACGTGATTCCCTCTTCCAGAGTAACGCCCGATTTCGGCCGTCCGTAATGCAGTATTTGTGGGTCTTCATGGAAAACTTTCCCAATGCCATGGCCGCAGAATTCCTCGACGACCGAATAAAAGTTTTTCTCAGCATGCGACTGAATAGCAAACCCAATTTCACCAAGACGCGCGCCAGGCTTTACGACTTCGATTCCTCTATACATGCATTCTTGGGTAATTCGAATCAATCGATCTGCAAACGGTTTAATCTCACCAACTTTAAACATCTTACTCGTATCGCCGTGGTAGCCGTCTTTGATCACGGTGACATCTATATTAACTATGTCGCCAAGCTTTAATCGCTTATCATCGTCAGGAATTCCGTGACACACAACGTGATTAATGCTGGTACAGATTGATTTTGGGAAGCCTCGATAATTAAGTGGCGCGGGGATTGCCTTCTGTTCGTTTAAAATGTAATTGTGGCAAATGCGATCCAATTCACCTGTACTGATTCCAGGCTTTACATGTTCTTCGATCATCATTAGACAGTCCGCGGCAAGTTTGCCAGCAATGCGCATGCCTTCAATATCGGCAGGTGTTTGGATACTGTGAGTCACTACGATTCCCCGAGAGATCAGCATAGTATGCCAGATGTGGTATTCCGGTATAAAGTTGTTATACAATGCGTCGCGCGAATTCGGGCTAGTGTCGCCAACCAGTCTTGGGGTGCCTCATTTAAGGGTCATGGCTGGGATACTAGCTTG
>PBZM01000013.1 GCA_002731015.1 Gammaproteobacteria bacterium
GTATCGATACCATAAATACGCACGGGACGGGATGCACGTTATCCAGCGCACTTGCATCATTTATGGGGCAGGGATTAAAGATTCCTGATGCGGTATCGGAGGCTAAGACCTACGTTAGAGGCGCGATTACTGCGGCTAACCTTTTGAATGTGGGCAAGGGCCATGGCCCAGTGCATCATTTTTGGCGTTTTGGGGGGGACAATGACTGACTGGCCAGAGCCGACATTTGGCTGCACGGATTGGACGCTTGAGGCCTCCGAGCAACTGGCTGACGGTTTTTTTCAGCTGGATGAACTTCGATTGACTCATCGTGGGTATCAGAGGGAATCGGTTGGCCCGATGCTCCGTGAGATTCTTGTTCGCGCACCGGCAGTTGTCGTGATCTTATGCGATCTAAATCGGCAGCAGGTCGTGATGGTTGAGCAGTTTAGAGTCGGTCCAGCGATGTCAGAACTGGACGATAGTCCATGGATGCTGGAATGGGTGGCTGGCATTTGCGAGGCCAATGAATCTCCGCTTGCAACGTGTCGTCGCGAAGTATTCGAAGAAACTGGTTTAGTGCTCGACGCTGACCCCCAGTTAGTGTTCACATACTACCCGAGTCCCGGCGGGTCGAACGAGTTGGTTTTTTTGTATTTTGCGCCTTGTGACCTGACAAAAGTTGAACGATTCCGGGGTCAGACCGGTGAGTACGAGGATCTGAAAGTACATGTGATTTCCGTTGCTTCAGCCTTGGAAGCGTTGCAGACTAAAAGGGTCAACAACGCGGCCACAATAATTGGTCTGCAATGGCTACACTTAAACATGCCGTAGTTAACGAGAAGGAGTGTGACTTGTCTACTAAGACTTGCCACGTACCAAATTTACAAAGACACCACGCGACTTGTGGCCTGAACTATAGTTTGCTAATCCGGCTGATGCGCCGTTTTGGTTCAGAGAGTTCTCTACAGTTTATCCTTCCATTCGGAGGACAGGATTGTCTTGTCAGAATGCGTTTTAGGGATCTAGGACCCTACACAGGTCTCGTTGAAAGTCAGTGTAGCTTGTTGGACGGGCAAAGTATTTGGGTGCCCTTACCCGCATTTACTGTGAGATTGTACTATGATGTGCAGCTAGCCGAAGTAACCGATGAAAGTTCGTCCGATTTTATTCAGGGTGCCTATCCTTATCCAAATCCCTCAATGGTTCAACCCAATGAAAGAGAGCAATTGGATCAATTTTTAAGTGAATGGCTTTCCTATTGTTTGCACCATGGTCTGGCCGATCTTTCAGCATACGGAATCGACACGAATGAGTTATCAGGCACAGGATATTGAGGTCCTTGCTGGGCTAGATCCAGTAAAGCGACGCCCCGGCATGTACACCGATACGACCCGCCCAAATCATCTAGTGCAGGAGGTTATTGACAATTCGGTCGACGAGGCACTCGCAGGCTACGCAAGTCGTATTGATGTGACGCTGTGCGCTGACGGTTCTGTGTCTGTTGCCGACAATGGCCGCGGTATGCCGATTGATCTGCATCCTGAGGAAGGAATCCCTGGCGTTGAGTTGATCCTTACGAAGCTGCATGCCGGAGGAAAGTTTTCCAAAAAAAACTACCAGTTTTCTGGTGGCCTTCACGGGGTGGGAGTTAGTGTTGTCAACGCTCTTTCGGCTTCGGTCGACGTGGAGGTCCGGCGGGATGGTAAACGATACGACATTGGATTTGCGAATGGCGATAAAGTTCGTGATTTGAACGAGGCGGGTACCTGCACGAAAAAGGATACAGGGACTACTGTGCGTTTTGAGCCGGATCTACGATATTTTGATTCCCCAAATATTTCGGTCACCCGTTTACGCCACCTATTAAAAGCTAAGGCTGTACTTTGCTCAGGTCTTACAATTTGTCTGCACAACCATAAGACGGAAGAAACTGAGACCTGGTGCTTTGAGAATGGCCTCACTGATTATCTGCAAGCAGAGATCCGTGATTCGGTTTCTGTACCGGCGGTTCCTTACACAGGCGACTTCGCAGCTGCGCACGAGGCGGTTGAATGGGCCCTGACCTGGCTTCCGGAGGGAGGCGAGCTCACTAGTGAATCATATGTAAATTTAATCCCGACCATTCAGGGTGGGACTCATGTAAATGGTTTGCGAACTGGTCTAACGGACGCACTTCGGGAATATTGTGAATTTCGTAACCTGGTCCCTCGTGGGCTAAAATTATTGCCGGATGATCTCTGGGAGCGTTGCGCTTACGTTTTAAGTGTAAAGCTGGAGGATCCGCAATTTTCTGGACAAACTAAAGAACGTCTGAGTTCGCGGGAATGTGCAGTGTTTGTCAGCGGTGTTGTTCGCGATGCATTTAGCTTGTATCTCAATTCGAATACAGCCATTGGTGATCAATTGGCAGAGATTGCAATTGCTGCCGCACAACGGCGCCTAAAATCTCGGAAGCAGGTCGCTCGTAAAAAGGTTACGCAGGGCCCTGCGCTACCCGGAAAGCTGGCGGATTGTGCGGGTGCCGATGCGCTTGCCGGCGAGTTATTTTTGGTTGAGGGTGATTCAGCGGGCGGTTCTGCTAAACAGGCCAGAGANCGCGAATTTCAGGCAGTAATGCCGCTNCGAGGNAAAATTTTGAATACGTGGGAGGTGCAGTCGGATGAGATNCTCGCGTCACAAGAAGTGCACGATATTGCNGTTGCNTTAGGTGTCGACCCTAGTTCTTCGGATTTAAATGGTCTCAGATACGGAAAGGTCTGTATTTTGGCGGACGCTGATAGTGACGGGCTACACATTGCTACTCTATTGTGCGCTTTGTTTATGAAGCATTTCCGGCCCCTGATTGAACGAGGGCATGTGTTTGTGGCGATGCCGCCTCTGTATCGGATCGATATTGGTAAAGATGTTTTTTACGCTCTTGATAATGCTGAAAAACAAGGAATCTTAGATCGCATATCGGCAGAGAAGCGGGGTGGGAAAGTTAGTGTCACTCGCTTCAAAGGATTAGGTGAGATGAATCCGGGTCAACTGCGAGTGACAACAATGGATCCAGATACACGTCGATTGGTGCAATTGGTGCTGGATGATTCGGATGAGTCAGCTGGGACTGATGAAGTAATGGACAAATTACTGGGCAAGAAACGTGCATCTGATCGCAAACAGTGGCTCGAGGCAA
The DNA here is from genome assembly GCA_002731015.1 of Gammaproteobacteria bacterium. Lineage (GTDB taxonomy): Bacteria > Pseudomonadota > Gammaproteobacteria > Pseudomonadales > Litorivicinaceae > HIMB30. Next base: position 3,158 of record PBZM01000013.1, read on the forward strand.
GTGGCCATATGGCTGACATTGCCTAAATCTCCTTGAAATTTCATTCAATTTGTCTAAGATTCCGCCACTCAGACGGGAACTGAGGACACGGTTTTGATAGATGTATTGCCACGCGAATCCGCGTCGATCTGGCTCGACCTGATCGAGACTACGCCATCATTAGTATTTGACCCGGCGATGTGTCGTCACAAGTGGGGTGCTTTAACCAAAGCACTGCCCGGCGTAGCTCTATATTATGCAGTTAAATCCAATCCCTATCCTGATTTAATAAACACGATTGCTGCTGAAGGTGGCTGTTTTGATGTTGCGAGCTTGGCCGAGATAAAAATGCTCGAAAATCAGGGAGTCCATCCCTCGAGGATGATCCATACGCATCCCATTAAAACAGATGTAGAGATTGAAAGGGCTGTAAATTCTGGAGTGATAACTTTTGTGGTCGATAATGTGGATGAACTATGGAAGTTGATTCCTTATCGTCACGTGATTCAGGTCATGCTAAGGCTTTCTTTCATTGCGCCAGATGCACCTATTGACCTGAGCCGTAAGTTCGGAGCACCAGTTCAAGATGCGCTCAGTATACTCGATGTAGCTAATGATTCCGGGATTCGAATCAATGGTTTGTGTTTTCATGTCGGATCTCAGGCAGCCACTGCCAATACACACGCAGACGCTTTGGCGACATGCCTAAAGTTATCTGAGAAAGTTAAAGAAAAAGGATTACCAGACATTGTTCGGATCGACATCGGCGGTGGCTTTCCGGCACATTATATTAGTGAACCGGTTGATTTTGATTCGTTTTGTGCGCCGATCCGGGAAGTGCTCACTAATGCCCCCGATCACATTCAAGTTTTGGCAGAGCCGGGCCGTGCAATTTCAGCACCGTCAATGGCGCTGGTTTGTAAAGTGATTGGTCGCGCGAAACGCCGAGACGGGTGGTGGTTTTATCTCGACGATGGGGTATATGGAGCACAGTCCGGGCGGATATTCGATGGAATGCACTATCGGATGTCGGTGTTTACATCTGGTAACGAGCAAGCACCATGTGTATTTGCCGGACCAACCTGCGATTCGATTGACGAACTGGGAAGATATCCAGAATTTCCGGTTCTCAACATGAACGACATTATTGTATTCCATGAGATGGGCGCCTACACACTAGCGAGTGCGACACAATTCAACGGAATTGCGCCACCGGCCGTGGTTAATCGAGCGCTTCCGAGTCAGATCCGAGAACACAGGCGCACTTTTTGAAACTAACCGCCTTCGTTGATGGTGGAGGTACCAAGACTCGAGTGCGTCTAGTGGATCATTCGGTGGGTGCTATAGTGGGAGAGGTTGTTACGGGCCCCGCCAATCTAGGGTTGGGCTGTAAAGCGTGTTGGAATCAAATTGGTCGCGCCATTGATATCGTCGGATTGGATCTGCCAGCTAGATGCGTAGTGGGATTGGCGGGTACCGAATACAGTGAAGAGCGACAAGGATTCTTAGCATCAGCTCCTTTTCCAACTATTTTGGTGTCTGATCGTGATGCTGGCCTATTTGGCGCTCACGGTGGGCGTCCTGGAGGTTGTTTAACCGTTGGAACGGGTGTCTCTTTTGCGTGGTTGGACCCGCGTGGCATTATAACTCGACGTGGTGGTTTTGGTTTTATGCTCGGCGACCAAGGTGGGGGTGCTTGGATGGGTCAACGATTGCTTTGCGGACTGATTCGCTTGGCGGATCGAAGTGATCTGCAGCCGTCTCATATCAGTTTAATTGAGTCTCTGGAAATTGGTGCTTCGCCGACTGACTGGATTACCTTTGCAAATCAGGCGACACCGCTTGAATTTGGGTCTTTGGCGCCAAAAGTTTTAAACACGGAGTCTACAATTTCGTTGAGCGCAGATATTATTTCCGAAGGAGTTGCCGAACTTGAATCTCTGATTCGCGAATTTCCTAAGGTTCTTCCGCTAGCGCTCGTTGGAGGGCTAGCTCACGCCTATAAAAACCATCTCAAGATGCTTGGATTTGATGTTGTCACAGCTGATGGGAATGCGCTTGATGGTCTGTCATATATCGATCAACATCTCAGTACGTTGAGGATTGATCGATGGAAATCAAATGACTGAGTTAGAGGGGCATATCGTAACTGCAAATGGGGTAGTGGAAGGTTGTCTTCAGTTCAACGAGACTATCGTCTCGCTTAATGAAATCGCTTCAAGCGATCAACGAATAATTTTACCCGGGATGGTCGACTGCCATATCCACGGGGGCGGTGGTGGCGATGTCATGGATGGATTATCGGGTATTCGATCCCTTGGTCGGTTCCATGCAAAGTTCGGATTAACAGGTTTCCTAGCGACCACTGTGACCGCAGACAACGCCTCAATTGAACATGTTTTGGACGCCGCTACTGAGGTGATGGACCATCGCAAGCCCTCAGATGCTCGATGTCTAGGGGTTCACCTTGAAGGTCCCTATCTAAGTAATGGAAAGCTTGGCGCACAGCCACCATGCACTCGTTTGGTCGAACCGATGGAGGCTGAGGCCTGGTTTCAGCGCGGTTGCGTCAAGGTGATGACCTACGCTCCGGAGCAGGATCCTGACAACGTCCTTCCGGAAATTGCTAGGGCTCACGGTGTAAAACTTCAAATCGGCCACTCTGGATGCGGTTACCATAAGGCTTACGACCTATTTGGTCGCGGTTGTGGCGTCACACATTTATTCAACGCGATGTCGGGCACGCATCACCGAAATCCTGGAGTTGCCTCTGCGGCGCTTTTAACTGCCGAGTACGCTGAGATTATCAGCGATGGTATTCATGTGACAGAGCCAGCATTCCAATTGGCGAGAGGGCAGATTCCTAACCTTTACTCAGTGACAGATTCGACCTCGGCGGCTGGGATGCCTGATGGTGAGTACCAGCTAGGTATACATAAAGTATTTAAAAAGAATGAGGCTGTGACGCTGAGAGATGGTACCATGGCTGGAAGCGCAGCAACTGCGGATCATATAATAAAGACACTCCGAAGGTTCGGACTGGATTGGGTTGAAATTGGTTTGATGACAAGCACGCGCCCAGCAAACTGGCTTGGGTTGAATAAAATCGGACAGATAAGGCCCGGCGCCCTTTCCGATCTAATAACGTATCGTGACGGAGAACTTGAGTCCGTGTGGATTGAGGGCACTAAGATCTTTTAAGGTTGTCGAGGGCGACAACGCGCACTCATTCATGTTCAATAGGACACTCGCTCGTTGAAGGGATTAAGTATGAGACTAATAACAATAATTTCGGTTTCGCTAATTTTATCTGCTTGTTCGATGCTCCCGGACACCTCAAAGTTAGATTCTATGTTTCCGGAATCTTTAAAGTTCTGGGATTCTGATAAAAAAAGTACGGTGGTTGAATCCGTTATCGACGTGAAGCCGACTGATGAGGTGGGTGCCGAACTGGAAGCCAAAACCAATAAGGAAATCATTCCCGAGCTTGATGCTGATCAGCTCGCGAAAATTGAGGTTGGACAGACAAAAAAACAGATACTAGGGGTTCTGGGGCCGTTAGTTAATTTGGTCACAGATGAGGCGCTGGCCGACAACTATGTGAAAGACGGCAAGATTTACGATGTTTTTTACTTTCGAACTAATGTAAATGGGGTTCGAGATATTCGGGCTCTATTATTTGAAGATGATAACCTCATCGGCATTGGCTGGACGGAGCTAAAATAATAAATAAACCTAAATGCGAATGTATTACATTTAGATTCAGTTTGGTATCATCGCTCTCTTTCGAGGAAGGAGATACTGACGATGTTGACGCGTTATTTTATCGGGACATTCTTAACTTTTTTATCGCTCTCTCTAGCGGCCGCTGAAGTCAATTTATATTCGTCGCGAAAGGATATACTAATTGTCCCGCTGCTTGAGCAGTTTGAAAAACAAACTGGTATCGAAGTTAACCTAATAACAGGTAAAGCCAGCGCTCTGATGAGCCGAATCAAATCCGAGGGGGAAGCATCACCTGCTGATCTGTTGATTACCGTTGACGCTGGTAATCTGCACCGAGCTAAAGCAGAAGGCCTTGTGCAAAGGGTTCAAAGTAAACTTCTTGAGTCAAGAATTCCCGAGGCCCTTCGCGATCCACAAATGCATTGGGTAGGTTTGACGCGGCGTGCACGAACGATTTTTTATGCCAAAGATCGTGTGGATCCGAAGACACTCTCGACATATGAAAATTTAGTGGATGACCAATGGAAGGGTCGAATATGTATACGATCCTCGAGCAACATTTATAACCAGTCTCTAGTTGCTTCTCTTATTGAGGTTCACGGTGAGGATGCTACTGAAGCTTGGGCAGAGGGGATCGTTGCTAACATGGCACGTAAGCCAACCGGCGGCGACACAGACCAACTTCGGGCAGTCGCTGCAGGGCAATGTGATTTGGCAGTATCTAACACTTATTATTATGGACGCTTGCTGGATTCCAAAAGAGCTGAAGACGAGAAGGTTGTTGATACGGTTAAGGTGTTTTGGCCCAACCAAGACGGCCGTGGGGCGCACGTTAACATTTCTGGTGCGGCTATCGCGAAATATGCTCCGAATTATGAAGAGGCGATTAAGTTGCTGGAATTTATGGTCTCCGACGAGGTTCAGGCATACTACGCAGAGGTAAATCATGAATTTCCAGTTGTCGCTTCGGCAACGGTATCAGAGACTATTAAATCTTTGGGCAAGTTTAAGCCGCATGATCTTAATCTAAGTATCCTAGGCAAGAATAATAAACGTGCGGTAATGATCATGGACCGAGCTAATTGGCAGTAACGGATAAAGTTCGTTTAGTTAGTTTTAGGATTTTGCGCCCGAATGGTCTTTTGATTGCAACTTTTTGTGCCGCGCTTTGTGTGGCACTTCCCCTTTTCGTTGTCCTTTCATTTCTAGTAACAACGAGTTCGGATGTCTGGCAACATCTGGTCGATACGCTCTTGCTACGATACATCTCAAATACACTACTACTCTCCTTCTATGTAGCTATTGGTGTAGCCTTTATTGGTGTACCTACCGCTTGGATTATCGCTTTCTACCGTTTCCCCGGTCGAAATACTTTATCTTGGCTTCTTTTGTTACCAATGGCCTATCCAGCCTATATTTTGGCTTACACTTATACGGGTGTCTTGGAGTATGCCGGCCCTGTTCTGACCTGGATGCGAGCAGTTGATATGCCAGAATGGGTAATGTCGCCTTTCCTACACATACGGTCCCTAGCAGGTGCTGCTTTGATGTTGAGTTTGGTGTTGTACCCATATGTCTACTTGCTTGCACGTGCAGCATTCCTTCAGCAATCTGCTAATCTCATGGAGGCCGGTTATACCCTCGGCCAGAATCGATTTTCTGTATTTCGTCGTATTGTTATTCCGATGGCACGGCCTGCAATTGCTGCAGGCGTATTATTGGCGATTATGGAGACAGTGGCTGATTTTGGAACTGTTCAGTTTTTTGGAGTACAAACCTTCACGACGGGAATTATGAGGACGTATTACGGGTTCGGCGACACGCCTGGCGCAGCGCAGCTAAGCTCATTGTTGCTCGGCTTTGTGGCTGTATTAATCGTTCTGGAGCGCAATTCGAGAACTAGAATTAGATACTACTCTGACCAAATGCGTCGATTAGACAAAGCCGCACAGAACCTGAATGGATTTCGGGCATTTGGTGCACAACTCATGTGTTTCCTCCCAATTTTGTTCGGATTTTTGGTGCCGACAATGTTACTAACGAGCTGGACTTTATTTGACGCACAAATGCAGTCCCTTTGGCAATTAGCCTGGAATAGCTTTGCTCTCGCCGGGGGATCCGCGTTATTTATTGTGGGTGTCGCGTTGGTTATCGGATACGCGAATCGACTTTTTCCATCACATAGCCTTTCTTATGTGACGACTTTCATTGGACTGGGTTACGCTCTTCCTGGAATCGTTGTGGCAATTGGCGTCTTGATCCCTTTTGGAGCATTCGACGTATGGATTTCTGCTCAACTTGCGCCTTGGTCTGTCACGCCTCAACTTTGGATTTCTGGAACGTTGGTCGCAGTGATCTTTGCGTACTTGGTTCGCTTTCTAGCGGTTGCTAATGGCAATATAGTCAGTGGCCTGTCACGAATACGGCCGAGCATCGACCAGAGTGGGCGATTGCTTGGTTTATCCCAGACTGGTGTCTTGACGAACATCCACATACCTCTGATGCGAGGTTCCGTGCTGACAGCTATTTTGGTGTGCTTTGTTGATATCCTGAAGGAATTACCCGCGACACTGATTTTGCGTCCATTTGACTTCAATACGCTCGCTGTCCGCGCCTATGAGCTAGCTGGTCAAGAGCGTTTGATAGACGCTTCACCGGCCTCGCTATGTATCGTTTTGGTAGGGCTCATTCCTGTCATCCTGTTAAATCGTTCAATCGGAAAGCTATGATTAAAGAAAAAACAGATGCTCTTACGATTCGTGACTTAACACTGGACTATGGTACGACTCGCGCCGTAAATGACGTCAATCTTGCACTGAAACCGCAGGAATTGGGATGTTTACTTGGCCCCAGTGGTTGCGGTAAGTCGACTCTTTTACGAGCCATTGCGGGGTTTCACCCGTTGACCTCAGGCGAAATCTGGCTTGAGGGTAAGCTTTTGACAAATCCAAGTGAATCGGTCTTGGCCGAGCTTCGAGGCGTTGGAATGATGTTTCAAGACATCGCGCTATTTCCTCATCTCACGGTCGAGCAGAATATCGGGTTTGGTCTATCAGATTGGCCTAAATCAAAAGCGAAGGCACGCATTGGTGAGTTACTTGACCTGATTAGTTTACATAACTTGGGGACTAGATATCCGCATGAACTCTCTGGTGGGCAGCAACAGCGAGTAGCACTCGCTCGCTCGATGGCACCTAGGCCTAAAGTGTTGTTGCTCGACGAACCGTTTTCCGGTCTTGATACTGAGTTACGGGGACGCTTGACTAGCGAAGTGCGAACCATCTTAAAGGGCGATGGAATTTGTTCTTTGCTAGTGACCCATGACCGACGTGAGGCATTTGATTTTGCAGATCGCATTGCTGTGATGGACGACGGACATATTTGCCAGTTTGATACGTCCTTCAATCTATATCATGAACCAGTAAGCCCATTCGTGGCGCACTTTGTCGGCCCCGGTGAAATGGTTGATGCAAAGGTCAATGATCTCCGGTCCGTGAAGACTCCATTTGGAGTTTTGAAGAGCGATATCGATCTTGGCTTTGAGATCGGCTCCGATGTGAGAATTTTTCTTCGGCCAGATGATTTGATCCAAGATGATGACTCCGAGCATACAGCGACCCTCGTGGGTAAGCATTTTAGGGGTGCTCATTATTTGTATGAGGTAAGACTCGATAATGGTGTCCTCCTCGGTTGTTTTGGACTTTCTCAGCATGATCACAAAATCGGGGAAAGATTCGGTGTCAGTCTAGACATACAACACTTGGTTGTGTTCCCCAAGTGACGAGGCGCACGAGCCAATTATTTCAATACTTCGAGCGATCCGAATGGCTGGAAAAAATTTTCGTGGTTATATTTGGAAATCTGGGTCTGATCTAGCGGCACAGTTTGAAAATAACAAATCTGAATCGATTGAATTTTTTCACATTTCTTAGATTAAAATATCACCTACAAACCATAACATTCGTTTGTTATTCATGCTGGTTTGTCATACGGTCTTTTCTAATTGCTTCCATAAGTCAGTGAAATAATTTTGTTAATTTAGAAAAGCTCGGTACATTCACCGTTATGGATAAACGACTACTCGCTTTGGCGCTTTGTCTCTTTTTCAGTCTAAGTTCGATTGCGGACGGTCTCTATCGTTCGGCAGTGACATATGCTCCTGCTAGCTCTAAGCAATTGGAGCTAGACCGGTTGTTAGCTATTGAAACTCCGTCCGAGCAGCAATACCTCACGTCAATTGCGCTACAAAAACCACTAGTTTTTGAGAGACAACTTAAGCGCGCGCGAGAAATCCTGATAATTGGCGGCGAAGCGGAAGCGGGCCAAATAGAATCACGGTTGAGGACCGAAGGTTTTTATTCTAAAGATATTCATAAAATTCTTAGGGAATTTTTTTCGAGCATTCATCCAGACGATGAAATAACTGCTCCTAGAGTCATGGAGTTTTTGATGCGCTTGAATGCGCAGGAAGGTCATTGGAATTACTTGTTCTCTGAATCTCAAATTCTCGATGATTACTCGGCGCTTGAATGTGGTTTGGGGGCGGCACCAACTGAGCTATTAGGCCCCGTTGAGCACCAATATTTGATGAAAGTAGCGCACCCAGATATGCAGCTATCACTGTGGCGTTTTGATCCGATAGAAGCTCTGACTTACCCGGTCGCAACGTTAGTCGAAACAACTGTCGACCACTATCGATTTATTGATCGGTTTGGTAATGAATTTGGCTTACTAAGTCGTGACGATCTGGCTATGCAAATATCGGATAGCGAGCAGTTACAGTGCCAGAAGCTTGATCCTGCAGTCATGAGGGCCTATCAAAATCATCGGCGGGAAGTCATTCTCTCTGAAAAGCAACTTTAACTATCATCCCGGCATGGAAACCGGTTCATTATTGCTACTCGAATGATACCTTGGGCAGGAGCCTTGAGATCAGGGCTTCGGTCGCTGATATAATCTCTTACAATTGCCATAAGGTTTTTGATTTGCATTTGATCTGGCGGAGTGTTGAAGCAAAGGTCTGGAAACCTTGATTCCCTCCGGCTATTCCAACTATGAACGACACCTGCCAAAAATCCATGCGCGAGCATGCTTGGCGGCGTGCCGAATCGTTGATCAGCTTGGGATAGCCATAGTTCCCCTGAATATGCTGATACATGAGTCCCATAGACGGCGGCAAGCCCAAAGAAGATCGTGCGAATCGGATGTTTCATTGAAACCTCAAAAATAAGTCGATAGTTAATTTATCGGATAAAATGTCCATAGATTTACCATGAATCATCACTCGTTGGCAGTTACCTAGACACGGTAGTATTTTTGTTTACCTACTAGAATGGTTGAAACGGTCGACAATCTAGCCAACAATAGGTGGTCAAGTTGGATGTGAAAAAACTCAACAGGCGAGTTTCCAATTTGGTGGAAGGTCGAAACGAGTGAGACACATGCAGGCAACTTTTCAGAAAATAATTGCTCGATTCCCTGAACGGTCATTAGTGCTTCGGTCGGGTTCTGTCACCCGTTATATTGTCTTGAAGACTTGGCATCAGATCGCCGCCACTTGCGCAGTGGCAGTTTTTTTTCTGTGGACTGCAATTGCGTCGATAGGATTTTCTTGGAACCATAATGAGAGGCTATTGGTTGAAAGTGAGCTCGCGACAACAGTGGCTTCGAATAAAGCATTTATCGCGCAACTCGAAAACGACCAGAAGAACGCCTACCAACTCCGCCTCTCTTTTGACGAAGAGGTGACAAAAAATGAGTATCTGACAGATCTGGTGATGGATATGAGTCAGTCAGTTGCTGAAATTTCGGGTCACCAGCCACCACAATCTGTGCAGGACGTTGGAGCTTGGTTAACGGAGGTAGCCGGAGATATAACTGAGGCATACAAAACCCAGTCAACTGCCATGGAAATGTTGCATGACACAATGACTGCAACACTGGCCAAAGGTTTTGCCACAATCGACGGGACACCGTTGGCTGATCCAGAGTTTGCTGGATTCTCTCCCTCCTTCGGTGCCGGCGGGCCAGGACACGAGACCGTTAAATTTGGCCACGTCTTTGAGCGATTCCAAGACCGATCTAATCGCCTGATGATTCTTAGCCAAGACTGGCAGGCATTGCGATCGATGCTCGAGTGTGCGCCACTAGCTCCACCTGTAGATTATTACAATCTGACCAGTCCGTATGGCAAAAGGAGAGATCCATTCACCAAGAAGCCGGCTTGGCATGAGGGTGTCGATCTTGGTGCGTGGCCTGGTACTCGCGTCCGAGCGACTGCCCCGGGTACTGTTACTTTTTCTGGGCGTAAAGGTGGCTATGGTCGTTTTGTCATAGTAGACCATGGGTGCGGCATTGAGACCGCCTATGGACACCTTAAAAAGATCTACGTTAAGAAAGGCGCGATTGTTGATTACCGGGAGACTATAGGCGAGGTAGGTAGTACTGGTCGGTCTACCGGTCCTCATGTGCACTATGAGGTTCGTATTCAGGGTAAACCTGTCGATCCATATCAATTCATAAAAGCAGGACGTTATGTTTTCAAAGAACAGAAACTCGCAGTCGCAGATGCGAAGTGATAGCAGGAGCTCATCAATGACATCACCCAAGGAAACCTTTGCGGTTCTCGCCCCAAACCTTGTTGTTTCAGGAAACTTAGTTTCGGAAGGGAATATTCATATTGATGGCACTGTTGAGGGTGATGTACAGACGGTGCATCTTACGATTGGCTCGTCAGGTGTTGTAAAAGGTCGTGTATTTGGTAGAGAGGTAAAAATTTCCGGCCGCGTTATCGGTTCAATTACCGCATGTGAACTGGAGCTAGAGGAGTCGGCCGTTATCGAGGGTGACATTCATTATCAGTCGCTCTCGGTCGCTCGTGGTGCTCGAATGAATGGTAACTGTCAGTATTCACAAGCTGAATTGGACATCATGGTTTTGAGCGGCAAAAAACCTGTTAAAAAAGCAGAAGACGCGCTTGCTTTCGGTGACGTCGCGATGGAGGCAACAACCACTCAGAAGGTTGCATCGAAAGCCAAGACGTCGCAGTAGTCATTTATGGCCCGCGATTCAGTGATCCAGAAACTTGTCTCGTCAGAGGCATTGTTTCATCGTTTTGCAGATTTCTTTCGGGGTTTTTTTCTTGTTTGTTTTGCGCTTCTGGGGGCGCTTGGTCTGACTGGAACTGCGTACTTTGCTGCGCAGGTCGTTCTCTCGGATATGCCACACGCGCCTGCCCAATCAGCCGTTGCACAATTTAGTGCGCCGAATGTTTCAGAGTTTGAAACCTTTTCAGATCGACTGCTGCAGGGCCAAATCCTTTGGCCCCAAGTGGCTATTCCAATCGGCGCTGCAAGAGCTGAGCTCACCGAAAAAGAGCGCAAAGCTGTACAGGCGGGATCTGCTTTACTTGAGTCCTTATTGGCATCGCGAGGCGTCGAAAAAGATGAGCAGCGCCGGCAGCAGGTTGTCCGTTTGATTGAGCACACACATCAACGGTTGAATCTGCAGCCTGGAATTCCAGACCTTTCCTTCGCGATTTTGTTATTTGACCACATAATGGAGGCGTCCTTAAAGCCCGCATTTTTTCCAGCGAAGGCATCGGTCGCAGGACAGGCGCGTGAGCGTGTTGATCGCTATCTCGTCGAATATCCTTTGCTCCACGTGCAGTGGTTTGCAGAACAAGTATCTGATCGTGCCTTGACGATGGCTCATGGGTCAGATCAGCAGGCGTCAGCGATGGCTGATTATCAACTAGCGCTTGCTGTTTCAGATCAACGGATGCAGAGAAACGCGATACTTACCTTGGTGTCTTTGGTAATGTTTTCTTTGAGCGCATTGCTATTTCTGTTGATTC
>PBZM01000014.1 GCA_002731015.1 Gammaproteobacteria bacterium
CATTGCGCTGTAATACTGCCCTCCGCAGGCCACTAAACAGCTGACCATTCCCGTCCGACCAATGGAAGGCACCCCAATCCACAAATCTGCGACGATCGCCAGGATTACCTGAAATTAAATCCACAACATGCGGAGTAATTTGCAGCACAGGCAAAATCTTACTAAACGCCCCCTGGCCTCTAGCTACTAGACCATCAACTCGCAATTTACGTTCCTCATTCCGGCAAACTTGCACAGCGAGCCGGTGGTCAATGCCGGCCTTTTTAACCTTCCCAAAAACGGTCAAACTTGGCTGATCGAACGCGATCACCGACCTTACTCGAGATGACACAAAACTTCGTCCGATGGACAAAATAGATACCGCTTCGAGAACGGAGGTTTTACCAGCACCATTATCACCAACCAACATATTGACAGAGGGCCCGAGCGACATACATGCCTCTTCGAGCCCCCGAACATTACTAATTTGTAGAGATGTGATCACTTAGAGTCGCATTGGCATCACGACATATCTGCCGGAGTCGTCCCCAACACCCAAGAGTAAAGCGCTACGGTTAGAATCCCCGAACCTCAACTCAACCAACTCTGTTCCGATCGTGGCCAAAACGTCCAGCAAGTAACTAACATTAAATCCTATCTCGAAACCGTCCTCCCCAACAAACTCTACTTCAAGCGTTTCTTGAGCCTCTTCTTGTTCTGCGTTATTCGCGAATACTTCGATCTGGCCCTGTGAAAGACGCAACCTAACGCCCCTGTATTGTTCACTCGAGAGAATCGCTGCCCTCAACAGGCATTCACGTAAACGTTTGCGATCTGCGCGGACCACATGGTCGCCCCCCTGAGGCACCACGCGCTCGTAGTCTGGAAAACGCCCATCAATCAAGACGCTGGTAAAAACAAATGTCGGTCCTGAAACTCGGAAATGACTTGATGAAAAGGCCAAATCTACCGTTTCGTCTGCGCTATTTACCAGTCTTGCTAATTCAAGCACCGCTTTACGAGGTAATATCAGGGAACTTGGATCTGACGAAATTCCTTCTAAAGAAGTTTGATAAAGGCTTAATCTATGCCCATCCGTAGCAACTGTACGGAACTCACCACCACCGATCGAAAAAAGCATCCCATTCAAATAATAACGCACATCTTGTTGCGCCATGGCGAACTGCGTCTTACCAATCGCGTCATAAAGCGGCCCCTTAGCTAGCGACACCGTTGTAAGATCGCCACGTGTCTCGAGCCTAGGATAATCCGCCGCCGGAAGCGTTGCCAACTTGAAACGCGAACGACCGCACACCAAGACCATCTGAGAACCTTCCTGTTTAAATTCAATAACAGATCCCTCGGGTAGAGCCTTCGTGATATCAACTAACTTTCTTCCGGGTACTGTCACAGCGCCGCCGGACGCTACTTCAACCAACTCCATATTGGTTGAAATCTCACTATCAAGGTCGGTGCCTGTCACTACGGCCCCAGTCGCATCAACTTCGATAAGGATATTTGCCAATATCGCCATAGTTTGCTTGCGTTCAACTACTGATGCAGCGGTCTGACTTTTCTCGAGAAGCTGCTCGCGAGAGACGGAAAATTCCATTATTGTTCCTTACCCAGTTAACGCTTTGAGGAGATTGCTATAATCATCTCGGATTGATAGGTCTGTGTCACATAATTCTTTAATTTTCCGGCAAGCGTGCAAAACTGTTGTATGATCTCGACCTCCGAAAGCCTCACCAATTTCTGGTAATGAATGATCTGTGAGTTCTTTACACAGTGCCATCGCTACTTGCCTTGGTCTCGCCACCGACCGATTGCGGCGCTTCGACAGTAAATCTGAAATTTTTATTTTGAAATAATCCGCTACCATTCTTTGAATATTGTCGAGAGATATCTGACGATCGTGTACAGCAATGAGATCTCTCAATGTTTCTCTCACAAAATCCAAATTTATAGATTGACCAAAAAAATGAGCATTAGCTAGAACCCTTTTTAAAGCACCTTCTAAATCTCGCACGTTACTACGCACTTTTTGCGCAATAAAAAACGCACAGTCACGTTTCAGATCGACGCCAGCCTCCTGAGCCTTATTAATCAAGATGGCCACCCTCGTCTCCAGCTCCGGCGGCTCAAGTCTTACCGTCAAACCCCATCCGAAACGAGACTTGAGACGGTCTTCCATGTTGTCAATCTCCTTTGGATACCTATCCGACGTCAATATGATCTGTTGCCCCCCTTCCAACAAACTATTAAACGTATGAAAAAATTCCTCCTGAGATTTTTCTTTACCAGCAAAAAATTGGATATCGTCGATTAGAAGCGCATCGACATTTCTATACACCCTTTTAAAGTCAGCAATGGCATTCAGTTGCAAAGCTTTGACCATATCCGCAACGAACCGTTCGGAATGTACATAAATTATTTGCGCATCTAAATTATTTTTTCTTATCTGGTTACCAACGGCATGCATCAGATGCGTCTTCCCAAGCCCAGTATCACCGTAGAGAAATAAGGGATTATATTCCGAACCGGGTTTTTCCGAGACTCGCTGCGCTGCAGCCCGAGCCAGCTGGTTCGACTTGCCTTCAACAAAATTATTAAACCGAAAGTCATTGTTTAAGCGATTACTGTGCTTTATGGACCCCTCAACCACCGCCGGCTCTCTAGTCGGCTTAACCATCACCCTATGACCGTCCGCAGCACCGCATACTCTAGGCCGGTCGCTTAACACCTTATCAATCCCACCCACTCCTTGATCACTGCTTGACCCAACCCGCAAAATCACCTCAAACGCCCCACCAACATGCTGCGAAAAAAATTTTTCGATGCGTTCAAGATAGCGATCAGTAACCCAGTCCTTCACGAACCTGTTAGGGGCAAACAGACAAATAGATTGTGCATCTACCTCCGCCTGTAGCGGTTTGATCCATGTGTTCAACTGTTCCGGCGTCAACTCTCTAGCCAACTGTTCTACACAGGTATCCCAATTCATTGTTATTGTCTCCTTGCCGGGGATAAGTTATGCACAATCATGACCACCCGGGTCAATAGGCAAGCCCCAAGTATTTGCTATCCTATTGTTTTAATGAGAAAAATTTTTCCTTTAACGAATTTGTGGATTAATCCTAGAAAACATCCAATCAACCACTAAAAATAATACTTTTATCAAAGAGTAAGAATATTTAACCTATGTTATCCACAGCCTAAAAATGTCCTTAAATAATGCACACAAAAGCTAATTCACCCAAATTTATAAAAGTGCTTTGATTCTTAATTAACCTTTAGGTACCATCGGCGCCCGACAGAGATTCAGACAGGTGGACAGTCATGAAACGTACGTTTCAGCCTAGCATTCTAAAGCGAGCCCGAAATCACGGATTTCGCGCTCGAATGGCCACAAAGAGTGGACGCCAGATAATAGCTCGCCGACGAGCTAAAGGCCGCAAGCGTCTATCGGCTTAACCGTGTTANGGTGACTTTATGACGGTNTCATCCTTNCCGTCGCGTAATGATTTTGATTTAATTTTCAAAAGTCCCGATGCTACAAGNAGCACTCGGGACTTTTTAATTTTGGCAAACATAAGNNCTAGAAAGAAAGACCACCGANTTGGGTTNGTCACGTCAAAGAAAAAGATTCGTAGAGCCGTTGACCGTAACCGATTTCGTAGAGTAATACGCGAATACCTTCGACACCATGAACCGTGTTTCCCTGTTGACATGGTCGTTATTGCACGCAAAACCCCGGAAACTCTTTGGTCCTTCAGGTATCAACATTTTTTGAATCAGGCTTTTACAAAGTTATCTAGGAATCTCGAGCGAACCTGTGGCAACTAAGAATAGTTTTGGTCTCATAGCGATTGCTGTGATTCGTTTCTACCGGTACTTTATCTCCCCGTTGTTTCCGGCAACGTGCCGGTTTCAGCCAACTTGCTCAGCCTATATGATTGAGGCGATTGAAGACCATGGGATCATTAAAGGAGCTTGGTTAGGCATAATCCGGATCGGAAAATGTCAGCCAGGACACGCTGGGGGATGGGATCCAGTCCCTGAAAACAAAGGGAAATCGAGATAAAGTTAATGGATATTCAACGTACAGGCCTCCTTGGAATTCTCGGCATTCTTACATATGTGCTCTTTCTTCAATGGAATGTGTTCATAGATTCTCAGAATTCAACGGTTAATTCGATAGCGATCCAAAATGAAGAGGTTTTTTCGACACCGGAAGTACCGGCCGCGTCAGAAATCTCGGAATCAACTACCGCGGCAAATAAAGCACAACTACCGGCAGAGTCAGTTGTTAAAGACGATTTTATTCGCATAAGTACTGCAACCACAGATATTTCTATCGCCTTAACAGGTGGAGACATTACACAAATCTTATTAAAAAATTATCCCATCTCACTCAAAAGCCCCGAGCAACCGATTGCACTTCTTGATAACACATCTCGCACATACATTGCACAGAGTGGCCTGGTCGGACCCGATGGTCCTGATGCTTTTCAGAGCGGTAGGCCCGTTTATAAAGCAAAACAAAAAAGATATATCATCGATAAACCGACAGATATATCTATCGAGGCTCAAACGGATACTGGTCTGATGATTACCAAAACCTTTTCTATCATCCCAGACCAATATGATCTTAATGTGACACACACGATAAAAAATATATCGAATGCGCCAAAGACATTATCTCCATTTGTCCAATTAAAACGAGATAACTCTGAGGATCCCTCAAGCCAAAACTCCATGGGAATGCAAGCCTTTCTTGGCTATGCTCTACGCACAGCCGATGAACGTTATCGTAAAGTATCTTTTGCCGATTTTGAGAACTCCACAGACGCACGCGAACTAAACACAGAACTAAAAAAAAGCAATATTCCTGGCGGTTATCTTGCGCTCCTACAACATTATTTCACTAGCGCTTGGATCCCATCTTCAACAGAGACGCATACGTACTCTTTCCGAACAAATAAAAGCGGACATTACCTTGGAAGTATTGTTAGCCCCAGTATAGAAATAGCTCCAGGCGAAACGAAACAAACCAGTTCAAAGTTTTATGCAGGCCCTAAAGATCAGGAAACGCTGGAGACGCTAACTCCCGGTCTAGAATTAGTTGTCGACTACGGTTGGCTTTGGTTCATTGCCCAGCCACTATTCTGGCTACTTAAATTTATACACATGTATGTCGGCAATTGGGGCTTCGCCATTATTCTTCTCACTATTCTGGTGAAGGCCGCTTTCTTCCAACTTTCTGCTGCCGCATATAAATCAATGGCTAAGATGCGTAAATTCACTCCCGAAATCAATAGAATGCGTGAATTATATGGAGATGACCGCCAACGAATGTCCAAGGAAATGATGGACCTATATAAGCGAGAAAAAATAAATCCCTTAGGTGGCTGTTTACCTATCCTAGTTCAAATGCCTGTCTTCATAGCTCTGTATTGGGTTCTGCTCGAATCCGTTGAGCTCAGACAGGCTCCATTCGTACTTTGGATCAATGATTTAAGCGTTAAAGACCCGTTCTTCATTCTGCCCCTACTTATGGGAGTTTCGATGTACATTCAAACATCGTTGAACCCGACACCACCGGATCCAATGCAAGCAAAAATTATGAAATATATGCCAGTTGCGTTTACGTTCTTCTTCCTGTGGTTCCCGGCTGGCCTTGTACTGTACTGGGTCATCAACAATATCTTGTCAATAGCCCAGCAATGGGTAATAACAAAATCCATTGAGAAAACCGATATTCAACCGACATGAATCTTTCAGATACGATTGTTGCTTCGGCTACTGCGCCCGGTCGAGGGGCAGTGGGTATTGTTAGATTATCTGGCCCAAAATCCCTATCAATAGCCGAAACCCTCTCAAAAAAATCCCTAAAACCAAGATTCTCCACTTACGGATATATCTTTGACGACGATACTATTTTGGACTCTGGTCTTTGGGTCTTCTTCCAAGCACCTCATAGTTTTACAGGAGAGAACGTCATTGAATTTCAGGGGCATGGTGGGCCAGTTGTCGTACAAGCTGTCTTACGATCTATGACTAAACTTGGCGCTAGAATCGCCGGCCCGGGTGAATTTAGTCAACGAGCTTTTCTCAATAACAAAATAGATTTAACTCAGGCAGAAGCAATTAATGACCTCATAAACGCCACTTCTCTATCTGCTGTTAAAGCAGCAAACCAATCTTTAAGGGGTGTATTTGCATCAGCAATACACGAACTAATCCAAGACTTAATAAGTCTTCGTACACAAATTGAGGCTCACATCGATTTTCCTGATGAAGATATTAATCCAGTCAGTATCGATCTTTTCAAAAATCAGTTAACTAACCTCGACTCAAAACTCAGAACATCAATTCAATCGGCCCGAGAGGGCGTTCGCTTAAATAGAACAACTGAAATCGTGCTGGTAGGTGCCCCCAATACCGGAAAGAGCTCTTTATTAAACGCATTAGCTAAAGAACCTTTAGCAATCGTGACAGATATCCCCGGAACAACGCGTGACCTAATACGTCATGATTTATTAATCGACGGCTTAGAAATACGCGTCACTGATACAGCAGGATTAAGAACAACCGCCGACCCGATTGAAGAAGAGGGTATTAAAAGAGCAATAAATGCCATTGAGACCGCCGACTTAGTTTTATGCTTGTTTGATGAACGATACGATGAGATCACAGAAAAAACGGTGGCTGACCTTATAGGAAAAAGTCCCACTACGAATATCGGCATAGTCAAAACTAAGCAAGATCTCCAGACTAGTTCAACCATAAACCAGACCGAGTTCCCGCTTATTGAAGTTTCAACTGTTACTGAATTTGGGTTAGAGCAATTCAAAAAATGGTTGCTACAAGAGCTTAACCTTACCTCAAATCTCGAAACAACAATCCTAGCACGAGATCGCCATATCGCTTTATTAGAGGCAGCGCTAGGCTACATCACCCAGGCAAAAAATCAGGATATCCAAATTGAAACGATCGATCTCATCGCCGACGATCTTCGTTTAACACAAAACGCTTTGTCTGAGATTACGGGTGCTTTTACTTCGGACGACCTATTAGGTTCTATTTTTTCAACTTTTTGCATCGGGAAATGATGTTAAAATATCTAGGAGTAACCCTATGCGTAAACTCTGGATATATTTACTCGTGGACAACTATGTCATTTATTAACAGGCTCAGGTTAGTTTTTTGTGTAGCTTAGCATTGCTTATACACAATATTTTTTTGGGCTAAATCCCTGAAAAAACCGTAGAAAAAATTCTTTTCCACATCTTGAAACACCCTTAATATAAACAATCACAATAATTTTATTTAAATAATTTTTATATTTATGGATTACAAACAACAATTTGATGTAATTGTCATCGGCGGTGGTCATGCAGGCACAGAAGCAGCTAGTGCTGCAGCCCGCATTGGTTGCAACACACTACTGATTTCACATTCTATTGAGACGATCGGTCAAATGTCTTGTAACCCAGCGATCGGTGGTATTGGAAAAAGTCATTTAGTGCGAGAGATTGATGCATGTGATGGGTTGATGGCTAAGATTACAGATTTAGCGGGTATTCAATTTCGAATACTTAATCAAAGAAAAGGTCCAGCAGTGCGCGCAACTAGAGCACAAGCAGATCGCATTCTTTATCGTCAATTTATGCGTCATTCGATTGAAACAACTCCAAATCTTACAGTTTTTCAACAACCTGTCTGCGATTTAATTATCGAACAAAACCGAGTTGAGGGTGTCGTTTTAGCGATGGGGTTGAAGCTAAGGTCGAAATCAGTTGTAGTAACAGCGGGGACCTTTTTGGCAGGTCAAATGCACATAGGAAAGAATCAGCAATCTGGCGGTCGTGCGGGAGATCCTGCCTCTAATGACTTAGCAAGTTCATTGCGTGATAAATCCTTTAGGACCTCTCGATTAAAAACAGGAACTCCACCAAGGATTGATTTTCGCTCTGTCGAACTGGATCTATTACCGAAGCAACCGGGTGATGACCCTACACCTTATATGTCGATGATGAGCAAAGGGAATGAGCATCCAAGACAAACTGTATGTTTCTTATCGAATACAACAGAAAAAACCCGAGACATCATCTTAGAAAATTTACATCTAAGTCCTATGCATGCTGGGATTATTGATGGTGTTGGTCCTCGATATTGTCCATCCATAGAAGAAAAAGTAGTTCGGTTTGCAGATAAACCAACGCATCAGATATTTTTAGAACCTGAGGGTCTGACTTCTCACGAGCTTTACCCGAATGGGGTCAGCACTTCGCTGCCGTATGAGGTTCAATTGGATATAATCCGGTCATTGGAAGGTTGTGCTAACGCCTCTATTACTCGTCCGGGTTATGCTATCGAGTACGATTTTTTTGATCCAAGAGATCTGAAATCTACTCTAGAAAGTAAGCTGATACGAAATTTATATTTTGCCGGTCAAATTAATGGCACCACGGGTTATGAAGAGGCCGGCGCTCAAGGACTACTTGCCGGAGCGAACGCTGCATTGAGTGCTTTTGAGAGGCCCCCCTGGATAATCGGACGGGACGAGGGTTACATCGGGGTGATGGTTGATGACCTGACAGCGCTTGGCACACAGGAACCATACCGAATGTTTACTTCGAGGGCGGAATATAGGTTGGCCCTTAGGGAAGACAATGCAGACATTCGGTTTACCGAACGAGCTCGAGAACTAGGTATGGTGAGTGAGCAACGCTGGAAGCACTTTAATTACAGACAAGAGCAAATCGAGAAGGAAACGCAACGTCTGAAAGACACATGGATTCGGCCGGATAAACAAAATTTGCAAAACCTGAACGCCGTGCTGAAATCACCGTTGGTAAAGGAGGTAACAGCACATGATTTATTGAAGAGACCAGAGGTTCACTATCAAGATCTAGTTGATGGTGCAGGGATAGAGCCTCATCAAAATCCATCAATATCTTGTCAAATTGAGATTCTTATCAAGTATTCGGGATATATTGATCGGCAAACCGAAGAAATACAAAAACTAAAAAATAATGAACAAGTGAAAATACCATCTGATCTGAATTATTCATTAATCACTGGTTTATCAAATGAAGTTAGAGAGAAGTTAGTTGATTATCAACCTCAAACTTTAGCGCAAGCTTCTCGTATTCCTGGCGTTACTTCAGCGGCTATCAGTCTTTTACTTGTACACATAAAGAAATTAGATTTGATGAATTTAGCAAGCTAATGAGGCTGCACGCAGATCTTAAAAAGCTTAGAATCGCTCCTAATGAGAGACAGATGAAGGGATTACAGTTAATCCTCAAGCAACATTTAGAATGGAACCAGGTCTTCAACCTAAGCGCACACCGAACAGAAAAGAGTGTTTGGATTTATCAAATTATTGACTCACTAAGCCCTCATCAATTTATTAAGGACGGACATTTGTTAGACATCGGCACGGGCCCCGGTTTCCCTGGCCTTCCTTTAGCGTTGATGTATCCAGATACTCACGTAACCCTATTAGATTCAAATGAAAAAAAACTAGCTTTTGCCAGAAATATTCAATCAATGTGCGATCTCGAAAATGTCACAATCGTCCACAAAAGAATTGAGGAATATCAAATCAACATAAGGTTTGATCAAATTATCAGCAGAGCATTTACACGTCTCAATGGTATTATCCGGTGCTCGCTTAATTTGCTATCGCGAGATGGTGAGATCCTTGCAATGAAGGGCGCTCAGATTAACAACGAGATTCTCGAGGCCGAGGCAGAGTTTGAAAGATGCTCAATGACATCGCACAAATTGCCACACGTTGTCGATGAGCGACGTATGCTTGTACTTGTTAAACAGAGAAAAATCGAATGACTCGCATAATAGCTATAACTAATCAAAAAGGCGGTGTTGGAAAGACTACTACTTGTGTGAATCTGGGCGCTACGTTCAATGAAATGGGTTACCGTGTATTGGTAGTTGACTTTGACCCTCAAGGTAACACCACTTCGGGATCTGGCGTATCGAAACATGCTATAGAGCAAGACGTTCGGGGACTGTTATTGGGCGAGTCATCGTTTTATGACGCTTGTATTCCTGAAACCGAAGCCGGGTATGATCTTTTACCTTCAGATATCCAGCTAACAGAGGCAGAAGTAAAATTAATTAGTCAGGCTCGGGCGCAATATCGACTGAAGGAAGTATTAGAAACCATTACTGATAACTATGATTTCGTGCTAGTTGACTGCCCACCGGCGTTGAGTATGCTCACGGTTAATGGCCTCATAGCAGCTGATGGTGTGATAATCCCAGTGCAGTGCGAATTTTTCGCTCTAGAGGGAATAGCCGCTCTAATGGAGACCATTGATCAGGTTCGTGCGACACATAATGCGAATTTGGTCATAGATGGTGTTCTTCGTACCATGTATGATCCTAGAACAAGTCTGACTCGCCAAGTCTCGCACCAGTTGGAAAAGTTTTTCGGTGATCGTGTATTCAGAACCGTAATACCTCGGAATGTCCGGTTAGCTGAGGCACCAAGCCATGGACTGCCAGTGTTAAAATACGACAGACTATCAAAAGGTGCTTTATCTTATCTCGCATTGGCTTCCGAACTAAGAAAACGACTCAATTTGAAGACAGCAGCATGACACAAAAAAAACGTGGCTTAGGATTCAATCCGCTGCTAGGGCTAGATCAGTCCACGGTAGACGCTGTACTCAATAAAGATACTGAAACAAAGACCCAAAAAAAATCAGACGACAAAACAGCGATTATTAATTTAGCAATTGAAAAAATAGTTCCCAATCCGTTTCAGCCTCGCACACGCTTCGATGAGTTAGAGCTAGAGGAATTAGCTGATTCTATTCGGCAACATGGCTTAATGCAGCCGGTTATTGTTCGGAGGACAGCACAAGGTTATGAATTGATCGCTGGGGAGCGACGCTGGCGAGCAAGCCAAAGAGTCGGTCTTCAGGACATACCCGGCATAATTCGTAACCTCGATGATCAGCAAGTTGCGGCGCTTGCGCTTATAGAAAATATTCAGCGAGAACAACTGACAGCGATAGAGCAAGCGCGCGCTTTGGCACGTATGCGGGATCAGTTTGCAATGGATCAAACCACCTTGGCCGGAATGATTTCATCCAGTCGATCGACTGTTGCGAATTTGTTGCGGTTATTAAATCTCTCGCAAAGGGTTCAAACGATGCTAGAGACTGGCGATATAGAAATGGGACATGCTCGCGCCCTTTTGCCCCTCGCTGAGAGTATGCAATTAAAGACAGCTGAGGACGTGGTGCGGTCCCGGTTATCTGTGAGACAGACAGAGATGCTTGTAAGGCGTCTTTTGTCAAATGACTCTGTCACGACGGCAAGCCCTGTTACTAAAGATCCTGATACCAGTCATTTAGAGGCGATCCTCTCGGAAACACTCGGCACCGCTGTACAAATTAAATCAAAGAGAGGCGGAAAAGGTCATATCGTTATTAAATATGGCTCATTAGATATACTCGATGGCATTGTAGATCGTATAAAAGCGAAATAATAAAATGTTTGCTCTTTTACTCGTTTTGACGATTGGCATTGATCCGAAACAGTTGACTGAATATACTCCCGCGACGTGTTAAACAGTAAATACCATTGATGAATCATCCAGCAGTTGCTGTTTTTATATCTCAAACAGCGATTTCATCGGCAGTTGTTATCATTGGATATGTGTTTGAGGGTTTTACATTCGCATTTAGCGCTGCCATAGGGTGCTGTGTTGCGATTGTTCCCCAGGGACTGCTGGGATTTTGGGCATTTCGTGATCGAGGAGCGCGAAACGCCCGCTCAATTGCTCGGAATTTTTTTGTAGGAGAGGGATTGAAGCTAGGTGTTACTGCAATATTATTCGCGGTGATTTGGACATGTTTTAGTAAACTAGAAACTTCGGCAGTTTTTGCTGGGTTCGTGACCACGGTCTTAGTCGGACAGTTGAGTATTCCCTTTTTATTGGGCGGAACTCGTAAATATTAATTGGAAATAGTAATGGCGCTTCAAAATCCCACACCGTCGGAATATATTCAGCACCACCTGACAAACCTTACATATGGTTATCATCCTGAAAATGGCTGGTCATTTGCACACGGAGCTCGAGAAGCTTCAGAGATGGGTTTTATGGCTATACATGTTGATACGATGGCATGGTCTTTAGGGCTTGGTATTCTTTTCTGCTGGCTATTTCGAGTTGGCGCAAACGCGGCTCATTCAGGAGTTCCGACGGGTCTATTGAATTTTGTCGAACTTATGGTCGAATTTGTCGATAAGTCGGTAAAGGAGACATTCCATGGAACCAGCAATTTAATTGCGCCGTTAGCGCTAACAATTTGTTGTTGGATCTTCCTAATGAATCTGATGGATCTGGTCCCGGTGGACTTGGTCCCCTATCTTTTCATGGCCGCCGGGGTGGAGTACATGAAGATTGTTCCGACCACCGATGTGAACGCCACATTGGGTATGTCCATCGGTGTTTTTCTATTAATCATTTTCTATTCAATTAAGATAAAAGGTTTAGGTGGTTTTGTGGGGGAACTTACCCTTCAACCTTTTGGAAAATGGATGATTCCTTTCAATTTTCTTTTGGAGGGCGTAGGCCTGATTGCAAAGCCAATTTCACTAGCGCTACGTTTGTTTGGCAATTTATATGCTGGTGAATTGATTTTTATTTTAATTGCTTTGTTGCCGTTTTATCTGCAATGGTTTTTATCTGTGCCTTGGGCAATTTTTCACATTCTTGTGATCGTGCTCCAGGCATTTATTTTTATGATGCTAACGATAGTCTATCTTTCGATGGCACAAGAGCATCACTAGTATAAATATTTAATCTAACGTCCTTTATATTGGAGAAAACATGGAAACTGTAGTTGGAATGACAGCGATTGCCGTGGCGCTACTTATCGGCATGGGCGCGCTTGGGACCGCCATTGGCTTTGGTATTTTAGGTGGTAAGTTCCTAGAAGGTGCGGCCCGCCAACCTGAAATGGTACCAATGTTACAGGTGAAAATGTTCATTGTTGCGGGTCTTCTCGACGCGGTAACCATGATCGGCGTCGGTATTGCTCTGTTCTTCACGTTTGCTAATCCATTCGTGGCACAGGTTTAAGACGTCCCGATCCTTTGGGTGATTTAACCGACCGCGAGGTGTAATTGTGAATTTAAACCTGACCCTTATTGGGCAGCTCATCGCATTCACGATCTTTGTTGTTTTCTGCATGAAGTATGTTTGGCCCCCTATTTCTATAGCGCTGGCCGATAGACAAAAAAAGATTGCCGAAGGTCTTGACGCTGCAGCCAAAGCGGCTCGTGATCTTGAAAACGCAAAGGCTCAGATTGACAAAGAGCTGAATGAAGCGCGTAGTCAAGTGACGGAGCTGCTAGAGCAGGCCAACAAAAGATCGTCACAAATCGTCGAAGAAGCACAGGAGAAGGCGCGATTGGAGGCTGAAAAAATTATGACCTCAGCTCAGGCGCAGATCGCGCAAGATGCGGCTCAGGCGAGGGAGTCTCTCCGAGCAGATGTCGCGAAACTTGCCGTCGCTGGGGCTGAAAAAGTTCTTGGTGCGTCTGTTGATCAGGCGACCCATAAGAAACTGTTGGCTCAGCTGGCCAAAGAGCTCTAGGGGGCGACAAATGGCAGAATTCACCACGATCGCCAGGCCTTATGCGAAAGCAGCATTTTCGTATGCTACAGAGACAGAAACTCAAACGCAGTGGCGGGAATTTTTACAAAAGGCAGCAACCATTGCATCAGACGATGCGATGGTCGAGGTCCTAAAAAATCCCGCTGTATCGGCAGAGACCAAGTGCGCAATGCTCGATGATTTGACTAAGGACCGAGATGTAAATGGTTCGCTATCATTGCTAGAGGCATTGTCTCATTATGGGCGTCTTTTGGTCCTGCCTTCTATTTCTTCTGAATATGACGCATTGGTAGCTCAGGGGGAAAGAGCTTTGGAGGTCACTATAACCAGTGCGTTCCGGCTTGAGAAAGACGAGCTTCAGCTTTTAGAGTCGAAGTTGAAGAAGCAACACAAGGGCAAAACCATTCGTGTTCAGACTGCTGTGGATAAATCTTTAATCGGTGGGTTTGAAATTCGATCGGCTGACACTGTAATTGACGCAACGGTGCGTGGCCGGCTTTCCAAGATTGCCGAGTCATTGTCCGCATAAGCAAAGAAAATTTGAAAGGATAGTTTCATGGATCAATTGAATCCTTCTGAGATCAGCGAACTGATCAAGCAGCGCATCGCGAAAGCAGATATCGCTGTCTCAGCAAAAAATGAGGGAACGATAGTCTCTGTTTCAGACGGCATTGTTCGTATCTATGGTCTTGCAGGCGTGATGTACGGCGAGATGATTGAATTTAATGGCGGCATCTATGGTATGGCTCTGAACCTTGAGCGCGATTCTGTAGGCGCAGTTGTTCTCGGCGATTATCAGAAACTTGCGGAAGGTCAGACCGCTCGTTGTACGGGCCGTATTCTTGAGGTTCCCGTCGGAAACGGTTTATTGGGCAGAGTGGTGGATGCTTTGGGTAACCCAATCGACGGTAAAGGCGATATCGATTTTGATGAGACAGATGCAATTGAAAAGGTGGCCCCGGGCGTTATTGCTCGCCAATCTGTAGATCAACCGGTCCAGACCGGACTAAAGGCAATTGACTCTATGGTCCCGATTGGACGTGGTCAAAGAGAATTGATAATTGGTGACCGACAGACCGGCAAGACGGCCGTCGCTATTGATGCCATCATCAACCAGAAAGGAACCGGTGTTAAGTGCATCTACGTTGCGATTGGCCAGAAGCAATCATCGATAGCGTCGGTTGTTCGTAAGCTTGAAGAACATGGTGCTATGGACCACACAATTATTGTTGCAGCTGGTGCTGCTGATCCAGCGTCTATGCAATTTTTAGCGCCATTCTCAGGCTGCACGATGGGCGAGTATTTCCGTGATCGTGGCGAAGACGCGTTGATTGTGTACGACGATTTGTCAAAGCAAGCGGTTGCTTATCGCCAGATTTCTTTGCTTCTGCGCCGTCCACCAGGGCGAGAGGCCTATCCTGGTGACGTTTTTTATCTTCACTCACGCCTCTTAGAGCGTGCGGCGCGGGTGAATGCAGAATATGTGGAGCAGCTTACTGGCGGTAAAGTGAAGGGACAAACTGGGTCTTTGACAGCGCTGCCGATTATTGAGACCCAGGCCGGCGACGTCTCCGCATTTGTGCCGACTAACGTAATTTCTATCACCGATGGACAGATCTTCCTCGAGACAAATCTCTTCAATTCTGGGATCCGGCCAGCGATGAATGCAGGTATTTCGGTATCACGAGTCGGTGGTGCGGCCCAGACAAAAATAGTGAAAAAACTGGGTGGAGGCATCCGCCTAGCACTTGCGCAGTACCGGGAGTTAGCAGCTTTTGCTCAGTTTGCGTCTGACTTGGACGATGCTACACGCAAACAGCTCGAGCACGGGCAGCGTGTGACAGAGCTGATGAAGCAAAAGCAATATAGCCCACTATCAGTTGCAGAAATGGGCATAGTGCTTTTTGTTGCGAACGAGGGGTACTTGGACGATGTTGATGTGACAAAGGTTGTTGCTTTTGAAACGGCTCTGCTTGATTACTTTAGTTCAGAGAATTCCACGCTTCGCGACGAGATTAATGAATCAGGTGATTATAACGATGATATTGCGTCGAAGTTCAAGGCTTGTGTTGAATCTTTCAAATCATCTCGGACCTTTTAGGTCTGAGTAAGAGAGGAGGATAGGCATGGCAGCTGGAAAGGAAATTCGCACTCAAATAGGAAGCATCAAGAACACGCAGAAAATTACGAGTGCGATGCAGTTAGTAGCGGCTTCGAAGATGCGGAAAGCACAGGAGCGTATGGGCGCAACTCGTCCATATGCAGACCGTATCTTAGAGGTCATTGGCCACATGGCTTATGCAAATCCAGAATATAATCACCTTTACCTGAACGAGCGTGACGTAAAGCGTGTGGGATACATAGTCGTCTCCACAGACCGCGGTCTTTGTGGCGGTTTGAATGCAAATCTGTTCAAAAAGGTAGTCGGTGAACTCGGCGCGCATCATGGAAATGGTGTAGAGGTTGACCTTGCAGTTATCGGGTCTAAGGCGATAGGTTTTTTCCGCTCATTTGGTGGAAATGTTGTAGCAACAGCAGGGCAGGTTGGGGATCAGCCAGCGGTTGCCGACTTAATCGGTAGCGTAAAAGTTATGACGGACGCATACGAGAAAGGTCAAATCGACAGTCTTTCTGTGGTTTATAACCATTTTGTAAACACCATGACCCAACAACCGAAAGTGCAACGTCTTTTGCCTTTGCCAAAAGACTCAGAAGACGATCTGTCAGCAAAGCTAGGCGCCCATTGGGACTATATCTACGAGCCTGATGCTCGAGAAGTGCTTGATGCTTTGCTCGTGCGCTACTTGGAGTCATTGGTTTATCAGTCGGTGGTTGAGAACTTGGCGTGTGAACAAGCCGCTCGAATGGTTGCAATGAAAGCAGCGACAGATAATGCCGGGCAGCTGATTGACGAACTGGAGCTTGTCTACAATAAGGCCCGTCAGGCAGCTATTACCCAAGAAATTTCAGAAATTGTTGGCGGTGCTGCGGCGCTGTAGAAACAGACTTTTTAGGAGAAATACGATGAGTAGCGGAAAGATTGTCCAAATCATCGGCGCGGTAATCGACGTCGAATTCCCGCGTGAATCAGTTCCTCAGGTTTATGATGCGCTGAATGTCGATGGCAAGCCAATTGTTCTTGAGGTGCAACAGCAGCTCGGCGATGGAATAGTTCGCACTATCGCGATGGGCTCGACAGAGGGCTTGTCACGAGGCTTACAAGTTACTAACACTGATGCTGCGATTTCTGTGCCGGTAGGAACAGAGACGCTAGGCAGGATAATGGATGTATTGGGGAACCCGATCGATGAAAAAGGCGATATCGGCGAGAAAGTTCGGATGCCAATTCACCGAACGGCGCCAACTTTCTCAGAGCAGTCAGCGTCTGCGGAATTACTTGAGACAGGCATTAAGGTCATAGATCTCGTTGCGCCATTTGCCAAGGGCGGTAAGGTTGGGTTGTTCGGCGGGGCCGGTGTTGGCAAAACTGTTAACATGATGGAGCTGATCCGTAACATTGCGATCGAGCACTCCGGATACTCCGTGTTCGCAGGCGTCGGTGAGCGAACTCGTGAGGGTAATGATTTTTATCATGAAATGACGGACTCGAATGTCCTGGACAAAGTATCCTTGGTTTATGGTCAGATGAACGAGCCACCGGGCAACCGTTTGCGTGTCGCATTGACTGGATTGACAATGGCTGAGTATTTCCGTGACGAAGGTCGAGACGTGCTGCTCTTTGTTGACAATATTTATCGCTATACACTCGCTGGAACGGAAGTGTCCGCACTTCTGGGGCGTATGCCGTCGGCAGTAGGATATCAGCCTACACTGGCTGAAGAGATGGGTGTACTTCAGGAGCGTATTACGTCAACAAAGACTGGGTCGATTACGTCGATTCAGGCTGTTTATGTACCGGCAGATGATTTGACTGATCCCTCGCCAGCGACGACCTTCGCTCACTTGGATGCGACTGTTGTATTGAGTCGTAATATAGCGGCTCTGGGTATTTATCCCGCGGTTGATCCTCTTGATTCAACCTCACGACAGCTGGATCCGTTGGTTATCGGGCAAGAGCATTACGACGTAGCTCGTAACGTCCAGTCAATTCTCCAGCGCTACAAAGAGTTGAAGGATATTATTGCAATTCTCGGCATGGATGAATTGTCAGAGGATGACAAAATGACGGTTGCTCGCGCTCGTAAAATGGAGCGTTTCTTATCTCAGCCTTTCTTCGTTGCTGAGGTCTTTACTGGTTCGGCGGGGAAGTATGTTTCTTTGAAAGATACGATTCGAGGGTTCCAAGGAATCCTGACCGGTGAGTATGATCATCTTCCAGAGCAGGCCTTCTATATGGTTGGCGGTATTGACGAAGCGGTTGAGAAGGCGAAGAGTCTCTAGGGGGTACTTTCATGGCAGACACCATGAAGTGTAAAGTCGTATCGGCAGAGCAAGCTCTCTTTGAGGGCGATGCTCAAATGGTCATAGCCTCAGGTGATCTGGGTGATCTCGGTATAACGCCGGGGCATGCGCCGCTGATCACTTCGCTTAGACCTGGACCTGTCAGGGTTGTTTTTGAGAACGGCGACGAAGAACTTTTGTTCGTATCGGGTGGCTTCCTTGAGGTTATACCCTCTCAAATTACTATTTTAGCTGACACGGCCGAGCGAGCGGAGCATTTAGACGAGGCGGCTGCGCTTCGCGCGCAGGAAGAGGCGAGGCGACTCCTAAACGACCAACAGTCTCAATTTGATCATTCAAGAGCTGCTGTTGAGTTGGCTGAGGCGGTTGCGCGTTTACGCGTAATCCAGCAGTTGCGTCAACGCCGTGCTTAATATTGTTATTTTGGCTGCGGGGAAGGGCAGTCGAATGCACTCTTCCACGCCCAAAGTCCTGCATCGTTTAGCAGGGGAGCCGCTATTAGGGCATGTCATCCGGATAGCTCAGCAATTGATCGATCAACATAGTGGAACCATTCGAGTTGTAACAGGCTTTGGTTCAAATCAAGTCGATCCTTATGTTGAGAGTTTAGGTCTCGAGGCAGTTTATCAGCCTGAGCAACTCGGTACTGGTCACGCACTTCAGATCGCTCTCGAACAACAATCACCCGAGCATCAGACCCTTGTGTTGTATGGGGATGTCCCGTTGGTTCGCTTGGCTGATCTTCAGACCCTTCTCAAAGCTGGATCAAAGTCGTTAGCAGTTTTGACTGCGGAGGTCTCAGATCCAAGCGGATATGGTCGAATCATCCGTGACGAGAAAGATTCAATCGTTGCTATTGTTGAGCACCAAGATGCAACAGAACAACAGCGCGGTATTTCAGAGATCAATAGTGGAATTTACGCTGCGCCGACGGCTCTATTTAACGAATTACTTCCACACCTTGCGAACAAAAACTCACAAGGTGAATATTATCTGACGGATTGTGTTCAATTGAGTGTCAGTGCTGGACATCTAGTAGCGGGAGTAACGGGGTCCGATACGTCAGTTAAGGGTGTGAATGATCTAATTCAGCTAGCAGAACTTAACCGAATAGTTCAAGCGGAGCGTAGGGAGGCATTAATGCGTTCAGGCGTCAGTTTGATTGACCCCAGCACCGTAATTATAAACGGACCGATCATCAATATCGCGTCCGACACAGTGGTGGAGCCGCAAGTGTCATTGAATTCTCCAATTATTATCGGGCATAACGTAACGATCGGATTTGGATCGCATCTGACTGACGTTAAAATCGGTGATAATACGGTAATCAAACCATACACGGTGGTGGAATCGGCGAATATCGGAAGCAGAGCGCAAGTTGGTCCATTTGCGCGTTTGCGTCCCGGAACTACTTTGGCTGCCGCCACACATGTTGGTAATTTTTGTGAGACTAAAAACGCATGGGTAGGCGAAGGGTCGAAAGTTAACCACTTGGCGTACATTGGCGATGCGACAATAGGCAGGGACGCTAATATTGGTGCGGGAACCATAACTTGTAATTATGACGGCGCAAGCAAGAATAAGACGACTATCGGTAATGATGTTTTTATTGGGTCAAATACGAGCCTTGTAGCGCCGGTAACTCTAGAAGATGGGGTAACAACTGGGGCCGGTTCGGTTATCACAATGGATGTTGAGGCAGGTAAGCTCGCATTATCACGGTCGAAACAAATTAGTGTCGAAGGCTATCAACGGCCGAAAAAGTCAAAGGACTAACTTATGTGTGGTATTGTCGCCGCCGTTGCCGAGCGTTCTGTTCAATCAATTCTTGTAGAGGGATTAAAGCGTCTAGAGTATCGCGGATATGATTCGGCAGGTATCGCTCTGGTGCATTCTGGTAAGATTAATTGTACCAGAGCTAAGGGCAAGGTCGCTGAGCTTGAGAAGCTGGTATCCGATTCACGTGCAAGTCAGGGTATCGCTCATACGCGATGGGCCACCCATGGAGTTCCAAGCGTCCGAAATGCGCACCCTCACTGCTCTGCAAGATTCGCAGTCGTACACAACGGCATTATTGAGAATTACGAGGCTCTCAAAACTGGCCTCGTATCGCATGGATACGCGTTCGAATCGGATACCGATACAGAAACGATTGCACATCTACTCCATCTTGCAAGTCAGACAGTAGAATCATTTGATAGCGTGGTTGACTCTGTTATTTCTCAATTAGACGGAGCTTTTGCTTTGGCCATTGTTGATGAACAAACACCAGGTGTTATTTGGGCGGCTAGACAAGGCAGCCCGTTAGTGGTTGGTATTGGCCATGGGGAACACTTCCTCGGTTCAGATCAGTTGGCTTTATTACATGTTACGGACCGGTTTGTGTATCTCGAAGAGGGCGACCGAGTGCGACTGACTGCGCAATCATTTGATATTTTTAGTTCTGACGGGATCGTCGTACAAAGGCCCGTTATACAGGCCTCTGCTTTTAACGAGCAGGTATCTAAGGGCCCATATCGACACTTTATGGTCAAGGAAATACACGAACAACCTGATGCTGTTTATGCATCCCTATTGGGGCGTTTGGGTAAAGATCGGATACTTAGTGGAATTCTTGGGCCAAATAGTGATGCGCTCTTGCGGGATGTGCAGGCCGTCCAAATCGTTGCGTGCGGCACTAGCTATCACGCCGGGCTGGTCGCGAAGTATTGGATAGAGAGCTTGGCAGGTATTCCGTGCCAAGTGGAAATAGCTAGCGAGTACCGGTACAGGAAAGTAGTTACCCTACCGAAAACATTGTGGATTGCTATTTCACAGTCGGGCGAGACGGCGGATGTGCTTTCCGCTCTCCGAAATATCGATAGAATGCAAGTGTTAGCAACACTAGCAATATGCAATGTGGCTACTTCGAGTCTGGTTCGGGAGACAGATCTAGCACTGTTGACCGAAGCAGGACCTGAGATTGGTGTTGCAAGCACAAAAGCATTTACGACTCAGCTAACAGTTCTACTTCTGTTGTCAAGCCTATTGGCTAAAATCAAAAATATTTCAGATTTCAACGAGTCTCAAGTTGTTGGGCTGTTGCATTCACTGCCTAACCTGCTGACAGAGGTGCTAGAGATAGAGCCACAAATAAAGAGTATTGCGGAGCGATTCGTTGATAAACAGCACACGTTATTTTTGGGTCGTGCGACTATGAATCCTATTGCTATGGAGGGCGCCTTGAAGCTAAAGGAACTTTCATACATTCATGCTGAGGCTTATCCGGCAGGTGAGCTCAAGCACGGACCTTTAGCTTTGGTTGATGAGGACATGCCGATCGTAGCGGTTGCGCCGAATGATGAGCTAGTTGAAAAGTTACGCTCTAATCTTTCAGAGGTCAAAGCTCGCGGCGGACAGCTTTTTGTGTTTGCTGACTTTAATGTAGCCACCACAGAATCTGCCGGTGAGATTTTGGAATGTGTGATTCCTGAAACACACCCTACAATAGCGCCTATTGTTTTTACTTTACCTCTACAGATGTTGGCTTATCACGTCGCGGTTCTGCGAGGCACCGATGTGGATCAGCCGCGTAACTTGGCGAAGTCAGTTACCGTCGAGTGATCTTCACCATATAAAAAACTTTGAATCTAATGTTACATTGGGTCTCA
>PBZM01000015.1 GCA_002731015.1 Gammaproteobacteria bacterium
GAGGCAATTAAAGACACAGATACCTTCTGGGAACCTGGCCAACATGTGAATCGCCTTGAAGACTATGTTTTCAATGGTCTCAATCGATATTTCGAAGATCTTCGGTCCATGGCTATGCCGGAGGAGCCTGATTTTCAATGTCTCACAGCAATTAGTGAGGGGACTGGTGGTAGACGGTTCATAAATCACCGGGTACAGGCAGAATGCCAAAGGCTGGGTCTCAAAGGTCTCGGTGAAAGGTTGTTGGTAACGGAGAACCAGCCTGGTATCGAGGTGTTTAATGGTGATATTGGGATCGTCATCGAAACACATGACAACAGAAATCCACGGGTCCGATTCGAACACCTTGATCAGCCTTTACTAAGAAATCAACTGGGTTCTGTCGAACCGGCTTGGGCTATAAGTATCCACAGATCACAGGGCTCGGAGTACAACTCGGTCCTAATCTGTTTGCCGGAACCGTTATCTGATCGTTCCCGGTTTCGGCCAACCCGCGAGCTTCTATATACCGCATTAACGAGAGCAAAAGACCAGGTGGGACTATTTGCCACAGAGTCAATGCTCGAGGAGGCGATAGCAAACGAAACGCAACGTTTTAACTGTCTAGAGTATTTCTTGAATGCCTCATGACAATGTAGACTCGCTTCATTAACGCCTGACAATAAGGAAGTTCCGTGGAACTTGATGAACAAGACCCGAATCCAGAGGGTGAACTAATTCTTCGTGTCATTGCCCATCCGAGATTTACAAACGCTCTCGGCGATATTTACGCGGGATGGTTACTTGACCAGATGGATCAGGCCGCGGCACAAATCGCAATGAAGACAAGTGGCGGCCGTTGCGCGACCGTTTCCCTCGATAATGTTGATTTTGTCGCACCAGTGCCTGTTGGATCCGAAGTGTCGATTTATGGGGAGCTGGAGGACATCGGCCGGTCGTCAATGCAAATCCGAACCGAAGTGTGGATCACAGAGCAAGGTTCTGAAAGCTACAAATCAACAGAAACGCGATTTGTATTTGTGGCGATTGATTCAAATGGCAGAATTAGGCAAGTTCCCGGAAATCGCTAACCAAGTGGTACGAGCTTGGCATACTGGAGTACGAGCCACTTTTTTGACTCATCATCAAAACGAACCTGTACCTTCATCTGAGGTCCAGAGCCCTCAAAGGCCAGGACTGTTCCCTCACCAAATAGCCCGTGATCCACGCGTGAACCAATACCAAGACCGGTGTCCTCGCCGAACGCATCATCGAATTCTTGAAATCTAGGGTGCCGATGAGGCCTATCGACAGGTCTCGCGCCGAATGATGATGAGTTAAAGGGACGGCGCACCTGGGACTCTAGTCTCACCTCTTCAATGCACTCCTGCGGAATTTCGCGGATGAATCGACTGAGCAAACCGAAGTGGTCTCTCCCATTCAGCCGCCGCGACTCTGCATAGGTCACGACTAGGTGCTGCATCGCTCGCGTTATGCCAACATAAGCCAAACGTCGCTCTTCCTCGAGACCGCCCGCCGAATCAAGACTCATCACGTGCGGAAACAGTTCCTCCTCGGCACCCACCAAAAATACGCAGGGAAATTCCAAGCCTTTCGCTGAATGCAAGGTCATTAGCTGAACAGCGTCCGCGTCCGGGTCCGCCTGAGTCTCACCAGCATCCAAGCTCGCCTGAGATAAGAACTGAAGCAAGATAGAGGATTCCTGATCCTCTGGCTCAAAGGCCCGACACGCGCTCACTAACTCGTTTAAATTATCCACTCTTGCTTGACCACGCTCGCCTTTTTCTGAGCCGTGATAAGCCAGTAGACCAGTCGCATCGATCACGTCTCGTGCAAGGTCGGAGAGGTCGAGATCAACCGCCTTGTTATCTAAATCATTAATTAAGTCAATAAAACCGGTAACGGCGCTCTTTGCACGGCCACTGAGCCCGTTACTGCGCGACAACTGCAATGCGCTATCCCACAAACCCCTTCCCTCGTCTCGTGCAGTTTCTCGGATTTGTTCAACGGTCCGCTCACCAATCCCCCGCGGCGGTACGTTGATGACGCGCTCAAATGCCGTGTCATCGAATCTATTTTGAATTAATCGCAAATACATCAGCGCATTTTTAATTTCTAGGCGTTCGTAGAATCGTTGCCCACCATAAATCCGATAAGGAATGCCAGCACGTAACAAAGCGTCTTCGAGGACACGCGACTGGGCATTGGATCGATACAAAATTGCTAACTCACCATTCAAACCGCCTTGCTCAACATGCTCGCTGATTCGGTTCGCCACGAACCGCGCCTCATCTTGCTCATTAAAAGCGGCGTACAACTGAATGGGGGACCCAGCTCCCTGGTCGGTCCATAACTCCTTGCCAAGCCTGCCAGTATTATTAGAAATGACTGCGTTCGCTGCTTTCAAGATCACATCAGTCGAGCGATAGTTTTGCTCTAAACGGATTGTAGTGACCGGCGCGAAATCAGACTCATACCGGTGAATGTTTTCAATGCGCGCGCCACGCCACGCGTATATAGATTGATCATCATCGCCAACTGCCATGACATGGGTATCAGCCCCCGCAAGCAACCGGATCCAGGCATATTGAATAGTGTTGGTATCCTGAAATTCATCTATCAATAAATGCTTAAAACGGTTCTGATAATGCTGTAAAAGCTCTGATTTATCACGAAAAG
This sequence comes from Gammaproteobacteria bacterium, assembly GCA_002731015.1. Lineage (GTDB taxonomy): Bacteria > Pseudomonadota > Gammaproteobacteria > Pseudomonadales > Litorivicinaceae > HIMB30. The sequence continues at coordinate 2,680 of PBZM01000015.1, forward strand.
TTTCGAATGTCCGCAACAAAAGCTCGCCAAAATCTACCAAATTTTGTGTCTTGCACCGTGCGTCATATTCGGCATAGAGACCTATCAACGTATCATTGTAATAATCTCGACCTGTTTGAAGATGTTGCGGTCTTTGGCCCTCGTCCTTGCATCCGTTAATAAACCCAGCAATAGCGCGAGGCTTAAACTTTGCATCATCAAGTTGTAGATCGGCCACGATTCTTTTAATCATTCGATGCTGATCATCAGAGTCTAAGATTAAAAACTGCTCAATGAGCCCAGCATCTCGCCAATGAGCTCGTAAAAACCGATGTGCTAAGCCGTGGAAAGTGCCCACCCACATCGTGTATAGAGATCGACCAAGGGTTTCTTCAAGTCGCTCGCGCATCTCGCGCGCCGCCTTATTGGTGAAAGTTACGGCCATCAAAGCGTGAGGAGACAACCCCTGTTCTCGCATCAAAAACGCCATGCGTTCAACAAGCACTCGCGTCTTTCCCGACCCAGCGCCCGCGATAACCAAAAGATTTGTCTCAGCTGCCTTCACCGCCAGCTGTTGTGGGTTATTCAAATTCATTAAGTCTTCCTGTACCCCGGCATATCAACTAACCAATAGAAATTCCGACGAAGACTAGTGTTTCTGGATTATAACCGCCGTGTATACGAATGATTATTCAAATTATGTGTTCAGAAAAGTGCCCGACGACTCACGTCGCCGGGCGCTTTATTTATGCAAAGAGATCAAAACGATCTGCGTCCATTACCTTATTCCACGCAGCAATGAAATCAGCGACGAACTTATCCTGATTGTCGTCCTGAGCATACAACTCTACCAAAGCACGTAACTCCGAATTAGAACCAAAGACAAGGTCAGTACGCGAAGCTGAACGAACGGTAGCTCCAGACTTTCGGTCTTTGCCTTCGTATGAATTGTACCCCGTCGCGCTCCAAGTAACATCCATCGAAAGCAGAGTCTTGAACCAGGAGTTGTCAAGCTTGCCTGAGCCCCATAAGCCATCGCCAGAGACGCTCACCCCAACGGAACGCAACCCACCTACTAAGACAGTCATCTCTGCGGGCGTCAGTCCAAGGAGCTGCGCCTTATCCAGCATCATCTCTTCAGGGCTCACTGCAAACTCTGTCTCACAGTAGTTCCGGAAACCATCCGCGCGAGGCTCTAGAAGGGCAAATGAGTCAATATCTGTCTTATCTTGAGTCGCATCACCACGGCCAGTGGTCACTGGAACACTTGAAGCACCGGCCAGCTCAAGACCCACTGCACCACCAATCACAATGACGTCAGCGACACTGGCTCCGTTTGAGCTAGCAATTTTTTCGTAGGCCGCTATAACCGTAGAAAGTTGTTCAGGATTATTTGCGGCCCAATCCTTCTGGGGCGCGAGGCGAATGCGAGCACCATTTGCCCCACCACGCAAGTCAGACCCTCGAAAAGTACTGGCACTGGCCCAAGCCGTTTCGACCATCTGCGCGCTCGAAAGTCCACTTGAAGAGATCTCTTTCTTGATCGCAGACACGGCTGAGTCCGACAACTGCTTACCCGTAGGAACCGGGTCCTGCCAGATATAATCAACATCGAGGAAATCCCCAGCAACATAATTTGACTTAGGCCCCATATCACGGTGCAGAAGCTTAAACCATGCTCTTGCGAATGCTTGGCCAAACTCTTCTGGGTTGGCAAGAAACCGCTCACAGATAGCTTTGTAAGACGGATCCGTTTTCATTGCCATATCAGCTGTAGTCATCATTGGTGTCACTTTCGTTGCACTTCCGTCGACCTCCGGCGCCATGTCCTCTTCAGAAACATTTGAAGGATGCCAAATGTATGCACCAGCCGGTGACTTGGTGAGCTCCCAATCATATTTGAACAACAGCTCCAGATAGCCCATGTCCCATTGAATCGGATTGGAAGTCCAAGGGCCTTCAATACCGCTAGTAATAGCGTCCACGCCTTTCCCTGACTTGTGACTGCTCAACCAGCCAAAACCTTGGGCCTCGATAGCCCCGCCTTCGGGCTCAGATCCCACGTGACTCTCTGATCCTGCACCATGAGCCTTACCAAATGTGTGACCGCCTGCTGTCAGGGCAACTGTCTCCTCATCGTTCATCGCCATGCGAGCAAAAGTCTCTCGGATATCTTGCGCGGATAATGCTGGATCGGGATTTGCGTTGGGTCCTTGCGGATTCACATAAATCAGACCCATTTGAACAGCCGCCAAAGGGTTTGCCAAATCTTGGCGAGTATCGCCGTAACGATTGTCACCGAGCCATTCATCTTCCGCACCCCAATAAATATCTTTTTCGGAATGCCAAATATCTTCGCGGCCCAGCGCTGTGCCATGATTTGGCCCGCCCATGTCCTCGATCGCTACGTTCCCAGCCAGCACCAATAGATCGGCCCAGCTCAGGCTGTTACCGAACTTCTCTTTTACTGGCCATAGCAAACGACGAGCCTTGTCCAGATTTCCGTTATCCGGCCAACTATTTAAAGGAGCAAAGCGCTGAGCGCCGGTCCCAGCTCCTCCGCGTCCGTCGCTGGTACGATATGTCCCAGCCGCGTGCCATGTCATACGAATGAAAAATGGACCGTAATGACCGTAGTCAGCCGGCCACCAATCTTGGCTGTCGCGCATGACTTTTTTAATTTCAGCCTTGACCGCAGCGAGGTTCAGCTTTTTCACCTTTTCCGTGTAGTCTACTTCAGCTACAGGATTACTTTTTTGGTCGTGCTGTCTGAGGATGTCCAGATTTAATTGATTTGGCCACCAATCCTTATTTTGTGTCCCTGTTACCGGGGTCGTAGTCGACCCGTGCATAAAAGGACATTTCAGTTCTGCATTCATTTGTTTCTCCGTTTTCCCACCCCACGTAGGGACTCGCAATTAAGATCGTTAGATGAACAAAATCTTCCGTGCGTGTACAGTTGTTATTGTGTATTGAGCCAATAGTAAAGAACTATGATTAATCGAGCCTAGTGCCGGATTTTGCAATGAATACGGTGCACCAGTCTAGAACAACACCTGACACGAAATTGAACGATAAATGATGACCAAAAAATCAGATGCCGGGATAGCCATCGACGAAGACAGACATCCCATANGTTGGTTAAATCCCGACTACAATAATGAAGAGGCGATCGGATACCTGATGGCTAGCTCGGGAGATGGGNGTNTCAAAGGCCATATCCGTCGAGGGCTCTGTCTAGCTACCTATCACGCACCTTGTCATGGTCGTGTTCAAAGTATAGGCAACATAACAGAGAAATTTCTGCGGCTGATTGCTGACACGGAAGTATATGCAACTAAGTGATGCACGGATCCCGAACGGACCTAAGGGGTAAATAAAAAAGACACAAAACAGCGATGGAAATTGAATATCCAGTTTCAATGTACAGCATCCCATCTCGCTTCTTGCCATAGCCAAGGACTTCGTGATCCATAATAATATTCGATGTAAAAACTACGTAGCATTAAGTGTGAGACTATTAGATACTGCAACCCAGTCTTTATTTTTAGAGGAAAATTATGAAAAAAAATGCTCTCTTCGCAGCGTCCGCAGCCCTGCTGGCTTCGTCCCTAGTGTTAGCCGGCGGTCACGCAAAATCAGTCAAACTTGGCGTTGTCCTCGGCTTTACTGGCCCGGCTGAATCACTTGCTGAATCCATGGCACGTGGAGCCGAACTAGCTATGAAAGAAGTATCCGCATCGAAACTGCTGCTAGATAGTGCGACCGTTACTCACGTTCGTGCAGACTCTACTTGCGTCGACGCATCAGCTGCAGCTGCGGCTGCGGAGCGAGTAATCTCGTCGGATAAAGTCGATGCAATCATTGGCGCCCTGTGCTCTGGTGCAACCATTTCAATTCTACAAAACGTGGCAATGCCAAAAGGCGTGATGCTGTTCTCACCCTCGGCAACATCACCTGCTTTATCAACCCTTGAAGACAATGACCTGTTCTTCCGTGCGTCTCCATCAGATGCGCGTCAGGGTCAAGTGATTGCAGAGCTGCTCCAAGAGAAGGGTATCAAATCAATAGCGATGACATACACCAACAACGATTATGGAAAAGGCCTTGCAGATGCTATCCAATCAAACTATGAGGCAGCCGGCGGCAAAGTCACAATCAACACAGCCCATGAAGACGGTAAAGGTGATTATGGTGCTGAGGTCGCAGCGCTGGCTCAAGCGGGTGGTGACATTCTTGTAGTCGTCGGTTACCTGGATCAAGGCGGTAAGGGAATAATCCAGTCTTCGTTAGACGCTGGTGCGTTCAGCAATTTCTTCCTACCAGATGCAATGATTGGTGAGAGCCTCGTCAAAGCGATCGGCCCTGATCTTGATGGTTCTATCGGTACCGTGCCAGGAACTGATTCCAAAGGCGCCGAGATCTACGCTGAGCTGGCCAAAAAAGATGGTTTCACAGCAGGTCCCTACTCTCCAGAAGCCTATGATGCAGCAGCGCTCACGTTGTTGGCGATGCAAGCCGCTAATTCAACCGACAGTAACGCAGCAAAAGCAAAGGTCTTTGAAGTGGCGAACGCCCCTGGCACAAAGATCCTCCCGGGAGAACTCGCAAAGGGTCTACAGATCCTGAAAGACGGGGGCGATATCGACTATGTGGGAGCCACGGCTGTTGAGTTAATCGGTGCGGGCGAATCTGCCGGTAGTTATCGTGAAATCCTCGTAAAAGACGGTAAAAATACAACGGTACGCTATCGCTGATCCATTGTTTTAAAAGCGGCGCAGAGATAAATACTGTGCCGCTTTTTTGTAACCCTTACCCATGATCGTCGTCGAAAATCTACACAAGCACTTTGGCGGCGTTCGCGCCGTAAACGGAGCAAGCCTGTCGATTCAACCCAAAACGATCACGGGACTAATCGGGCCCAATGGTGCGGGAAAAACGACCTTATTCAACGTAATCGCAGGCCTTTACCAACCGACATCCGGTAAAGTTACACTGGACGGTGAAGATATTACCGGCCTGAAACCTCATGAACTGTTTCACAAGGGTGTCTTAAGGACCTTCCAGCTCGCCCATGAGTTCGCCACCCTCACCGTTCGCGACAATCTAATGATGGTTCCTCCCAATCAGGCAGGGGAAAGCCTTTTAAGTACCTGGTTTAACCCCGGCCTGGTCAGAGCAAAAGAAGAAGAAATCCGCGCCAAGGCAGAGGAAGTCATCCACTTCCTTGAAATCGAGCAGGTCGCTAACGAGTTTGCAGGTAATCTCTCCGGTGGACAAAAAAAACTTCTAGAGCTTGGGCGCACCATGATGGTCGATGCGAAAATTGTGTTTCTTGACGAAGTAGGGGCAGGGGTTAACCGAACGCTCCTCCATAAAATCGGTGACGCCATCATCAAGCTTAACCAAGAACGTAAGTACACATTCTGTCTGATAGAACACGATATGGAGTTTGTCGCACGTTTATGTGATCCCGTGATCTGCATGGCAGAGGGTTCCGTCCTTGCAGAAGGAACCATTGATGACGTCAAAAATAACGAGCAAGTGATCGAGGCTTATCTCGGCACCGGACTGAGACACAAGAAATAGAATGAGCTTCTTACTTGGCGAACATATGACCGGCGGTTATGGGGCGACAGACATCCTTCATGACTGCTCTATTGGTGTAGAAAAAGGCGAAATCGTAGTCATCGTTGGCCCAAACGGTGCCGGAAAGTCAACCGCGATGAAAGCCGTCTTCGGAATGCTGCCCCTAAGACAGGGCCGTATCCTGTTTAATGATCAGGACATCACTCAATTAAAGACCGAAGAGCGAGTGCTCCGAGGCATGGGCTTTGTTCCGCAAAATCATAACGTATTCACGTCCATGACCGTTGAAGAAAATCTCGAGATGGGGGCGTTTATTCGGACCGATCCGATCGCTGATTCTATAGCTCAGGTGTATGAACTTTTCCCAATACTTAAAGACAAAAGAAGACAACCCGCCGGCGAACTATCGGGCGGTCAACGTCAACAAGTCGCCGTGGGTCGTGCCCTCATGACACACCCGAAAGTTCTGATACTGGATGAGCCCACCGCAGGCGTGTCTCCAATCGTGATGGATGAATTATTTGATCGAATCATTGACATTGCGCGACTCGATGTTGCTATTTTAATGGTTGAGCAAAATGCCAAGCAGGCTCTTGAAATTGCCGACAGAGGATATGTTTTGGTTCAGGGGCACAACAGGTTTACTGATTCTGGCGAAGCGTTACTTGCGAACCCAGAAGTACGCAAAGCATTTTTGGGAGGTTAGGTGACAGACATCTTAAATGCGCTAACCTTGCTCGGTAATTTCCTGATCATCCCAGGATTGACCTATGGCTCCCAGCTCGCACTCGGAGCCCTCGGGGTTACGCTAGTTTATGGCGTACTCCGCTTCTCAAACTTTGCACACGGCGAGACAATGGCGTTCGGTGCAATGATCACTATCCTTGTGACCTGGGGACTGCAATCTGTCGGGGTAAGCATTAAACCGCTACCAACAGCGCTAATGGCTATTCCTATCGGGATCGTGGTAACAGTCATACTGACCCTCGGCATCGATAAGATTGTGTATCGCTATCACCGAGCGCGTAAAGCCAATCCCGTAATTTTCCTTATAGTCTCGATCGGCGTGATGTTTTTTATGGGTGGTCTTATCCGCTTCGTCATCGGCCCAGGTGACCAAATCTTTTTTGACGGAACCCGCTTTATACTCAAAGCTCGGGAATTCAGAGAGATGACGGGTCTCAATGAGGGTCTGTCACTCAAAATGACGCAAGCAGTTACGATTGTGACGGCTCTAATTATCGTGACCGCCATGTTCTGGTTCTTAAATTACACTCGTACCGGCAAATCCATGCGAGCGTACTCAGATAATAAAGACCTCGCGCTGTTGTCTGGCATCGACCCGGATCGCGTGGTTATGGTCACCTGGATAATAGTAGCAGCCCTCGCAACCATCGGTGGCACGCTTTACGGCTTGGACAAATCATTCAAGCCCTTCGTCTACATGCAACTATTGCTTCCGATATTTGCGTCAGCAATTGTCGGAGGAGTAGGTAATCCAGTAGGCGCAGTCGCTGGCGGATACGTCATTGCCTTCAGTGAATTGATTTTAACTTTTGCCTACAAAAAGGTCTTGTTGTATCTGGGGCCAGACAATCTAGAGCTTGACTCACTTATCCAGTTCCTAGGGACAGACTACAAGATTGCGGTATCGTTCATCATCTTGGTCATCGTATTAGTCATTAAACCCACGGGCCTGTTTAGTGGGAAAACGATCTAATGGCGGCGTTCTACTCTCAATACCGTAATCAAATCTTATTTAGCGTGATGGCGGGGCTTTTATTGGCCGTCGCACTTATGCAAGGTTTATCAGTGTCTTTGACCATTCTAAATCTCTGTCTAATCAGCGCCATCATGTCACTGGGTGTCAATATTCAGTGGGGCTACGCAGGATTGTTTAACGTTGGAGTTATGGGATTCGCTGCACTTGGCGGGCTTGCCGGGGTATTGATCTCGATGCCACCAGTTTCCGAAGCGTGGCAAGCCGGTGGACTCGGCATCTTGCTCGGACTGATTATCACTTCAGGCACAATCGCGGCCTCTCTATATACGTGGTCACGAGTCAGGCATTTAACAAAGCAGCGCTATTGGGTCATTGCTTGCATCATCATCTTGGGATATGCGCTCCTGAGGATTTTCTTTGATCCAGGTGTTGTTGCGATCGAGGCAATCAACCCTTCGGTTACTGGTTACTTGGGCGGCCTTGGGCTACCGATCCTAGTCGCCTGGCCTGTCGGCGCTCTGTTTGCTGCAGGAATTGCCTTTGTCATTGGAAAGATCGCGCTAGGTCTTCGCTCTGACTACTTAGCAATCGCAACCCTTGGAATCAGCGAGATCATTATTTTCTGCATCAAGAACGAAGAGTGGCTCACTCGCGGTGTTAAGAATGTGAACGGTCTACCGCGGCCAGTTCCTTATGAAATCGATCTTCAACAGGCACAGTGGTTCCAAGAGTGGGCTCTCAATTTTGGTATGCCCGTAGACGATGCGTCGGCTGTATTCGTTAAAATCTGCTACGCGTTGCTGTTCATTGCAGTCATCGCTGTCCTACTGTGGTTGTCGGAAACTGCACTCAAATCGCCATGGGGCCGGATGATGCGAGCAATCAGAGACAACGAAACCGCGGCCGCCGCAATGGGTAAAGACGTAACTTGGCAACATCTTCGCGTTTTTATTCTAGGCTCAGCAGTTATAGGTTTAGCAGGCGCTATGCTGACCACACTCGACGGTCAATTCACTCCTGTTGGGTACAACCCGCTTCGCTTCACTTTTCTTATTTGGGTGATGGTCATAATTGGTGGATCCGGAAACAATTGGGGTGCAGTAATCGGTGGCTTCTTTATTTGGTTTTTTTGGATCGAGGCAGAACCTATCGGTTTGTGGCTGATAGACACGTTAACATCGGGCATGGCGCAAGAGAGTCCGGTACGCGCGCACCTGCTAGAAGGTGCTGCTCACATGCGCTTAATGACCGTTGGAATCATCCTACTTGTGACCCTCCGTTACGCACCTGAGGGCCTTATACCAGAGAAAAAACGCCAATAATCTAGAGCCCCTGCTTGGTTCGTTTGATTCCCTATGCGGTGTAAACTACGCCCGTTGCATACAACTCTTGGATCTGGCTATCGGAATAGCCGAGCTCAAGAAGAACTTCAGTGGAATGTTGCCCGTGCACTGGCGGGGGTCTTGAATCAATCGGCTCAGTGCCATGGAACTTCACAGCCATTCCAAGACCCTTGATAGTACCTAAACGCTCATGCTCCGTCTCAACAATCATGTTGCGAGCCAGTGCCTGTGGGTGTTCAAGCATCTCACCAATTGAAAGAATAGGTCCAGCAGGAACACCCGCCTCATCCAACTTATCAAGCCAAACATCTGACGTCTTTTTCCTGAAGTATCCGTTGAGTACATCCACTAAGTCATCGAGGTACGCCATCCGGTTTGCATTGTCAAAAAACCTAGGATCATCATTCAACTCAGGCGCATGAATCACATCCAACAGCCGTAACCAGTTTCTCTGGTTTGCGGCGCCGATATTGATGTAACCATCAGCCGTTGCAAATGCCTGATATGGTGCATTCAGAGGATGTGCCGACCCAAGCGCTTTGGGTGACTCCCCCGTCGCCAACGCAATCGCTGATTGCCAATATGTATGCGTGATCCCGGCTTCAAATAAAGAGGTATCAATACGAGTGCCAAGCCCCGTTTTTTGCTTCCCGGCATAAGCAGCCGCAGCCGCCATAGCCGCCAAGATACCTGCTGTTATATCGGTCACCGGAGCGCCTACCTTGACCGGGGCATCATCCTGGCCGGGTCCCGTAATATTCATCAAACCACTGGCGCCTTGAGCGATCAAATCGAAACCCGCTCGTTCACGATAGGGCCCGGTTCGGCCGTATCCTGAAATTTCGACATAAATCAGACCCGGATTAATCGCCTTTAAATCCTCAAAAGACAGACCAAGTCGTTTCATCGTGTCATGGCGAAAATTTTCAATAACGCAATCAGCGTGCTCCAGAAGGTCAGTGAGCACCTTCTTACCTTTCTCTGATTTTAAGTCAAGCGCCACTCCACGTTTGTTACGGTTCATCATCAAAAAAGCAGCAGACTCACCCTCTACGTTCGGTGGGACCATACGCCTCGAATCGTCACCGCCATCAATCTTTTCAACTTTTATGACATCCGCGCCCATATCCGCGAGCATCATTCCGCATAAGGGGCCAGCCATAATATGAGCAAGCTCTATCACTCGCATCCCGCATAAAGGCCTTGGTTGCACGCTCACTGTCCGCTCCAGTTCGCTTTCCGTTTTGCAAAAAATGCGTCAACTCCCTCAGAAAAGTCGTCGCTAAGGTAACACCGCTGAATCAAATCAATGTCCTCTGGAACCGACTGCTTTGCGAGCCGCGCAAGACCATCTCGAGTGGCAGAAATCGTGAGCGGTGCCAATGTTGTCATTTGGGCGGCCAAGTCTCGTGCCCTCTGATCACACAGAGCAGCAGTTTCCAAGACCTCACTTACGAATCCTGAAGCAGTCAACGATTTCATTTCCAAGAATTCAGCGGTTAGCATTAGATAGCGTGTTCGAGACTCACCCAATAAATGCACTAGCCGGTTGAGATTTGCGAGTGACAAACAGTTGCCAAGCGTCCGAGCGATGGGCATACCAAAACGTGTATCCGGTGTTGCCAGTCGGACATCTGCCGCCGCTGCGATTGCTGCACCACCTCCAGCGACAATGCCGTGAAGCGACGCAATAACTGGGACTGATGACTTCTGAACAGCATCTATGGTACGGCCAATCATCGCCTCATAATTAATAGCATCCTGAGCTGATTGGAAGTTCTTAAAATTTGATATGTCAGTTCCTGACGCAAATGCTTTGTCGCCCTCTGCGGTCAGAACAACCACCCCCGCTTCACCGGGGTGTTCGCATAAATCTTGGATTGCCTGGTACATCTCAAAGGTGAGCGAGTTTCTTGAATCGGGTCTCATCAGGCGATATTCAGCGATACCGCTTCTATGAGTAATCGTAAAGTCAGACACAGTTATGACCTGTAAATAACATCGACCAAGTACATCGGGACATCAGGCACGTAGGTACACAACATCAACACGACAAATAAAACCGCGATGAAATAGATGTTGATTTTCGACACATCCCAAATATTTGCGCGCGCAACTGCGCAGGAGGTAATCAAAACACTGGCTACTGGCGGAGTCTGCTGACCTAACGCTAAATTCAACGTGACAACTAGCCCAAAATGAATCGGATCAATACCAGCTGCTTGAATAAGAGGGATCACAATCGGAACCACAAGGATGATCGCAGCCGCCGAGTGAAGGAAAAAACCAATCACCAAAAAAAATACGTTGAGGATAGCAAGGATAACCCATTGGTTATTTGTGATGTCGAGAATCCAGCGCGCAAAATCCTGAGGAATCTGAGCCCTTGTTAAAAAACCACCCATAACCACCGAGGCCGCGACCAATAACATCACGACCGCTGTCTGAACACCTCCATCGATCATAGCCCGCTTAAGGTGGCCAAAATCCATATTTGAGTACCACGCGCTTACCACCAAGGCCGCAAGAACAGCGAGACCAGCCGCTTCAGTGGCGGTAACGAAACCACCGAAGATACCACCCAAAATGATGACCGGAAGTGTAAACGCCGGTAGGGCCTCCATGAGCGTGCGCCACAAACGACCCGCATCGAAAGCTTCTTCTCGGGGCAAGTTGTACCGACGAGCGAAGTAATAGGCCATCCCCATCAATCCAAACGCGCCAAGTAACCCTGGTATAATTCCCGCCACGAACAACTGCTCAACAGAGGTGCCCGCCGAAGTGGCGTAGAGGATCATTGGAATCGATGGTGGAATGATTATGGCCAGTGATGCAGATGAGGATGTGACTGCCGCAGCTAACGGACCTGAGTAACCGCGCTTTTTCATCTGAGGAATTAGAACCGAGCCCAATGCAGCAACGTCAGCAACAGCGGAGCCCGAAATCTCAGCAAAAAACAAGCTCACTCCTATGTTGACCATGGCAAGCCCACCACGCACAAATCCAATGATTGCATTTACAAAGTTAATAAGCTTGTCGGTAATGCCACCGGCGTTCATGATAGCGCCGGCCAGCACAAACATTGGGATCGCGATTAATGAGAATTTTGTCGAGCCGTCATACATATCAAGCGCGAGGGTGACGACACTGTCCACCCCTTCAGTTACGATGAGCCCAAAAATTGCCGCTACCGCAAGTCCAACCGCTATCGGTACATTCAAACAAATGAGAGCTACTAAAATCAAAAACATTACGAAAACTATCATGACTTGGTCCCCGCTTTAGCGAGCTCGGTTTCAACCTCTTCCTCAATTTCAGCGTGCTCCAGCGAGATCCCAGCGCAACACTTCTTAAAATAATTCGGAAAACTCAAAGCCTCACAGAGGACAAATAGCGAAGCCCCAATCGGAATAACAGACTGAGTAAACTGGACAGGTATCCAAGTGAGCGACACTAGATACTCACCTTCGAGAACTACGAGCACCTGATAGCCCGTATAGGCAAGCAACAAGAAAAACCCGATCACAACAGCCTCGGCGAAAATAACCGCATAAGCCCGCATTGGCATGGATATTTTCAATAAAACAGTATCAAACCCAATATGCCGACGGTGCAGCGCCGCGTAAGCGCCTCCGTAGTAGGTTAACCATGATAGCTGGATGGCCGCGATTTCGTCGTACCATGAAACGGAGTTGCCGGTTATCCGAGCGACTACTGCGAATATTACAACCGCTGTAAGTGCAATCATCTGGAATAAGATAAACCATACGAGAAGCTGATCCACGGCTCGGGCAAGACGATTCAAAATAGTCTCCTGATTAAATCGGCGGCCTGAGCAGGCCGCCATTGGGCAATAAACGAAAGTTAGTTCGAAAGGCTTTG
>PBZM01000016.1 GCA_002731015.1 Gammaproteobacteria bacterium
ATGGGGTAGACCGGATTCTTGTGAAGCAACCGACCGATATCCATCAGCGGACTGGCTTGGTTTTTGGTTCTAAGACCGAGGTACGGTGGGTCGAAAACTATGAACTAGAGTCACAGCAGGGGCTCGACCAGTCACCGTTATTCAGTAATCGGAACTTATTCCGTTCATAGACGGATTGAATAAAAATGTCACAGAAACATCCAATTATTTCGATAACAGGTTCCTCTGGGGCGGGGACCAGCACGGTCCGTGATACCTTCGCCCAGATTTTTTTTCGTGAAAAAGTTAAGGCTGCGTTCATTGAGGGCGACGCATTCCACCGGTTTGATCGTGCCGAAATGGACAAGAGGTTGGTTGAGGCTCACGAGGATCCACTAAGTCATTTCTCTCACTTCGGTGAGGAGGCAAACGAGTTTGATCTGTTGGAGGAGGTGTTTCGAACCTATGGCGAGACTGGAACTGGCCGGACACGGACATACGTACATAATGAAGAACAAGCCGAGCAGTGGGATTGTCTGCCGGGGACCTTTACTGACTGGCGGTCGTTTGAAAAAGATACAGATGTATTGTTCTATGAGGGCCTGCATGGGGCGGTTGTAAATGATAAAGTCAACATCGCTCAGCACGCTGATCTAAAGGTCGGCGTCGTACCCGTGATCAACCTCGAGTGGATTCAAAAACTACATCGTGACAAAGCGAAACGGGGCTACTCTACGGAAGCGGTTACGGATACCATCTTGCGCCGAATGTATGATTACGTGCATTACATTTGCCCCCAGTTTGCGATCACCGACATTAATTTCCAAAGGGTCCCTATCGTTGATACATCAAATCCATTTATTGCGCGTTGGATTCCGACGGCGGACGAGTCGATGGTTGTGATTCGCTTTGCGAATCCGAGAGGGATTGATTTTCCTTACTTGCTATCAATGATTCACGATAGTTTCATGTCGCGGCCAAATTCAATTGTCATCCCCGGGGGGAAAATGGCGCTAGCTCTGCAACTCATATTGACTCCAATGATTTGGAGGTTAGCATCTGAATCTCGTCGTCTTAGAGGATGGGGAGACGGACCATAAAACGTAAAATATGTCCAAGAATAGCTGTCACGGACGCATCATGTAGCCGCGGGAACCAATGTAAAGGGAATTAGTATGGCCGAAGTTAAGATAGCACCATCCATCCTAGCGGCTGACTTTGGGCGGCTTTTCGAAGAGATTAGAGATATCGATCAGGCGGGATGTGATTGGATTCATCTTGATGTGATGGATGGACACTTTGTACCAAACCTCACCTTCGGTCCCCCGGTCATTCGTGCGGTCCGGAAAGCGAGCTCGAAGACGTTCGATGCCCACCTTATGGTTACCAATCCTGATCGACTATTAGAGACCTACCGGGAGGCGGGCGCCGATATAATCACCGTTCATGCCGAGGCGGCCGATCATCTAGACAGGACTCTTTCTCGCATCAGGGATCTTGGCTGTAGGGCCGGGGTATCCCTGAATCCGCACACCGCCGAAGAGTGTTTGCGTTATGTTTTGGATCGATTGGATCTTGTTTTAGTTATGAGTGTAAACCCAGGTTTTGGGGGCCAATCATTCATCCCGACAGTCGTCGATAAGGTCTCTCGGATCCGGGAAATGCTTGATGGACGTGATGTAGAAATTGAGGTTGATGGAGGAATTACCCCAGATACGGCTCCGGCCGTGGTCGCTGCCGGGGCCACTGCGCTTGTTGCTGGATCAGCTGTCTTCAAGGGAGGGTCTGTTGCTTCTTACAAACAAAATATTGAGGCTCTTCGACATGCGGTCAGGGACCTATGACGCAGAGTAATCGACCTCTTTCTTATGATTGCTCGCTAACTACGGTTCCGGGTGGTCCCGGTTCGAGTTTATGCCATCTCTTTGAGCAGAAGGCAAAGCCAACCTCTTGGCTACCAGTCATATGTGTTCTTTTATATTGCTGCGATCGTTCATCGGAGAAGATAGGCCGTCAATGCTGAGGGCGGTGATTTTTGATGTGGATGGCACATTGGCGGAAACCGAAGAGGTGCACCGTGAGGCGTTCAATACTGTGTTTGAGCAGGCAGGCTTGGGATGGTATTGGACCTCTGAAGAGTATTGTGAATTACTGAAGGTGTTTGGTGGCAAAGAACGTATTCGTCATTTCGTCGAAACTGAATCAATTGACGGTATTAGTGACAAAGATATTCTTGAGTTGCACCGTTTGAAGACATCTGTTTATGCAGAATTGTTGCCACGAACCGCAGAGCTTCGTCCTGGTGTGGAGCGTCTTATTGAGGAATGCTTATCGCGCTCGGTTCGGTTGGCTATTGCCACCACAACGACGGAATCAAATGTTGATGCGTTAAACCGGGCTGTTGGTGGATCACTGAGGCTTGACGCTTTCGACGTGGTAGTCGGTGGTAATACAGTTCCGCAGAAGAAACCCGACCCCATGGTGTATCGGACTACTCTCGAGAAATTGGTTCTCGAGCCTGCTGAGGCTATTGCGATTGAGGATGCGTCCGCGGGAGTTCAGGCGGCTCGGGGGGCAGGTCTTCGTTGTCTCGCGAGCCCATCTTATTATACGACCGCACACGACCTCTCGAACGCAACAGTAATCGTTGACGATCTTACCAACCGGGGAGATGGCGTTCCAGTCACCATTGACTATCTTGAGATGCTGACAGATTAGATCTGATTCTGGATCACTCCCCTCACGGTTTCTAGAACTTCGATATCGGCATTGTTCAGGACATCGGCTCCATTGAACGCTTGGCAGGGCAAATTATTTCGCTGTCTTGATCTGGTCTCAGTGTCTTGAGGATTATCCCTTTACCGTTGATTTTGACTAGTACCTTTTTACCATTTCCAGCCACCTTAGATTGTTCGATGATCAAAACATCACTATCTATGATCTTGACGTCTTTCCATGTAACCGTCGCGGACACGCGGTCCATAGGTGTTTTTTCGGACCATTGTTGGGGAGGGGCTTCAATCTCCCCCCGCTAAAACATATAAATAGAAAGCCCGCAAGAGACCCTACCAACGATTGTAATGCGTCGGAAAGACTCCATTAACATACGGTTAGGGTTACCCACGCTGAGTAGGGCAAAGTTTTTCGACCGCGATAATACGATCGCGACCATATCAGACAACCTTAAAATTGACTGGATATCATTACAGTACTGTGAAGCCTGTTCCCAATTTTTCTCAAATTCCGTTTGTAGATGAACAAGTATATTTCATTCCACTCGGGGGCTCCGGTGAGATTGGGATGAACCTCAACGTTTACCAGTGCAATGGTGAGTTCCTTCTTGTGGACGTCGGTATCACGTTTGGAGATGACTCGACCCCTCCGGGTATCGATGTGATTTGTCCCGACATCTCAGTACTAAAGTCAGTGCGCGATCAGATTCGAGCGATCGTAGTCACGCACGCGCATGAGGACCATGTTGGCGCGCTCCATTACCTCTGGAGTCAGCTCAGGGCTCCTGTATATTGTACCGCTTTCACGGCCTCAGTAGCTCGCAGGAAACTGGGTGAGGCGGGCCTTTTAGAACAGGTGCCCTTGCATGAGGTGGTACCGGGTTCACACACACAGCTGGGCTGCTTTGACGTGGAATGGGTAACATTGACTCATTCTATCCCCGAGGCAAATGCACTCTTCATCAGGGTAGCCGGGCGCACGGTTTTCCATACAGGTGATTGGAAGCTGGATCCACATCCAATCGAGGGCGATGATTACGACGATGAGCGACTTCTCGCGCTCGGTGATTCTGGCATTGAGTTTGTTGTTGGCGACTCAACGAATGCGAACATCGATGGGTGGTCAGGATCGGAAGCCGAGTGTCGGCAAGCATTGCTAGAGGTGATCACGAAACAACCCAACCGCGTCGCGGTTACCTGTTTTTCATCAAACACTGCTCGTTTATCTAGCATTGGGCACATCGCTGAGGCGACTGGACGACGTATCACTGTCTTAGGTCGTAGCCTCTTTAATTATTTACAGACCGCGAAAGCAACCGGTTATCTGCGAAATTTTCCAGACCTTGTCCCGACGGAGGATCTTGACTACTTACCCCGGTCAGAGCAACTTATCTTGGCGACAGGTTCACAGGGTGAGCCAAGAGCTGCGATGGCGCGACTGGCTAAAGGCGAGCATCAAGACTTGTCACTTGAGCCGGACGACACGGTTATTTTTTCTTCCAAAGTTATTCCCGGTAACGAGAAGAAATTGTATCGACTCTACGATCTGTTATCACAAAAAAATGTGCGGGTCGTCACTGAAAATGATGCTGCGATCCATGTGTCGGGGCACCCCTGTCGCGATGAACTTCGTTGGATGTATCGTGCGTTGCGACCGAGCTATGTAGTTCCTGTACATGGCGAAGAACGGCATATGTCGGCCCATGCCGCTCTGGCTATTGACATCGGGGTGAATACGGCCCGAGTGACTAATGGTGACGTACTGGAACTAAATATCTCCGAGCCAACTGTGATTGGACGGGTACGGTCGGGCCGGCTAGGTTTATCTGGTTCGAGCCTCGTACCCTTAAGTGACCGGTCTCTTTCGGAAAGGCGGGCCTTAGCCGATGGGGGGCTGATGACACTCACGATCGTCCTCGACAAAAAAACACGCCTAGTAACGGAGCCACAGGTCCAGTTTATTGGTGTCCCGTCGGGCGATATTGATCCAGAAAATTTGAATCGCGAGTTGAGTTATGCGACTGAGGAAATTCTTTCGGAGATGAGTTCACGCACGTTGCAATCAGATGATAGTCTAAGGACTGCCTTGCAAAGAGAATTGGGGTCGCTTGTTCGCCAATGGCTTGGTGTGAAGCCGAAACAACTCGTGAATCTGGTCAGAATCTAACGCAAGTTTCGCCGATTAAAACTACCCGGGATGGTTTATGGTTTTTGCCAGCGAAGGCGGGTGGCGTTGCTGGCGCGGGATTTAAGTTCGCGGGCTCAAGAGAAGAAGCCACAGTTATTTAGACTGCTTCTGTCTTTAGCTTTAAGCAGACGACGCAGGTGTGTAAACATGGCAGATGACAATCGACGGGTGCCGTCAAATAACCAAGCTCACTGGGATGCGCGCTACGCAAACAGTGCTGACGCGGGCTTGTCATGGTCTGAGGGTCCCGACTCACTCTCCTTGAAGTGGATTCTTGAGGTGGCCCCTGAAGCGTCTTCAATTGTTGATGTTGGGGCGGGGAGATCAACGCTCCTGCCTACTCTCCTTACTAGAGGTTACACACAACTGACTCATGTCGACTGGTCGGAGTCTGCATCACTGTCACTTCAAAGATCCCTAGGATATCGGGCTACGAGAATTAAGTGGGTTGTTGATGACTTATTAGAATGGCAGCCCGGACACCCGATTGATCTGTGGCACGACAGGGCCGTTTTCCACTTTCAGGTCGATTTAGAATCGATAAATAGCTACCTTGAAGCACTTCACCGCAACGTGCGTCAAGGAGGGTACTTCTTAATAGCGACATTCCACCTAGACGGACCAAAAGAATGCTCCGGTCTTCCAGTAAAGCGG
The DNA here is from genome assembly GCA_002731015.1 of Gammaproteobacteria bacterium. Lineage (GTDB taxonomy): Bacteria > Pseudomonadota > Gammaproteobacteria > Pseudomonadales > Litorivicinaceae > HIMB30. Next base: position 5,554 of record PBZM01000016.1, read on the forward strand.
TACTGTGAAAATTCCATCCTGGCTGTTTTAGGTTCATACAGCGGAGTAAATTGGATCGCGGTCAGGAGTGCAATTTGGAAACATGTTTCGCCTGACGGGATTGAGCAGAATTTTCAGTATCTGTTGGCCAAGCGAGGTTGAGAAGGGAGTAGGTAGCTGAACCCCGATCGCAAAAATATAGATTATCCTTAGCCAAAAAACGTTGGTCCCGAAGTACACCCATTTGTGTCTTGGTTTACTTCGTTTGGTCACAGGGAGGTATAACATGAGTCAAAAATCTAACTTATCCCCCAACGGCTAAAAAAGAAAATTAAAAATAACCCTGGAGTGGTTCAGGTCAGGCCGAGCACCTCAGGGGACTATGAGAGTGCAATCCCTCAATCTGCACCAAGCGTTAGTGAGCCATCTGGACGGCAATGTTTCTTTTAATTGGAGGCGATTAATAAACCATCAGGTGCCCTATGCTGCGGCCGTCTCGAGTTCATCCTGACCCGCTTCGGCCCCTTCTCCTATACTGTCTCTTAATAAAGTGAGCGCTGTTCGCGCCTTGAATCTTTCATACACATCTGCGTCGGGGTGTAAGTCGAGCCATAGGCCAATTAAGTGGTAGAGTTTTAACTTGGTATCTAAGGTTGGCCTCGAGAGCGCAATTAATGTTTGCTCGATGAGATCGGTGTGAAGTTTGGCTTTAGTCACGTTGGTCTCCTGATTGATTACGATTTGTGAATCATATACGTATTGAATGTAAATGCAAGTGATTCGCATTCAAATTACTTCGGTTCATCATTAAAATCAGGCCAATATTCTGCGGTGCCGGATGACTGGATTTTTAGACAAAATGTAACTTCGGCGCGGAATATTGCAGCATGCTGGTAACCAGACACGAGTCTGTATCAGTCGATTTAAGGAAGTCCCTATCGGTCACTTAGGGACGAGTTGCCAGGGTGGCCAGCGGATAGAGGCTAGTAGCTAGTGGCTCAAATTCTCGAGATGATCTCTTTGCTGGATGGTTCTCGTCATTTGTCAGAGCAACTGTCTCCAAGACCGAGTGTTNCTTATACTGAATTGGCATCGTTGGTATTCGAGGCCTAGTTCTCTCTTCGTGGGAAATTTAAAATAACAAATTATTAGAGGGGCTCAAATTATGGCAACTTATCAATGTGGTGCCTGTGGGATGGCGGTTAACGCGTCGTGCGCAAAGTGTGACCCCGCATTGGAGGATGGTTCGCTCAAACTTGACGACGGAACCAATGTTCAAATTTCCAAATGCCCAGACTGTAAGGGAATGATCAAGGGTCCACAATGTTGTGGAGTAAACATGGTAGCGGATTAAGTAGCCGGTAGCGCTAGCTTTACTGTGTCGAAAAGACGATAGCTTTGGCCAGGTCAACAAGGCCCGAAGCTGTCTCTAGGGACTCGGATGGTATATCAGAGCTATCTGGAATGAATTTTTGGAGGCATACAAAAGGAGTATTTGTCTATCTTCACAATCGTATTAATTTATATGGTGGCGGGAAAGGATACCTTCCGTGGTTATCTGATGGGCCTAGTCCTTCAGGGCAAGGAGTCCCTGTTCTAGGCCCATCCCTGCCATCTTCATTCGGCTCGAAAATCAAAACTGCAAACTAGACTGGTTAAAAATTTTTTAAGAAAAAAAAGGACTGGTAAATACCAGTCCTTTTCCGGCTAGCTAGCCAACCTGATCTCATCATCTCCAGCCAGAGCAGATACCTGCCTCTAGAGCAACCTTAAGTCCGCCTTCGCGGTCCTGTTTCACCCTTTAACCAGAGACTCATGAGCCGTCGCATGGTTGACCGTAAGCCTTTTGCCAGCTTTCCGTCTCCGGCTCTGCTGACGTGGATAGAATCGCTAATCTCCAAAAAAAAAACCACCTTTTTTTAGTCGTATGTCATTGATGCATAACAATATTCCTATGCAACTAATTATCTTTCAGGAATATTTCAATGAGTTAAACTCTGTTAGAGAGTTTTTATTTAGATATCCGTAACTAAGTTATTGAAATGATTTTTCTCATTGGCGAAGTCTAATTGACAACACAGAATCGATAGTCGATTCCAACTGAAATGGTGGTAAACATGCAGTTGACAAGAATAAGCTTAAAAGCGGCTAGAGGTCTGGCTCTGACTATGATGTTCACCCTAGCAGCTTGTATCGACTTAAAGCAGTCCATTGAGATTAGCGATGGTTTGGTTAGCTACGAAATGGAAATGCGCATGAATTCCGCGCTAGCGCAATTAGACGTCGAAAATATAGCAGAATTCTGTGACTCTCATGATGAGATGCGAGTAGAAGTGTCAGGAGAGCTGAAGAGGACCATCAAACAGTCCTATGAGGACGAAGACATTGTTTGTCGGATGAAGATTGTGGGCTCTATTCAAGAGTTTAGAAAACAGGTGACTGAGATGCCAAAACGCGATCTTACTAGGATTTTGGATTTCCAAATGGTAGATGAAACGACTCTCAGAATTGAGAGTACTTTTGAGCCCAATGACGATATGACTGCGCCGACAGCTGAGGAGAAAGCGATGATAGCAGCCATGATGCAGGGGAGAGTTTTGACGTGGTCTGTCAAAGCTCCACGGATCACTGAAAGCAATGGCGAAATCTCTGCCGATTCGACTCAGGTAGATTGGTCAGTACCCATGGCCATGGCGATACAATCACCTCACACTTTTAGCGCAACAGTGAAGGTCGCATTACCTTGGTATCAACCGATACTTGACTATTTCAACTAGTCATAAATTTGCAATATGTGATTGCATTGTCAACTGCCAACACAGCCTGAGTAGGCTTATGTAAACAAATTAACGAATTGCGAGTGGCTTAGGGTGAGCTAATGGTGTCCCGAACAGGAATCGAACCTGTGACCTGCCGCTTAGGAGGCGGCCGCTCTATCCTACTGAGCTACCGGGACATTGCTCGTCTCGCTTTATCTCCTAGTGGATTAGAGGCTAACACGAGTTTAACGCTAGTCCCACACGCAGTTTCCGGTAAACTCTCTTAATGAATTTAGAGCCTTTAAAGCTTAAAATTGCTCGACTAAGTTGTGAACGTGATTACCGTTTATTGTTCGACAGTCTAGCTTTCACCTTGGACGCTGGATCGATATTGCGCGTAGCTGGAAAAAATGGTGCAGGTAAGACCACACTGCTACGGACAATCGCTGGTCTTTATGAGATTCAGGAAGGCGAGGTGTTAGTTGGTGACCAACCTGTCTCTGAGGCTATGCACCGTATCCTCTACATTGGTCACCGGCCGCAGGTTACCGGAGACTTGAGTGTTCTGGATAATTTCAAGTATATGGCTGGGCACGATGACACTTCCTTAAAATTTGCCTTAGATAGTGTTGGAATGCTGAGTTATCACGATTCACTTGTTAAGGAACTATCTCAAGGACAAGGGCGGCGTTGCGCGCTGGCCCGTCTCTGGTGTTCCGATGCACCAATCTGGATCCTTGACGAGCCATATACGGCGCTTGATGTTTCAATGATAAAAATATTGGATAAGAAAATCGCCTCTCATGTCGCCAACGGTGGAATTTGCTTATTTACAACCCATCAAGTACCAACGTTATCAGAATTTCAAACTCTGGAGCTCGGTTGTGTCAATTGAAAAAAGGATACTTGCTCGCGAACTGTGGCTCGCCGCCGCGCGTCCTGGTGATATTGTTAAGCCGATCTGGTTTCTATTGCTGGTCATCTCTATGGTTCCGCTTGCACTCACACCAGATTCTGATTCACTCGCCGAAATTGGGTCTGCAATGATCTGGGTCGCAACTTTACTAGCACTGCTTCTCAACTCTGAGCATCTGTTCCAGTCTGATTTCTCGGACGGCATCCTAGAACAATACTTATTTTTTGATCGTCCACTTGCTTGGCTTGTGGGACTGAAATTGACTGCGCATTGGTTACTACACGTTTTGCCTCTGATTTTAATAAGCCCCATCGGAGCTGTGATGTTATCTGTTCCGGGAGATGTCTCAATCGCGCTATTCATTACAATGCTGGTGGCAACACCGGCACTGACTTGTTTTTCTGGATTGGGTGCAGCCCTTACACTCGGATCCTCGCGATCTGGTATCCTTGGGGCATTGATAATGTTGCCTCTATTTGTGCCGGTGGTAGTGCTGGCCTCTGGGGTTTTAGTCCGAGCCATGGATGGTTCTGAGACTTTGCCGTTATTGGCATTGCTGGGAGCATTCAGTGTGGCGTCTGCGATTTTGGTTCCGATCGCAGTGTCCCTAGCGATTCGTGTGAATATTGGAGGTTCTAACTAATGCGTTGGCGTTGGTTTCATCAATGGGGTTCCCCAAGGTGGTTCTATGAGCGTGCTGGTCGCTGGCAGCTAGTTTGTGGTTGGTTATCTCTCGGTTTGATTGCGGTCGGCACGATCTGGGGCCTAGGCTTCGCCCCGGTCGACTATCAGCAAGGTAACAGTTACCGAATCATCTATCTTCATGTACCTGTCGCATTTCTGGCTCAGGCAATGTACGCAGCGATGTCGGTGAGTGCCGTGGTACTTCTTGTCTGGAAGATGAAAATTGCCGATATTGCGATGCAGTCAATCGCGGTCATGGGGCTCGCTTTTACGGCCCTTGCACTGGGAAGCGGCGCCGTCTGGGGGAAACCAACCTGGGGTACGTATTGGGTATGGGATGCGCGCTTAACCTCGATGCTCATCCTCGCATTTCTCTACCTAGCACTAATCGGCTTGCGTGCCTCGATTCGTGATCCCGATCAGGCGGGAAAAGTATGCGGAATACTGGTATTGGTAGGCGTGGTCAACCTGCCCATCATCAAATATTCGGTCGAGTGGTGGAACACTCTGCACCAACCGGCGAGTCTAAAACTGACAGAGAAGCCGACGATGCCTGCGTCTATGTGGATTCCACTGTTAATTAACATCCTTGGCTACTACATCGTAGCTGCGTACTTGGTTCTTGGCTCAATGCGCGCGATCTTGGTCGCGCGGGAGCGACGGTCCTCTTGGGTTAGGGAACTTGTTAGGCGTGTTTGAGTTCCAGTTTGAGTCACTAACGGCATTTCTAGAGATGGCTCCACACGGGTCCTATGTTTGGCCAGTCTATCTTTTGGGGCTCGGTGTATTGGGAGGCTTGACTTGGGCAAATATTGTCCAGCATCGTCGCGGGTTGCGTTCGGTCAAGCGACAAATAGAACGCGGGGAGAAACATGAATCCTAAACGAAAACAACGTCTCTTTACTATTCTGGGCCTAGTATCTGGCCTGGGTGTGGCCGTTGGGTTGGTGATGTACGCGCTAAGTCAAAACATCAATTTATTTTTCACGCCAACCCAGATAGCGAAAGGGGACGCGCCTGTCGCGCAGATGATCCGAGTGGGTGGAATGGTTGCTGACGGGACTGTCGACCGCGATCCACAGAGCCTAAGGGTTGCGTTCGACGTAACCGACTTTGACCACAACGTACATGTGACTTATGAGGGTATCCTTCCAGATTTATTTCGTGAGGGACAAGGGGTGGTGGTTCAGGGACGGATTAGTGGGGACCAGTTTTTTGCAAGTGAGGTTCTGGCTAAACATGATGAGAATTACATGCCACCCGAGGTCACAGAAGCACTAAGACAGTCAGGTAAGCTCGACCAGATAATGGGAGCAGAGGCCAAATGATCCCGGAAATAGGTCACTTTGCGCTCGTCCTGTCATTCGCGGTCTCGATTTGTTTGGCTACCTTTCCACTTTATGGTTATTTCACGCGACAGCAGGGCTTTCTTGCGACGGCTCAGCCCCTCACGTTGCTGCAGGGATTTACCCTTGCGGTCTCCTTTGGTGTACTGATTTATGGTTTCTTGACCCACGATTTCACGATTAAATATGTCGCCGATAACTCTAATCTTGATCTGCCGTGGTACTTCAGGATGAGCGCCGTGTGGGGGGCCCACGAGGGCTCTTTGTTGCTTTGGGTGCTTATTCTCTCTCTCTGGGGTGTGGCTGTTGCGCTGTTTAGCCGAGGAATCCCTGTCCATATGTCCGCACTAGTTTTGGCGGTGATGGGTATAATTGGAGCTGGTTTTCTAGCCTTTATGCTATTCACGAGTAATCCGTTTGTTCGCATTCTACCGTTCGCACCGCCAAACGGAGCGGACCTGAACCCTCTCCTCCAGGATCCGGGACTAATCTTCCATCCGCCGATGCTCTACATGGGATATGTTGGATTATCTGTCGCCTTCGCGTTTGCAATGGCATCACTTATTTCTGGTGAACTTAATTCCATGTGGGCTCGGTGGTCGCGGCCCTGGACGACGGTTGCATGGGCGTTCCTCACTCTAGGTATCGCACTAGGAAGCTGGTGGGCATATTACGAGCTCGGTTGGGGTGGTTGGTGGTTCTGGGATCCAGTTGAAAATGCATCATTGATTCCATGGTTGGTTGCCACTGCATTAATGCACTCGCTCGCCGTGACCGAGAAGCGGGGTCTATTTCGCAGTTGGACTTTACTACTTGCGATTGCTGCATTTTCACTGTCACTACTGGGAACGTTCCTTGTCCGTTCTGGAGTCTTGACGTCGGTACACGCGTTCGCTAACGATCCGGAGCGAGGTGTGTTTATCCTTGGTTTTTTAGTGGCCGTCATCGGTGGCTCACTCACGCTATATGCTGTTCGTGCGTCAAAAGTTTCTGAATCAGGCGAGTTTGGTTGGATCTCTCGAGAGTCCTTTTTGCTATTCAATAATCTTATATTAACCGTGATGGCGGTCAGCGTTCTGCTTGGTACTCTTTACCCATTATTGGTTGACGCGATGGGCGGAGGAAAAGTATCGGTCGGAGCGCCATTTTTTAACGCGGTTTTTGTACCATTGACTGCAATTCTTGTAAGCGGGATGGCGTTTGGGCCACTTTCAAAATGGCGTCAGGCCGATGATCCCCGACTATATCGTCCCTTGATCGTAACCATGATTGTTAGCGTGGTTGTTGGCCTAGTATGGCCGACTACATTAGGTGGCGAATATTCCATAGCCACAGCCTTCGGTGTAACTATCGCACTCTGGCTGGCAATTGCCACCGCCGTTGATTTCGTTAACAAGGCCAGAAGCTTCGGAGGAATTAGACGAACTTTTGCTCGTGTCGAACGCGGCATGATCGGGATGTGGTTCGCTCATTTAGGAGTCGCGATCGTAATATTTGGAGTTGTAATGGTCGAGAACCATACCGAACACCGCGATTTGCGTATGGGGGTCGGTGATAGACAGCAATTGGGGAGTTACGAGGTCAGGATGACTGATCTTTCGGTGTTGCGTGGCCCAAACTACGTCGCAGACCAAGCGACCTTTGAGATTTATCGGGGCGACAGACTTTACAAAACTGTGTCTCCACAAAAACGTCGATACAATGCGTCTGGAATGGTTATGACAGAGGCTTCCATTGACTCTGGCTTTACCCGAGATTTGTATATAGCAATGGGCGAGCCATTGGATGGCGGAGATTGGGCGGTACGCTTGTCTGTGAAGCCTTTTGTGGACTGGATATGGGCCGGCGCCTTTCTAATGGGCCTCGGTGGATTTATTTCAGTCACCGATAAGCGGTATCGGCAACGCGCAGTTGAGAAACAACCCGAATCATGTGTTGAAGGTGCAAAGGCATGAGTCGTTGGGCTGTTTGGGCACCACTCGCAATTTTTTCTATCCTTGTAGGTTTTTTTTTCAAAGGATTGACGCTAGACCCTGGTGCACAACCATCCGCGTTAATCGGAAAGCCTGTACCCCCTTTTCAGCTTACCGACTTGCATACTGGGAAGGTGCTGACAAGGCAAACCCTTCCCGCGAGACCTTTTTTGCTCAATGTGTGGGCAAGCTGGTGCATTACGTGCCAAGTAGAGCATCCGTACCTCACGGAGCTATCTGACCGCCTACCCATCGTGGGTCTAAACTACAAGGATTCAGAGACGGCTGCTAAAAATTGGCTGGCAAAACTTGGCGACCCCTACGCAACACAAATTTTTGACCCGAGTGGTCGTCTTGGCCTTGACCTAGGTGTCGCAGGTGCTCCCGAAACGTTCCTTGTTGATTCGAGTGGCGTCATACAACTGCGGATTCAGGGTGAGGTAAATGATCGTGTGTATCAGCGTCAGATAAGGCCCTTGCTTGAGACATTGAAATGATAAAAACACTGTTGGTCAAAATGGTGATCATATTCTCGATCGCTGCCAGTGCCTCTATTGAGACATATCAATTTGACTCACCTCAACAAGAGGCTCGATTCCGCCAATTAGGATTTGAATTACGTTGTCCTAAATGTCAAAACCAAGCGATCGGCGATTCGGACGCTGAAATCTCCGGAGACCTTCGTGCAGTGGTGTATCGGATGATCAAAGAGGGCGCGACTGATGGGGAAATAAAGGAATTCATGGTCGCGAGATATGGTCGTTTTGTTCTTTATAATCCACCGCTCGATCAGCAAACGATTGTTTTATGGCTGGGTCCGGTTGCGATTTTGATTCTGGGCGGTGTCTTGGTCCTGCTTAGGATCCGCCGATCAACGAGAGCACTTGATCAGAGAGATTCTTGATAATGCGACAATCAAAATCATGATCGAAATTATGTTTGAGAATTTATCATGATTTGGATGGTGCTCCTCGCTGGGGTCCTAGTATTTGCCCTTTCGTGGGCATTGCGACATCATGGTCGCCAAGGTTTTTTGATTGCCTTGTTTGTTGGAGCATTGGCCAGTGCTGGATCTGGGTATCTCTATTGGTACCTGGGATCCTACGAGATGGCGCTTTCGACCGAGGCATTAAACTCGCTACCTGAAAATGAACGAGCTTATGTGATTGCGCAAGCGGCACAGGATGAATTCTTGCTGAGAAATCGTGTAGCCGATCAGGAGATCATCGGTTTATTTGAACTTGCACTAAAGCTCGATCCAAAACAAATTACGGCATTAGGATCACTGGGAATAATTGCTTTCGAGGAGGGCAATTTTCAACGATCGTTGGATTTATGGACACGGATGCTCGGCCAATTGCAATCGGGTTCGGCACAGGCTGAAGCAATTAAGTTAGGGATCGTCCGAGCGAGGGAACGCTTAGGGCAAAAAACCGCGGAGAAGTTGGCACTTGGAAGTGCCGAAATTCAACTATCTGTTTCGCTAAGCCAAGCCATTCCAGAGAGCTTAAAGAATGCGACGGTGTTTTTGTTTGCTAAAGAGGTTGGCGGATCACCGCGGCCGATCGTTGCTCGCCGTTTGTCCGTAAACGAGTTACCGCTCACTGTAACGCTTTCGAATCATGACGCTCTCATGGGGGGCCAACTGCATCCCGGGCTGACCGTTGAAATCATGGCGCGACTAACGGTAGGTGATGCTGCTGGTAGCCGGGGGGATTGGATGGGTGGCCCTATTATTCTCACGTTGGACAGAGAAAATCGAACTAGCCTTCAGTTGAAACCCTAGTCGAAAAAGTTTCGCACACTGTTTGAAATGATCTGGCACTTTAGCTCAAATGATCTTGCGTTTTAGGATAAGCGGTTCATACTATATCGAGTACTGACGGATCAGTCGCGAGTTAGAGTCATGGTAGACGGATTGACATATATTCCATTCCAGCCGGGTCCCGGTCTGGTTGAGAACATAGCATCACATATCGAACATCAGATTGTCGCTGGCATTCTCCGGTCTGGCGATCGCATTCAAGAATCGCGAATCGTCGGCCAACTTGCTGTGTCCCGTGGATCTGTTCGGGAATCGTTTAGGGTACTGGAGGGCAGGCGTCTCATTGATGTTATCCCAAGGAAAGGTGCCGTGGTAACGAGCTTGAACCCAAGTCGTGTAAAAGATATTACATCGGCTTTGCCGTCGGTTATGACACCAGTAGTATTAGAGCTCGGTTCAATTTGGTCCGAGCAGTGTTCATATGCACTACGTCAATCAATGGAACGGTCTGAGTCCAAGTTTGGTTGTGTGAATCCGGTCTGTGTTCTAGAGACTCTCTGCCAGTTGCATCCAAATGTGGTTTATGGGGAATTACTTGACGATCTCATCCCTACATTCGACCGTGTTTTTTCAAAATTAGTAAGGTTGAATATTCTTGGAGTTCAATCACTCGACGTTTTGGTACGGAGGCAACTAATTCCAGCACTTGACGCACAAAAATCGGAGGATGCGATTAGACTGGTTACCGAGCTTTGTCGAACTCTTGAACGTAAATATCTTGAAACTCTTGAGCGCACTGGATAGCTTTCTGATTACAGCTTAGTGGAAGTTCGATCATTTGCGTTTAAAAAATATCAAACTTGCAGGGTTTAAATCGTTTGTAGACCCTACAACAGTTCCATTTCAATCGAATATGACAGCTATCGTCGGTCCAAACGGATGCGGTAAGTCTAATGTGATTGACGCAGTGCGTTGGGTGATGGGTGAGTCCAGCGCGAGACACCTGCGAGGTGAATCTATGACTGACGTCATATTTAATGGTTCCACAAGCCGAAAACTGGTGTCGAGAGCCTCGATCGAGCTAGTTTTCGATAACTCTGAAGGACGCGCCGCTGGAGAGTTTGCCAAATTTGCCGAAATTGCGGTCAAAAGGGAAGTCAGTCGCGAAGGGCAATCTAAATATTTCTTGAATGGTACTTCTTGCCGCCGACGAGACGTCACAGATTTATTTTTAGGAACTGGTCTTGGACCGCGTTCATACGCAATCATTGAGCAGGGCATGATCGCCCGAATTGTTGAGGCAAAGCCAGAAGAGCTCAGAAACTATGTTGAAGAAGCTGCAGGTGTGTCGAAATACAAAGAGCGCCGCAGAGAAACTGAGAGCCGAATCTCTAGAACTCGGGACAATCTAGATCGATTAGATGATCTATCAGATGAATTAGGGCGGCAGTTAGATCGGTTGAAGCAACAGGCAGATGCCGCGGAGCGCTATAAAACACTGAAGGCTGAATCTCGGAAGCTTGAATCTTTAATACTTTGGTACCAGCAACAAGATCAGAAAGACAAGCAAAAATCAATATTACACTCAAAGTCTGAATGCCAGAGGTACCTGGATCAATTGGCGAGCGCACTGTCGAGCAACGAGCGTGCGCGCGTTAAAGCCCTAGTAGCCAGAGAAGACGCGAATCAGGAACTTGATAGGGCGAACACAGCTTTCTATACGCACGCCGCGACACTTTCGCGTCTAGAGACCAGTAAAGAGTCGTATCATGAGCAGATTAGGCAGCTCGGTGCTAATCGAGCGCGCATCGAGACGGAAATTAGTGATCTTCAACAACTGATCGTGACAGATCGTAATGAGGGTATTACTGCCGCGCAGAGACAATCAACACTGTCACCCGAGCTGGAAAAGATCGGTACGGATCTCGAGGCGATCGAGGACTCCATCCGC
>PBZM01000017.1 GCA_002731015.1 Gammaproteobacteria bacterium
TGTGGGGGACACCCAACGCATCGCGCTCAATGGTCGCTTCCCAGGCGAGTGCATGGGTACTTGTCGACAGCGTCAGCACGCACAGTAGCGTGCGAAATAGTGCCTTCAACGCCATATCAGCTGTGGCAAAAGCGCGAAGGGCGTTTTCGATAGAGTGGCTTCTGTTCTTTGGGGCAGCCGAACCGACGTGCGCCGCGGCGTGCTCGCGGCCCCGGGGGTTATCGCGCGTATCCGAACCCGAGATCACAGGCTCGCGACGTAGGCGGCGATGTTGTCGAGGTCAGCGTCGGTCATGGGTTTGGCAACGGGGTACATCATCGCCGACTGGGCGCCGCGCTCTTCACCCGCCCGATAGGCAGTCAGTTTGGCGACGATGTCCGCAGCGGCCTGTCCCGCCAGCATTGGTCCAATGCCACCCTCGCCACGGCTCCCGTGACAGGCAATGCACTGTCCATAATATTTTTCGCCTAGCGCTTCGGGGGATGCCGCCGCCAGCGCAGCCTGCTTGGTCTGCTCGACTGCGGCGATACTGCCGCCATTTTCGGCTTTCCAGTTCTCGTAGCACTCGCCCACACATTGGTTGCGGTTGCCAGCCCAGCCCGTGTCATTGCTCTGGGTGCCGATCCAAATCAAACCCGAGACGACGACAATGAAGGCGGCGACAAGCGTGGTGGTGTTCATGCTGTGATTCCTGTTTTCAGCGAGAAGCGCTGGGGGCCCCAGCGGAAAGCGCGGAATGATAAGGCTTCTGTTACCAAGATGACAGGCTCTGGGCTAGACCAAATGTCATTTTTACGTGCCTCTGTGCCGCCGCCTAGGGTGGGTGACCTGACCTCGTCAAGTCGGCATAATCGTCGCCCGCCAGTTGCCGTCGACGACCCAGCAGGAGCTACCCCATGTCGAATCCTTACCGCGGCCAAATCAAAGTGCGTTTTGCCGATACCGATGCGAATGGGCACGCCTTCTTTGGCAACTATTTTGTATTTGCGGACGAGGTGCTGGGAGAGTACTGGAGTGAATTAGGCCTCGACGTGGCCGATGTAGTGAATCCCGACTTTCTGACCTTTACGGTCAACGCCAATATGGATTTTCTGGGTGAGAGTCTTGCCGGTGACACGCTTGAGGTCGAGGTCGCCGCAGAGCGGGTCGGTAATTCCAGCATCGTGATTGGTTTCACGATGCAGAACCTGCGCACCGAAGAGGTCGCTGGAAAAGGCAGCTTCACCTACGTCTTTGTGGATAAAGCCACGCGTAAGAGCTGTCCAATGCCGGATGACTTCATGGCATCTGTATTGGCCCGGCACCCCGAACTGGCGTAAATCGCTGACCGAAGGGCCCTCACACCGGACCAATTGGTTCTGGCGCGCCGACCCATCATACTTCACTCTTAGCTAAACGAATTGGAGCTGCGGGTGACCGCTCACGCCAAGAATACGTTTCAGGACAAAGGACTGGTGCTGGTGCTGCAGGATCTGCACGCGGCGTCGCCGGGGCAGTTACGCTCCAAATCCAGCGACGAGGCCGCGCGGGATTACTGTTGGTCCGCGCTGGTACTGTCGTCTGCGTTTGGGTTCCGGGTTTCGCCGGGACACACCTATTCGCTGTATCTGGTTGAGGGACAGTGGCGGTTGTCACTGATTACTCGGGAAGAATGGGGTGTGCGCATGCCCGGTGCCTTCGTCGGTCAATGCAAGCTTCGCCATGATATGACCTGGAGAGTGGTGTTTGATGAGTCGGTGGCTGAGGGCTCCCCTGTGCACGACGCTCTGCTCCAATATCTGGACGGCATTCACGAACAGCTTCAGGCCTTCGGTAGCTGGGAAGCGCTCCTGAGGAACGGCGAGCGGCACCTGCCTTATCAGCAGCGGGTGCTCACCACCGGCCTCGCATCCTCCCTCAGGCAGTCGCTAGCGTTGAGTGGGCAGTCGGGTGTGCCGCTGAGCGCACCGTTACTGCAGGAGACGCTATCACTGCCCCAGCAGGCCGACTGACCCGGTGTTGCGCCCCCGCCACGCGCGGGAGTGGTGAGAGGAGTGGTATTGCAGTGGCGTGAGGAGTGGCGTGAGGACTCGCGTGGCATGAGTGACGCGAACCCCCCCTTACTGCGCGGTATCAGCAAAGAGCTCCCGACCCACCAGCATGCGGCGAATTTCTGAGGTGCCCGCACCAATTTCATAAAGCTTGGCGTCGCGCAGTAGCCGGCCGGTGGGGTAGTCATTGATGTACCCGTTGCCCCCCAGTAGCTGAATCGCATCGAGCGCCGACTGGGTCGCGGCCTCTGCGGTGTAGAGAATGACAGCGGCGGCATCTTTGCGGCTCTGCTCGCCTCGATCCAGCGCCTCGCAGACTCCGTAAAGGTAGGCGCGACTCGCAGAGCAACGCGCGTACATGTCGGCCAGCTTGCCCTGCACCAGCTGAAACTCGCCAATCGGTTGACCGAATTGCTCTCGCTCGTGAACGTAGGGCAGTACCGCATCAAGACAGGCCTGCAATATCCCCACCGGGCCGCCCGACAGAACCGCTCGCTCGTAGTCGAGTCCCGACATCAGCACGCGCACGCCGCTACCGACCTCTCCCAGCACCTGATCGGCGGGAATCATGCAATCCTCGAACACCAGCTCACAGGTGTTGGAGCCGCGCATGCCTAGCTTGTCCAATTTAGGCGATCGGGAAAATCCTTTGGTATCCCGCTCGACGATAAAGGCGGTGATGCCCTTCGAGCCCGCCTCCGGGTCGCTTTTAGCGTAGATCACATAAACATCCGCATCAGGCCCGTTGGTGATCCACATCTTGTTGCCATTGAGGATGAAGTCATTTCCCTGACGCTCTGCGCGCAAGCGCATGCCTACGACGTCAGATCCGGCCCCCGGCTCGGACATGGCCAGTGCGCCGATGTGTTCCCCACTACACAGAGCCGGTAAATATTGCGCCCTCTGCTGCTCGGAGCCATTCAGGCGAATCTGGTTCAGACAGAGATTGGAGTGCGCGCCGTAAGACAAACCNANNGAGGCGCTGGCGCGGGAGATCTCCTCCATGGCAATCGCNTGCGCCAGGTAACCCATACCGCTNCCNCCGTATTGCTCNGGAATGGTGATGCCCAGNAGACCNAGNTCGCCCATTTTGGTCCACAGATCTCTGGGAAAATCGTTGTCGCGNTCNATGTCGGCGGCCCGCGGNGCAATCTCCGTGGTAGCAAACTGGTGCACCGTCTCCCTGAGTAAACCGATCTCCTCGCTATGGCCATATTGTAGGGTGGGGTAGGGGGTACTCATNTCAATGGGCTCCTGCTGATTTCACCGGCTCCTGCCGACTGCGNGCGAGGCCCTCTCGCCCAGTGGACAGAGGTCATCGTCTNTAGTGGCCAGTNAGTATGTAACANAACTGCGCATCAGCGTGCTGGATATCAGTCATACTCTATTCTTGATCGATGACCGGGCGGGTGCCTCGACTCCCCCGGTGCTGCTCCTGTTAGGGTATCGCTATTGGTGCACGGCTCCTAATGATGCGGTGACAGGGAATCTCATGAGAAAGCTACTTAAATTCGGCCATTCGATGACCGCCATTACGTTTCTCGGCTCGGTAGTGGTGCTGTGGGGGTTTCATCATTATTTGCCGCCGCCCGCGGAGGCCCTTGAGATCTATGTAGCGGAGCGGCAGGTGATGGAGCGTGTCGCGACACTGGTCATGATGCCCTCGCTGCTACTCACCCTCTTATTCGGCCTGGCTTCGTTCGCGGTCGTGACCGGCTATCACAATGCGCCGTGGGCCTGGGGGAAGTTGATTACCACTGTGCTGATGCTGGAGGGGAGTCTCTTGGGCATTCAAAGTCCAATCAAGCGAGAGGCTGAGCGCGCCACAGCCGCGCTGACTGATATCAATCTGGTGGGTGAGTTGGCGCTCAAACTCGATGCGGAACGCGGGTCCCTCGTAATCATTGGTTTGGTGGCAACTGCCAATGTCGCTTTGGGTATCTGGCGGCCTAAATTTCGGTCTCGATCTAGAGCAGCGTCCTGAACATCAGCGCCAGGCGCTTGCCGCGACTCAAATTTTCCAGAAACTCCTGAGGCTGTGCATCGCGGGTCATGAAGTCCGAAAAACCACTTAGCGTCTCGACGTCGACCCCATCGAGATTCAAGAAGCCCATCTTCCAGTCAGCGAACTCTCTGGCATCGGTCTCGCCGTTAAATAGAATGTTAACTTCTTTGTGGCGAGGGTCGGCCTCAATGTGATGAAATGTCGCCATGACGGCCGATTCGCTACCCTCTAATACCTGATAAAAGCTCCCTTCCCGGTACAGCAGTAACCCCGTGACATCTCTATCAGTATTAGCATTTCTTGCTTCGCTCAATAGCGCGACCAACGCCTCCTCGGAAAACTTGACCGCCTCGGTGCTGACGTAACCAAGGTGGTATAGGGCGTCAGGATTCTGAGCCTTTTGGGGCCTTGAGAGTTGTGACATGGGGTGCGTGCCTCTGCTGAGATCCAAGATCTGTGCGTACTAAGCCCCCAAAAGACACATTGCTTGCCCAAGGCCAAATAGTCAAATAAAATTGACAAATCAGTGTTAAAAAAGACTGACATAAGATGGAGGTGCCGTGGCGGCTGACAGACTGCCGGTCACATGCCTCGATGGGGGAAACAATGAGTGAAGCAGCAGTCTCAGATGCGGCGGTGAATCTGACTACCCAGCAGGCGCTGGAGCCTCGGCCTTTGGCGCCGCGGTTTTACTGCACTGATTATGCGGCGATGGAGCATATCGACGTTGAGCCAGTGCGCGCCGAGTGGGATCTCATGATGCGCGACTTCGAGATGGACAAGAACCGGGGCCATTTCAAGCAAAACTATGAATATGACCCCAATATTTTGGAGTCCGATCCCGAACTTAAAGCCGAATTCCTGGACCTGTTGGTCTCTTCGATCACGGCAGAGTATTCCGGGTGCGTGTTGTATCAGGAGATCGAGAAAAACGTCAGTAATCCCGATGTCGCCAAACTCATGCGCTATATGGCGCGCGACGAATCACGCCATGCCGGCTTCATCAATAAAGCGTTGAACAAGCTCGGTGTCGCTGTGGATCTTGGCGTCCTGAAACGTGAGAAGGAATATACCTACTTCAAACCCAAATTCATTTATTACGCGACGTATCTCTCCGAAAAAATCGGCTACGCGCGCTACATCACGATTTACCGTCATCTGGAGCGGCATCCAGAAAAACGTTTTCATCCGATTTTCAAATGGTTTTTGGAGTGGTGTAACGATGAGTTTGCCCACGGTGAAGCCTTTGCATTAATCATGCGCTCGGATCCAAAGCTCCTCAGTGGCGTCAACAAACTATGGATTCGATTCTTTCTGCTGGCCGTATACTCAACCATGTATGTCAGGGACCACTCCCGGCCCAAGCTCTATGAGGCCTTCGGAATGGATGTTACCGAGTTCGATTACACCGTGTTTGACATCACTACCGAAATTTCCCGTCAGGTCTTCCCGCTCACACTGAACACCGACGATCCTCGCTTCCGCGCAGGCTTGGAAACAATGCGCAGGCTTCAGGTTGCCCGCGATGCTCTGGAAGGGCAGCGTGGACCGCTGATCATGCTGAAGAGGCTGGGCTATATGGTGGGGTCGGGTTTGACTTTCGCTCGACTGTTCCTGCTACCGACGCAACCCAACGCGATGCCTGATCAGGTCAGGATGCAGCCCGCCTGGTGATGGTGGTAACCGAGCGGCAGATTTCCGCTCAGTGCTTGGGTTCCCCAGTCCCAGTCTTTCCAGATAGAGGTCTTGACTCATCGAGCGCGACGCGTTGGCGCGCTGCTGTGGGGATGATCAGACAGGGTTGGTCTCATTCAGCCGGGTCTGATACGTTGCTGCGACTGAGCTAGGAATAAGGATTGCCCGTGTCTGTCATTGAAGTCCGCGAGGAGGCGGGTGTCGCCCTCGTTACTCTGAACCGCCCTAAAGCCAACAATGCGTTAAATCGCGAACTGTCGGAGGCCATTATTGCGAGCTTCGCTGAACTCGCCGTATCAGAATCTGTCCGAGCCATCGTACTAACCGGAGCAGGCCGCGTTTTCTGTGCCGGTGTTGACCTCAAGGCGCTGACGGATGAACCCGAGTTGTTATCGAGTGGACTGGGATTGGGGCCCCAGTCGCCGATCCAGCTAGCCCTAGATCGGTGTCCGCAACCGATTATTGGTGCGATCAACGGCGCTGCCGTGACAGGCGGGTTTGAGTTGGCCCTAGCCTGTGATTTCCTTTTTGCCAGTGAACATGCGCGGTTTGCTGACACGCACGCGCGCGTGGGCATTCTGCCGGGATGGGGGCTGTCGCAGAAGCTGTCGCGTCTCATCGGTATCAACCGGGCTCGGGAAATGAGTCTCACAGGCAACTTTGTCGACGCGCACCGGGCCGAAGCCTGGGGCTTGGTGAATCGCGTCTGCGCCGCCGACGATCTGTTGAGTGAAGCGCTGGCCAGCGCGGCGCAAATTGCCGAAGCGGATCCCAAAGCCGTTTTTGCGCTGAAATCGCTGATGAATGATGGTGCGAAAGAGTCGTTGGGAGACGCTCTGGATATGGAAGGTGACCGGGGCAACGCGTTTGCCAAATCGGTCGATTACAGTCAGATGGGCGCCCGTCTGGCCGCACTTCGGCAGCGCGCGGCGAAGCAGTGAATCCCCATGCTTGAAGCACGCACCGCAATGACTGTATTCCTCAACGCTCCCTGCCGATTAGAAGTATGACTTGGTTACTGCCAGGTGTCCTGTTGTGGAGTGACGCGCACTTATTCAAGCGCCTTTTTCCCGCGGCGCTTGCCAGCTTAGGCGCGGCAGGGAAGCCACTTATGGCGCTGCTGCTCGTGGCATCGGTCGCGCTTGTGGTGATGGGTTACGGGCAGGCAGATCCTGTAATCTGGTGGGGGCGTCAAGCCTCCTGGGTGGGTGTCAGCAATGTGCTGGTCTATCTGGGCTTTTATTGCGTTGCGGGCTCGCTTGTGGGCGCGCGAGTCAGTGGGATTATTCGCCATCCGCAATTGACCTCGGCCATGCTGTGGGCGGTTGCACATCTATTGGTCAACTATTGGTCAACGGTGACCTCGCGTCAGCGGTGCTCTTCGGCGGTGTATTGCTCTGGGCAGTGGTAGAAGTGATGCTGATTAATCATCAAGAAGGTAAGCCTGCGCTGGTGAAGCCCTCGCAATCACTGGGCAGGGAAGGCCTCGCCATCGTAATCACACTAGGTCTCTATGGCGCCGTGGCCTACGTTCATGGTCTGCTGGGGTGTCCCGTGCATGGCTAGAGGGGGTCGAGGGCTATGAGCGCCCGCTTTCGACTGACAGACAAGGCGATCAGAAAGTCCCTCGACGCGCTTTCAGTGGAGTCCGACGAGATCGCGAAGGCAGTGGTGACCATTGGTTATCCTGCGTCTCGCCGCCGCGAGCAATCCTTTGAATCTCTTGCGCGCATTGTCGTTGGGCAGCAGCTTTCGACCAAGGCGGCCGCCACTATTAGTCAGAGGACCGTTGATGCGATCGGGGGCGAGTGGCGGCCTGAGGCGGTACTGAGCGCCGCACCGGAGATCCTGCGGAATGCCGGTCTGTCTCAACAAAAAGCGAGCTATTTGCAATCACTGGCCGATGCAGTCCTGTCCGGATCGCTCTCTCTGGACTTGCTCCCGCAGCAGTCGGATCAGGAGGTGGAAGCAGCGATCACAGCAATACGCGGATTTGGTCGCTGGTCAGCGCACATGTACATGATGTTTGCCTTGGGTCGACCTGATATCTGGCCTAGCGGCGACTTGGCCGTGCGCGTTGGCTTCGGACGTATCATGGGACGGCCTGAACGACCCACAGAACAGACCGTCATCGCCGAGGGTGCCGCTTTTGCGCCACACCGTAGCGCGCTGGCGCTGTTGTGCTGGCATTACTACAGCGAGGCGCCGCTGTGAACTTTACCGACTGGGATGAACGTTGCATGGCGCTGGCGCTGGAAGAGGCAACCCGAGCGGCTGATCGAGGAGAGGTGCCGGTTGGGGCAGTATTGACTAGGGGAGAAGAGGTATTGGCGCATTGCGGCAACGCGCAAATCGATCTCAACGACCCTACGGCGCATGCCGAGATCCGTGTGCTGAGGGAAGCGGGGGTCAGGGGAGGGAATTATCGACTGCCCGACACGACCCTTTACGTCACGCTTGAGCCTTGCACCATGTGTTGCGGCGCATTAGTGCATGCGCGTATCAGCAACCTCATTTTTGCTGCGCGCGAGCCCCGTGCGGGTGCAGTAGTGAGTGCGGGAGCCACTCTGGACCACGCCGCCCTGAATCATAGGGTCGCCTGGCAAGAAGGGTTACTGTCAGACGAGAGTGCCGCGCTGTTGCAGCAGTTCTTCAAAGCACGACGCGTCGAAAAGCCACAGTCCTAGAGAGAAGCAGTGATCCACATTGATCGTCTTGCTCCGAGCCGCTCGACGAGATCGTTCGACTACAGAACAGGCGATATCGCGTCGCTAAACCGTTCTGGGAAAAGGGTGTCTAACTCGATCGGCGGTGCAATACGCTGATCGGGCAACCCTTGCAGCGTCAGCATGCCTTCATAGTGTCGGATATTGTCCACGTAAGTGACGGCCGTGGCACCCTCTGCAAAACCGAACTTGGTCATCGGGAAAAAAGCCGGGTTCTGGAGCTTGGGGAGTTGAGCGCGAACGTCGGGCCACAGGTGCGGGTCTCCACCCGAGCGCTGGGTGAGCACCCGCGCGTCCTCCAAGTGACCCATACCGATATTGTATGCGGCCAGTGCCATGGAGGTGCGGTTGGGCTCTTCAATGTCAGCGGGCAGCCGGCGCAGCAAATCTTTGAAAAAACGCGCGCCACCGCGCAAGCTTTGCTGGGGGTCGGTGCGATCACCGACACCCAGCTCCGCCGCGGTAACGCGGGTCAACATCATCATCCCGCGAACACCTGTGTGCGAACGTGCGTCTGGATTCCAGTGCGATTCTTGATAGGCCATGGCGGCTAGCAGGCGCCAGTCCATTTGATACTCGGCGGCAACCTCTTCAAGCAGTGCCTGCCACGACGGCAGGTCGTCGCGGATTTTGCGCTGAAACGTCAATGACGCAACACGCGACACGTTCTCGTAACGTTCAAAGTGCTCTCGTTCCAGCTGTGCAAGAAATCCGGACGCTTTTTTGTTGGCGATGAACGTATTTACCGTTGCCAACGTTTGCTCGGCGTGGGCAGAAGGTGGGAGATACCAGACGACGGGCGTAACTTCGCCGATTTCCATCGCCGCGACGACGCTGGGAAAAAGCGTTTGCTGCAGCTTGAATTCGGTCGAGTCGACAATGGCTAGCTCTGCCTTCTCGTCCGTCACCAGTTGCATCAGCTCCAGTGAATCGGCCGCATGGATTTCCCGCCAGGACAGGTCCGGGAGTTCGTGCTGTAAGGTAGTGAGCAACTCCACGTGGACACTGCCCGCCACGACAATAAGGTCCCGTGCGAAAAGATCATCCATAGACCTAGGCCGTTTTGTTCCTGATTTGTAGACAACGAGTGGTTGCTGCTCAAGATAGGCTGCAGTCGATAGAAAATGCTCGTCTCGCAAAGGACTCTGGCTCAGGCCAGCCGCGGCGAGGTGTGCCTCACCTGTGGCCAGCATCTCAAAGAGTTCTGGAAGACTGAACGCGACCTTGATGCGGAGCGACAGTTCTTGTTCTAGGGCAAACTGTCTGATCAGGGCATAGTCAAAACCCGAGGCGCGATCGCCCTCGAAGTAATAGGAGGTGGGAGTGTTGCGCGTCACCACGACCAGCTCATCAGTGGTCTCGAGAGATGCGAGTTTTGCGGAGTCGGTGCAACCCATGAAGAGCAGTAAAAGCATGCCTGTCAGGGGTGCGAAGTCTAAAGCTGTGGTTGGCCGTGCCATGGCGTTATTGTAGGTCGTCATCAGCGGGGGCGATACCAGGATCGCTCTCTGTGCGTGGAGTCGACCAGGGTTTTTGTGATTGTTTTCTCGTCAAGCGTTCATGCTAGACAGCCGGCGCGGTATACTCCTCCCGCGCTTATCTCAGGAACTCCAGATGCTTGTCCTGCCGGGCTCTTCTGCTCTGTCTGACGCTCGTTTCGAATTGCTCTCAGCAGAGATATCTGCGGTTGATCCAACCTATCAGCTGCGTGAAGCGCTCTACGCGTATGCCGTGGATCTAGAGGAATCCGCTGAGTTGGATAGCGATCGTTTGGCAGCGCTGCTTCATCCTGGCACTGCTCCATCGGTAGATCCCGACGCATTGAATCGACCGGGCCTTCGCATCGTCGCACCCCGCTTTGGCACGATCTCGCCCTGGTCAAGTAAGGCCACCGATATCGCTCGAAACTGCGGTTTTGATGCAGTCAATCGCATCGAACGCCTTGTTGTATTGGGTATCGACGGGCTGGCCTTGGACCAGCCGATGCCGGCACTCGACTCACTCTTGCATGATCGTATGGTCGAAACCGTGGTGGGGTCCTTCGATGCCCTAGCGCCACTTTTCGAGCGATCTGCGGCGCAGAGCTACTCAGAAGTCGACATTCTCGGCGGGGGCGTCGCGGCGCTGGTTGCCGCGAACAAGGAGCTGGGGCTTGCACTGGCTGATGACGAGATAACCTATCTGGTCACGGCTTTTTCCGAGCTAGGTCGCAACCCACGAGACATCGAGTTAATGATGTTCGCGCAGGCCAATTCCGAGCACTGTCGGCACAAGATCTTTAACGCCAGCTGGGAAATCGACGGGCAGCAGCAGCCGAATTCTTTGTTCGGCATGATTCGGCATACCAACGAGGTGGGCGGAGAGAATGTGTTGTCCGCTTACTCTGATAATGCGGCAGTGGTCGCGGGGCATAATGCGGGCCGATTTTCACCCGATGTGTCTGATCGGGTCTGGCGTTTTCAATACGAACCTGTCCATCTGCTGATGAAAGTGGAAACCCACAATCACCCGACCGCGATTTCGCCCTTTGCAGGTGCCGGTACGGGGGCGGGCGGTGAGATTCGCGACGAGGGCGCCGTTGGCCGTGGCTCGAGGCCCAAGGCGGGCTTGGTGGGCTTCACGGTGTCGCACCTCGAAATTCCCGAGCAACCGCGTCCCTGGGAGTTGCAGTACGGTAGGCCGGGCCGCATCGTCTCGCCGATGCAGATCATGACCGAGGGTCCTATTGGTGCGGCAGCGTTCAATAACGAATTTGGGCGACCCAATCTTGCGGGCTACTTCCGCACATTTGAAGCGGCCACAGACGGCGGAGTGCGCGGCTATCACAAGCCCATCATGATCGCTGGCGGTTTCGGCAACATTCGCGCAGACCACGTCGAGAAAGGTGATTACTCCGTTGGCGCGAAGTTAATCGTAGTGGGCGGCCCCGCCATGCTGATTGGTTTGGGTGGCGGCGCCGCTTCGTCCATGGCCAGCGGCGATAGCGCAGAGGATCTGGATTTTGCCTCAGTTCAACGGCAGAACCCGGAAATCCAACGACGTTGCCAGGAAGTGATTGATCGGTGCTGGAGCCTAGGTGACCAAAACCCAATCGCGTTTATTCACGACGTGGGCGCGGGCGGCCTCAGCAATGCATTACCAGAACTTGTTAAAGATGGCGGCCGTGGCGGGTGCTTCGAATTACGGGATGTGCCAAACGACGAGCCTGGCATGACGCCATTAGAGATTTGGTGTAATGAATCACAGGAGCGATATGTGTTGGCGGTAGAACCCGAATCGATGTCTCAGTTTGAGGCGATCTGCGAACGAGAGCGGTGTCCGTATGCCGTGGTGGGCGAGGCCACTGATGCGCAACACTTATCCGTCAATGATCGAGACTTTGGCAACGCGCCCGTCGATTTGCCTATGTCTGTGCTGTTCGGTAAACCACCGAAGATGCATCGACGCGCCCGTCGGTACCCTGCGGTCGCCGACGATTTTAATGCAAGCGCGGTACCGGTATCCGAGTCACTAGAGCGCGTTCTCACTTTCCCGGCAGTTGCATCCAAAAGCTTCCTGATCACAATCGGTGACCGCAGCGTTACCGGCATGGTGTCTCGCGATCAGATGGTCGGCCCGTGGCAGGTACCGGTCGCTGACTGCGCTATTACAACCGTTTCTCTGGATTCCCAGCTTGGCGAGGCGATGTCCATGGGCGAGCGCACCCCGGTGGCGCTGCTCAGTGGGCCTGCATCCGGCCGGCTGGCAGTCGCAGAAGCCATCACTAACATGCTGGCGGCGCCCGTTTCAGCGTTAAGTGATATCAAGCTATCCGCCAACTGGATGTGCGCTGCCGGTCACGAGGGAGACGATGCTGTCCTCTATGACACAGTGGAGGCGGTTGGCATGGACTTTTGTCCTGCCTTGGGCATTACGATTCCCGTGGGCAAGGATTCGATGTCCATGCGCACCGTGTGGAACGGTGCAGAGGGTGATCGCGCCGTAACGGCGCCGGTATCATTAATTGTCTCGGGCTTTGCACCCTGTGGTGACGTGCGCGAGGCATTGACACCTGCGTTGTCAGCGGATGAGAACACGGCGCTGTTGCTGGTGGATTTGGGGCGTGGCCAGGACCGGATGGGCGGGTCCGTTCTAGCGCAGGTTTGGCAGCAAATGGGTGCGACGCCCCCCGATGTCGCAGCGGCGGATGTCGTTGCGCTGTTTGATTTTATCACTGAACTTAAAACGCAGAACCGGATACTGGCCTACCACGATCGTTCAGACGGTGGCCTGCTGGTGACACTCCTCGAAATGGCGTTTGCGGGTCGCTGTGGCCTGAATGTTGATTTGGATGTCTCGCCGGAGTGCGCCAATGCCCACTTGTTCTCGGAGGAGGTAGGCGCGGTCATACAAGTCGCGGCTGATCAGATCCATGAGGTGATGCGTCTCGCGGGAGTCCATGGCTTGGCCGACGCAGTTAGCGTGGTGGCCACACCGCGCAAGGACGAACGTATCGTTGTTAACACACCTCAGTTCGAGCTGATCGACAGTCGGCGCGGCGCGTTGCAGTCTCTTTGGGCGCAAACCAGCCACGCAATAGCCAGACGCCGGGATAACGCGACCTGCGCCGATCAAGAGTTCGCTGGTATTCAGGCGGAGGACGCCGGGTTGTCGGCCTCACTGACCTTTGATTGCGACGAGGATATCGCCGCGCCCTACATCGCCTCGGGCGCCCGCCCGCGCATCGCGATTTTACGAGAGCAAGGTGTGAATGGCCAAATGGAGATGGCGGCTGCCTTTGATCGTGCGGGCTTCACCGCGGTCGACGTGCACATGAGCGACGTTATATTAGGTCGGCAGCACCTGGAAGATGTCCACGGCTTGGTGGCGTGCGGTGGTTTCTCATACGGTGATGTACTGGGGGCCGGGGAAGGCTGGGCAAAGAGTATCTTGTTCAACGAAGCTGTCCGGCGGCAGTTTGGTAACTTTTTTGAGCGCACGGATACCTTTGCCCTCGGCGTATGTAACGGCTGCCAGATGCTGTCTGCGCTGCAAACGATCATTCCCGGTACTGAGCACTGGCCGCGTTTTGCCCGGAATCTGTCAGAGCAGTACGAAGCGCGTCTGTCGCTGGTTAAGGTCGAGGCTTCAGCTTCGATCTTGCTCGCTGGTATGCAGGGCTCTCACTTGCCCATCGTCGTGGCCCATGGCGAGGGACGTGCACAATTTACCGATGCGGCACAGCGCGATGCCCTCGAGTCGGCGGGGCAGGTCGCGATGCGTTTTGTCGACCACGACCTACAGACGGCCGCCACTTATCCTGCGAATCCCAACGGTTCGCCCGATGGCATCACCGGACTGTGCAATGCTGACGGCCGGGTGACGATCATGATGCCGCATCCCGAGAGGGTGTATCGCGCCAACCAGCTGTCTTGGTGCCCGCCGGAGTGGCATACCGACTCGGGATGGATGCGCCTATTCCGGAATGCCCGCGTTTGGCTTGGGTAATGATGACATGGTGTTGGCACGGCTGACTCGTTACACTCCGCGCCTGTTTGAAACCTCGGGGGCCTGTAAAGCGCTGCCAATAACTGACTGATGAACAACCGTTATCCTCTCTGGAAAAATCTGCTGATACTGACTGTTGCGCTGTGTGGTTTCTATTACGCGGCGCCCAATCTGTACGCGCCCGATCCGGCCTTGCAAATTGCAGGTGCCAGCAGCTCGCTGCAGATCGATGACCGCATTATGAGCCGTGCCGAAACGGCGCTGAGCGAGGCGGGCATTGGCTTTTTTGGGGAAGAGCTTCAGAACGAGGGCAAATCGGCCTTGTTCCGATTGAACGACCGTGAAGAGCAACTGCGCGCGCAGGCCATCCTTGCTCGCGAGCTGGGCGACAGTTTTATCGTGGCGCTCAATCTCGCACCCACAACACCTGAGTGGCTGTTGGAAGGGGGTGCTACACCCATGAAGCTCGGTCTCGATTTGAGTGGTGGTGTCCACTTTAAACTCGAAGTCGACGTCGACGCGGCCACAGAACGTAAGCTGACGCAATACGAGACCGGTATTCAGAAACGCTTGCGAGAGGAACGCATTCGCGGCCGCATCAGTCTTGATGCGCAAAAGGTCGCTATGCAGTTTCGTACCGAGGAGGATCGCGAGGCCGCCCGTCGTGAGGTGGTCGATCTCTACCCCGAGTTATTCCTCGATCGTGTAGATGAAAAAGAGACCTGGTCGCTGTACGCGGAAGTCACTGAGCAAACCATGAAAGAGGTTGTGGATTACGCGGTGGCGCAGAACCTCACAACGATTCGTAATCGTGTAAATGAGCTTGGTGTGTCCGAGCCTTTGGTGCAGCGCCAGGGCAGTAACCGGATCGTCGTCGAGCTACCCGGTATTCAGGATACGGCTGAGGCAAAGCGGATTCTGGGCAAGGTCGCGAACCTAGAGTTTCGGCTGGTGGCCGAGGCAAATGCGCCGGTTTCACAGCGTCAGCGCTTTGAATATCGGAGCCCTGACCGAGGTGGCATGACCGAGTGGCTTGAGCGCAATCTTATCATCACCGGGGAGAGCGTCTCTAACGCGCAGGCCGGTTTTGATCAGAACGGCCAGCCTAACGTAACTATCAGTCTCGATGGTGAAGGTGGGATGCTTATGTCGCGTGCGACCCGGGCCAACATCAAACGCCGGATGGGTGTGTTATTCATCGAGCGTAAGAATCGAACGCGTTATGAGCAGGATGAAAATGGTGAAGAGCAGGTCATCCGTATTCCGTACGATGAGAAAAAACTGCTGACTGCCCCCGTTATTCAATCTGCCTTGGGTGCGCAGTTTCAGATCACCGGCCTCGATAACCCGGCAGAGGCGTCCGAGCTGGCTCTGATGCTCAGGGCGGGTGCCTTGGCAGCACCGATTACCTTTGTGGAAGAGCGAACGGTAGGGCCCTCTCTCGGTGCCGAGAACATTCGTCTGGGAATGAAATCCGTACAGGTAGGCTTGGCGTTGGTTGTGATCTTTATGATGCTCTATTACCGCGTATTTGGCATTGCCGCGGTGGTGGCTCTGGCCGGTAATCTTGTTCTGCTGGTTGGAGTCATGTCGCTCCTTGGCGCAACGCTGACGCTCCCCGGTATCGCCGGCATTGTGCTGACTGTGGGTATGGCAGTCGACGCCAACGTCCTGATTTTTGCGCGTATCCGGGAGGAGATTCGGGGTGGTGCCCCGCCTCAAACGGCGATATCCAATGGCTTTGATCGCGCTATAGAGACCATTCTAGATGCCAATATCACAACGCTGATCGTTGCGATAATTTTGTATGCGATTGGCACTGGCCCTATAAAGGGCTTCGCCGTCACGCTGTCGGTGGGCATCCTGACCTCTATGTTCTCCTCAATCATGGGGACCCGAGCGCTGATTAACTTGATCTATGGCGGGCGTCGCGTGAAGAGCCTGTCCATCGGTGGCGTGGGCCACGGTGGTACACAACCCGCGGGAGCAGCATCATGAATGCTATCCCATTTATGAAGTGGCGCTGGCTTGCCGTGGCGCTATCAGCTATTGCCATGCTGGCGGCCATTGCTTCCTTGAGTTTAAGGCAGCTCAACTGGGGCCTCGATTTTACTGGCGGCACTTTGGTTGAGATCGAGTACAGTGACAGCGCCGATTTGAGCGCCATTCGTGCGACGCTTGATCAGGAGGGTTACGAGGGTGCGGTTGTGGTCAGCTTCGGAACGGATCGCGATGTGTTGGTCCGTTTGCCCGATGGCTATTCTGACCAGCAGGGCGTGCTGATGGTCGACAAACTGCGAGCGGCCACCGGTATGAGTATCGAGTTGCGCAGAATCGAATTTGTCGGTCCGCAGGTGGGCGCTGAGCTTCGCGACGATGGTGGCATCGCTATGCTGACGGCATTGGGGCTGGTGATGCTCTATGTCGCTTTTCGGTTCCAGATCAAATTTGCGCTAGGCGCCGTGATTGCCCTNGCTCACGATGTAGTATTCACNCTNGGTTTCTTTTCNCTGACCGGATTGGAGTTCGATCTCACTGTGCTGGCCGCGTTGTTGGCGGTGGTGGNNTATTCGCTAAACGACACGATCGTTGTCTCCGACCGTATNCGCGAGAATCTCCGTAAAGTCAGGCGTGCAAGCCCGAGCGAGGTGATTGATATATCGCTGACCGAAACACTGGGTCGTACGCTGGTCACATCGCTGACAACATTACTGGTACTGGCAGCGCTCGCCCTGTTTGGTGGGGAGATGATCTTTGGTTTCGCGGTGGCGCTGCTGGTCGGCGTGGCGGTGGGAACCTACTCGTCGATGTATGTGGCCGCCACGACCCTGCTGCAACTAGGGGTCAATAAAGAAGATGTCATGATTCCCAAGAAGGAAGGTGCGGATCAGGAAGGCTTAATGCCGTGAGAGGCAGTTCGGTCCACCCAGCGTCTTGCTCGATTCAGTGAGCCGGGGCTTTGACTAGGGGCAATAGCTGACGCATCAGCTTGCCGTTGCCGCACACTACGTCGCCACTCTCGTACCAACCTTCACCTCCCGCCAGATCGGTGATGAGGCCACCGGCTTCTCGCACCAGCAACGCACCGGCTGCAATGTCCCATCGGTTCAGACCCATTTCCCAAAATGCGTCGAGGCGTCCCGCCGCGACGTAGGCTAAATCCAACGCTGCAGAGCCTGCTCTGCGTACACCCATGCAGCGACCGGCAACATTGCCAAGCGATGTCGTGTACCAGTCGAGCTGGTCGTCGCAGTGTCCTAGGAACGGGGTGCCTGTACCGATCAGCGATTCCTTGAGCTCCTTGCGCTCACCCACCCGGATGCGATGCCCGTTGAGTTGCGCACCACGGCCTCGCGAGGCAATGAATTCCTCGCGCCGGATCGGATCGTAGACAACGGCGTGCTCTACTTTGCCCCGATGGAGACAGGCGATACTGACTGCGTAGTGAGGAATCCCCCGCAAAAAGTTGCTGGTGCCGTCGAGTGGATCAATGACCCAGGTGTACTCAGATTCTTCATTGCCTGACAGTCCACTCTCCTCACATTCAAAACGATGTTCGGGATAGGTTTTGCCAAGGTGGTACAGGATCTCTTTTTCGGCCGCGATATCGACTTCAGTGACAAAGTCTGCAGCGGCTTTAGCCTGATACCCTACGCGGTCCATATCGTCAGATGCGCGCACAATAAGGTCTCCCGCTTTGCGGGCGACGCGCAATGCCATGGATGCAGTGGGTTCCATTGCTGTGTCCGGTGCGTGAGGGCGGCGCATCATAACAGGGCGGGGGAGAAGCGGATACGGTTTTGATAAACTGCGCGCCCCTTCGAGGCTCTGGTCTGATGAATCCTGACAACATCGACATTGTGCTGGTGCACACAACGCATAGCGGCAATATTGGTGGTGTGGCGCGAGCGATGAAAAACATGGGTTTGCATCGTTTGACGCTGGTCTCGCCCTTGGAATTTCCTGCGTCCGAGGCGACCTGGCGGGCCGCTTCGGCAGCCGACGTCATGGAGAATGCCCGCATCGTCGATGCGCTGGAGGAGGCCATTGCTGACTGTCAGTTTGTGGTCGGTACCAGTGCGCGAGAGCGGCGTATACCCTGGCCGGTTCAGGACGCGCGTCGTTGCGCTGAACGGATTGCCTCGCATTCCTCGAATGAACGGGTCGCCGTGTTATTTGGTCGAGAGGACAGGGGCCTGCTCAACGAGGAGCTCCAGCACTGTCACCTACATTGTCATATTCCTACGCACGAGAGTTACGCGAGCCTGAATCTCGCCATGGCGGTGCAGATTGTGGCGTACGAGCTGCGCATGGCGCAGCTGGGAGAGGCGACCAATCTCGCCGAGGACGCGCAATGGGATACGCCTTTTGCCACCATTGAGGACATGGATCGTTTCTATGAGCATCTCGAATCTACATTGGTAGATATTGAATTTCTGAAGCCCGAAGCGCCGCGGCAGTTAATGCGCAGGCTCAGAAGGCTTTACAACCGTGTCAGGCTCGATGAGATGGAGCTGAATATTCTGCGTGGCATTCTCAGCGAAACGCAGGAAAAAGCGCGAAAATCTGACCAGTAATGCCAGCCCGGCTTATTCTTGACTAAAATAGTCGGGAATAAGAGAATATCGGCCATGAAATTAACGACTCGTGGGCGCTACGCTGTAACCGCCATGCTCGACTTGGCTATCAATGGTGGCAAGCGGCCGGTATCGCTAGCGGATATCTCGGGGCGGCAGGAAATTTCCCTGTCCTATCTCGAGCAGCTGTTTGCCAAGCTCCGGAGAGAGGAATTGGTAACCAGCGCCCGCGGACCAGGTGGTGGATACCGCCTCGCTCGAAGCGGCGGGGAGATATTTGTCGCTGAAATTATCGACGCAGTCGATGAGTCAGTTGATGTGACGAACTGCCAGGGCAAAGGCAACTGCCATCATGGAGAGACCTGTCTGACTCATCACTTATGGGAGGACCTCTCGGGTCAGATCCACGATTTTCTCAGTCAGATCAGTCTGGGCGATTTGATGGAGGGCAGGGGTCGCCGAGGATCTACACAGCAGAGTGACGGAGTATTGCAGACCCTGTCGCTGAGATAACGTCCCCCGTCGACACTGGGCTGACGGTGGGAAATACGTTTTACGGGAGAGATGAATAGCCAATGAATGCACCGGTGACTGTACAAACGCCGATCTATCTGGATTACCTGTCGACCACGCCTGTCGATCCAAGAGTTGTCGAGGTAATGTCTGCCTGTCTGTCCAATGAAGGCGTATTTGGCAACCCGGCTTCCCGATCCCATGTATTTGGTTGGAAGGCTGAGGAAGCAGTGGAAAATGCGCGCAACCAAGTCGCCGAGCTGATCAACGCGGATCCGCGTGAAATCGTTTGGACCTCGGGTGCGACGGAATCAGACAATCTCGCCATCAAGGGTGTTGCTCACTTCTATCANAAGAAGGGTAAGCACATCGTNACATCCAAGATCGAGCANAAGGCTGTGCTGGATACNTGCCGTCAGTTGGAGAGAGAGGGTTACGAGGTGACTTACCTNGACCCTGACGAGCAAGGCTTGACCNCACCCGACATGGTCAAGGCGGNGTTGCGAGACGACACCATCTTGGTGAGCGTGATGCACGCCAACAACGAGATTGGGGTGGTCAACGACGTCGCGGGTATTGGTGAGATTTGTCGTGATTCTGGCGTGTTACTGCATGTCGATGCGGCACAGGGTGCGGGCAAGGTCGCCCTCGATATGGAAGCAATGAAAGTTGATTTGCTATCCATGTCGGCCCACAAAATGTATGGCCCGAAGGGTGTCGGCGCGCTGTATGTCCGCCGCAAGCCGCGGGTCAGGTTGGAAGCGCAGATGCATGGCGGTGGCCACGAGCGCGGCATGCGATCGGGCACGCTGGCTACCCATCAGCTGGTGGGGTTTGGCGAGGCGGCGCGCATTGCCCGTGACGAAATGCAGGCGGAAGCCGACCGCTTGGCAGCGCTTCGACACCGGTTTTGGGATGCCATCAGCGACATTCCGGAGGTTCACATTAATGGCGATCGCGACCAGAGACTGCCGGGTGCGCTGAATGTCAGCTTTGCTTTCGTTGAGGGCGAGTCGCTGATTATGTCGCTCCGCGACCTCGCCATCTCAAGCGGTTCGGCTTGCACCTCTGCAAGTCTGGAGCCGTCCTACGTTTTAAGAGCTCTGGGGCTCAACGATGAGCTGGCGCACAGCTCATTGCGGTTCAGCTTTGGACGTTTCACGACCGAAGCCGAGGTAGATCACGCCGCAAAATGTGTACGCAATGCAGTAGAGAAGCTCCGCGAGTTGTCGCCGTTGTGGGATATGTACCAGGACGGCGTTGACCTGAACACGATTGAATGGGCGGCGCACTGACGTTGCCGAAAATGCTTTTGGGAGAACACCATGGCTTACAGCGATAAAGTAATTGACCACTATGAGAATCCTCGTAATGTGGGCAAGCTAGATGACGCCGATGACAATGTGGGCACTGGTATGGTGGGTGCACCTGCTTGCGGCGACGTCATGCGTTTGCAGATCCAAGTCAACGATGAGGGCGTGATCGAAGACGCCAAATTCAAGACCTATGGATGTGGTTCCGCGATCGCCTCGAGTTCGCTGCTCACCGAATGGGTGAAGGGTAAGAACCTAGATGAGGCTGCGTCGATCAAAAACACAGAGATCGCCCAGGAGCTCTCTTTGCCACCGGTAAAGATCCACTGCTCGGTTTTGGCTGAGGACGCCATCAAGGCAGCGGTTAAGAACTACCGGGACAAGCAGGACGGCTGAATGGCCATTAGTTTGACATCCGAGGCCGCAGAGCACGTTGGCCGCCAGCTGCAGAGCCGCGGCAAGGGCGAAGGCATCCGTATCGCGGTGAAAACCTCAGGGTGCTCGGGTCTGGCTTACGTGCTCGAATTTGTCGACCAACCGGAGCCTGAGGATACGGCGTTCGAATCGGATGGCGTCACGGTCTTCGTTGATCCCAAGAGCCTGGTCTATATCGATGGCACGATCGTCGACTACGCCCGGGAGGGGCTGAACGAAGGATTGGAGTTCCGGAACCCCAATGTTGCCGGGGAGTGCGGCTGCGGCGAAAGTTTCACGGTCTGATCGTGAACGCCAATCCGGGCGCGCCCGCACGCGACTACTTTTCGCTATTCAACATCGAGCCAGGCATGTTTCTCGATGAGGCGGCACTCGAGCGTGCGTATCACGTGTTGTTATCTCAATTTCACCCTGACCGCTACGCTGGCAAGCCAGCCGTGGAGCAGCGGGTGGCTGCGCAGTTCTGCGCAGACGTCAATAGTGGATACCGCACCTTGCTTAATGAGGTCACGCGAGCGGAGTACTTGCTCAAGAGTGCTGGCGTTGATCTTGAGGCTGCGGAGCGCGAGGGGGTCGGCGCCGATTTCTTGATGACGCAAATCATGCTTAGGGAGCGACTTGAGGATATGCCGGTGGGCGAGACGGCTGAGCGGGTAGCGCTCGCCGAGGAAATCACCGGGCATTATCACGCTAGTCGCGATCGTTGCGCGAGCGCAATTGCCGAGTCCGATTGGTCTGAAGCTGCTCGAGCCTGGCAGGAAATGTGTTTTCTGTCGAAGCTGTTGGACGCCGCGCGCCCCGTGGAGTAATGAAGATGGCATTGCTGCAAATTGCTGAACCCGGCGCCGTCAGTGAACCGCTGCGCGAGCACCAAATTGGTGTCGGAATTGATCTCGGTACGACTAACAGCCTGATCGCTCACTTTGATGGTGAGCAGCTATCCGTGATGGCAGACGAATCAGGTGAGACTGCATTGCCCTCCGTCGTGCACTACGGGGTGAGCGAAACACTGGTTGGGCGGCTAGCCCTCGAGGCGGCTCAGCGCGGCGCGTCCGGCCCGATCGCTTCAGCTAAGAGAATGCTGGGTCGATCGCGGCAAGAATTTAAGGATGATCCTTACGTGACGCTTGCCCCGGGCGAGGGGCTGGCCTTTGAGACCAGCATGGGACCAAAAACACCGGTAGAGGTTTCAGCGGCTATTTTAGCGGCGCTAAAGGAGCGGGCCGAGCCGATATTGGATGGGCCCATCGCGGGCGCGGTGATCACGGTACCCGCCTATTTTGACGACGCACAGCGACAGGCGACGCGACAGGCAGCTGAGCTAGCCGGCATCAAGGTGTTGCGCCTGTTGAATGAGCCGACTGCGGCGGCTGTTGCCTATGGATTAGATGAGCAGTCAGAGGAATCTTCACTTCTTGCGGTCTATGACCTTGGCGGCGGGACCTTTGATATTTCAATACTCAAGATGCGCGAGGGGTTGTTCGAAGTATTGGCGACGGGAGGCAATAGCGCGCTGGGAGGCGATGATTTCGATCGAGCGCTGGCAGATCATGTGTTGCGTGAAGCGGGGTTCGCTAATCCCTCGTCGACACAGCGTCGCGTCGCATTGCGACTGGCCCGCAGTATGAAAGAGGAACTGACGACCAGTGAGAGCGTCACAAAATCACTTTCTCAATTAGGGGACGGACTGACTGAGGTTACGGTCACCCGCGAGTTGCTCGAGACGTTGATTGCGCCGTTTGTTGAGCAAACCTTGCAAGCGTGCCGACAGACGTTGCGCGATGCAGGCACTGACACCGTTGACCGGGTGGTATTGGTCGGCGGGTCTACGCGGACGCCGGCGGTACAGAAAGCGGTGGCGGATTGTTTCCAGCTAACTCCTCTTTGCAGTCTCGACCCCGATGAAGTTGTAGCGATGGGCGCTGCCAAACAAGCGGATGTGCTGGTGGGCAATCGCGGAGAGGATCAGGCGCTCCTGCTGGATGTGATCCCACTCTCGCTCGGGTTGGAAACCTATGGTGGACTGGTCGAGCGTGTGATTGAACGCAACAGCACCATACCGGTTGCCCGGGCCCAGGAATTTACGACGGCCCGCGATGGCCAGACGGGATTGTTGATTCATGTTGTTCAGGGCGAACGCGAGCGCGTTGAAGACTGCCGCTCGCTCGCACAATTTGAACTTGCTGGCATCCCGCCTATGGTCGCGGGGGCTGCCAGAATCGAGGTGACCTTCAGGGTGGATGCTGACGGTATTCTTGAGGTCGCGGCGATGGAGCAAGAAACCGGTGCGCGTGCTGAAGTGGTGGTGAAGCCCGCCTTCGGTCTGGACGAACGGCAGATTACTGACATGCTGAAGGCCGGTTATGAAAATGCCGGTGAAGACATGTTGGCGAGAAAGCTCGGCGAGGCGCGGCTAGAGGCTGAAGCATTGATCGCCGGGATTCATGGTGCGCTGGCGGCAGATGGGGATCTGTTATCTGACAGCGAGTTGGCTGATTTGCAGGGTAAGATAGAGTCCCTTCAGGCCGCTATAGACAGTCATGATCCCGACCAAATCCGTGAGTCGACTGAGCATTTAGGTCATGCCAGCGAAGTATTTGCGGCGCGTCGCATGGACCGGAGCATTCAGGTTGCGCTGCAAGGTGTGGCGCTCACAGATCTCGAGGCGGAGGAAGACGCACCGTGACAGAAATAGTTGTACTACCCCATCACGAGATGTGTCCCGAAGGCGCCGTGATTGAGGCCGATGTGGGCGAAAGTATTTGCGAGGCTTTGTTGCGCAATGACATCGATATTGAGCATGCCTGCGAAATGTCCTGCGCCTGCACAACTTGTCACGTCATCGTTCGCGAGGGTTTTGCATCATTGAGCGAAGCCGACGAGCTAGAGGAGGACTATCTGGATAAAGCGTGGGGGCTGGAGCCAGAATCGCGCTTATCCTGTCAGGCGCAGGTGGGTGATAGCAATCTTGTCGTCGAAATCCCTTACTACACCATCAACCACGCTTCGGAACGTCATTGAGGGACTTGCTCAGATAGCTCAGGTGGCTCGAACCCAGCGCGGCATTGTTGCCATGACACCGTGGTCAAAAACGCCTTATACTCCGCGCCCGCAGGGCACGTGCCTTGGTTTTTTCTAGTCAATATCGGAGACAGACATGGCTGTGGAACGCACCTTATCGATTATCAAGCCGGATGCGGTAGGGAAAAATGTGATTGGTCAAATCATTAGCCGCTTCGAAGAAGCGGGTTTGACGGTTGTGGCCGCAAAAATGCTGCATCTGTCCGACGCTGTCGCCGGGGGATTCTACGCCGAGCACAAGGAGCGCGCCTTCTATCCCGATCTTGTCGCGTTTATGACCTCCGGGTCTGTCGTGGTACAGGTGCTCGAAGGAGAGGGCGCGATTGCTCGCAACAGAGAATTGATGGGCGCCACTAATCCGCAGGAAGCCGATGCGGGCACTATCCGGGCCGATTTCGCTCAATCTATCGACGCCAACGCTGTACATGGTTCTGACTCGCCGAGCTCTGCAGAGCGCGAAATTGCTTACTTTTTCGCCTCCAGCGAGATCTGCTCACGCTAATTCTGAGCCGGCCGCCCAGCCATGACCGAGCCGGATCAGATCATTGTCACGACACCGGCCTCAAGCCGGGTCAACCTATTGGGGATGACTCGGTCACAGCTTGAGGACTTCTTTTTAGATCTGGGTGAAAAGCGCTTCAGGTCTCAGCAGGTGATGAAATGGATTCATCATCGAGGCGTGCGCGATTTCGCACTCATGACAGATCTTAGCCAACCCTTGCGGGCTCGGCTCGCAGAGATCGCAGACGTTCTCCCGCCCGAAATAGCCGAACAGCATGACTCCCGGGATGGCACTCGAAAATGGGCCATTGCGGTAGAAGGGGGGAGTTTGGTGGAGGCCGTACTAATTCCTGAAGGCGATCGGGCGACGCTATGCGTGTCTTCTCAGGTCGGCTGCAGTCTGGATTGCACATTTTGTTCGACTGGCAAGCAGGGTTTTCAGCGCGATTTGACTGCGGCTGAAATCATTGGCCAAGTGTGGCTGGCCATCAACTCCTATGACGCTTGGCAGTCCGGTAAAGGGCGAGTTGTCACCAATGTGGTCATGATGGGCATGGGCGAGCCATTGCTGAACTTCGACAATGTGGTGTCGGCAATGAGCTTGATGTGCGATGACCTCGCCTACGGGCTCTCCAAGCGAAAAGTGACCTTGTCGACGTCAGGTGTTGTGCCGAACTTGGATCGCTTAGCTGAATGGGCTGACGTCAGCCTCGCTGTCTCATTGCATGCGCCGAATGATGCTTTGCGCGACCAAATTGTTCCGATCAACCGCAAATACCCCATCGCGCGTTTACTGGCCTCGGCAAAAGCGTATCTTGATGCGCAGACGGATAAGAAACGGGTGGTGACGATTGAGTACACTCTTTTGGCTGGCGTGAACGACAGCGTGGACCAGGCCAAAGAGCTTGCGGCGTTGCTGCAAGACTACCCATGCAAGATCAACCTGATTCCTTTTAATGACTTCCCAAATTCAGGATATAAGCGCCCTAGTGGCAACGCTGTCAGCCGTTTCTGGCAGGTGCTGACCGACGCTGGGTTTGTTGTCACCGTTCGCACAACCCGCGGCGATGATATTGATGCGGCCTGCGGACAGCTGGTAGGCGAGGTGGTAGATCGGACGCGACGATCCGAAAGACACCGGGCTGGCCGCAGGGACCATACCCTGGTGGAATCTAGTGAAGCCCGCTAGGTGGTGTTTTGTGAAGGCATCGCACAGGCATGACACACAATTGACATGGGTTCGGTTGGGGGCTCGTCCGTTGGCGTGCCAGTTCGCAGCAGCCTTGATAACGGTCTCGTTCTTGTCGGGTTGCGTGACGGGATACAGCGGCGGCACGCAAATGACTGCCGATCCTGATGCAACGCTCGACAGGCGCGTCGCCTTGGCGCGGCAATATNTTGGTGTTGGCGACTGGGATAATGCCAAGCGCAATCTCGAGCTCGCACAGGAAACTGATCTGCAGAATGTCGAGGTATTCGAAGCATTTGCGTTGGTCTATCAGAGTACGGGTGAATTTAAATTAGCCGAACAGCAGTTCAAGGCTGCTATCAGGGCTGAGCCAAGTTAAGCCGCGCGAGATAACTGCGCCGCTTTCTTCGACTCCCGCAGACGTTTTAACGAGGCAGGAAGCGAGTTTTCCCGAGTCACCGACAAGACGCTCTACAGCGGCCGCCCCATGCCGTTTGTCAATTTGGGGCTGTGTAGCTTCCAACTGAGCGACCCCGTAGGAGCCGAAGCGGCGGTATCCCGTGCATTATCCATGGATCGACGCAACTCAGAGGCCCTTTTAGAGATGGGTTTTCTTCTACTCGAATCGGGTGATACTGACGAAGCCAAGCGGTATCATGGGACCCACAGGACGGTCTCTCCACAGCAATCGCCGCGGGGGCTGCTACTCGGTTTACGAATCGCCGATCTAACAGGTGGTCAAGACGCGCTGGGTAGTTATGAGTTGGCATTGCGCAATCTGTATCCGGATTCAGCCGAATACAGAGCGTGGTGGGAGCGTCAGAGTCGATAACGATTGCCCGGCTACTGGCCGTGCATGTGAGGACAGTGGCCATGAACCAGCCTTCGCCAATAAAGCGCCGCCAGAGTAGACAAATCCACGTGGGTCATGTGCCGATCGGTGGGGACGCGCCGATCGCTGTGCAGAGTATGACCAATACCGAGACATGCGATGTTGAGGCCACGGTGGCGCAAATTCAGTCAATTGAAGCGGCCGGTGCCGACCTTGTCAGGGTATCGGTACCGAGCATGGCGGCAGCTGAGGCCTTCAAAGCCATTCGCGCCCGAGCCAGCGTGCCTCTCGTCGCTGATATCCATTTCGATCATAAGATCGCGCTGAAAGTCGCCGAATACGGCGTGGACTGTTTGCGCATCAATCCAGGCAACATCGGCAGGGAAGAGAAGGTCCGCGAGGTCATCGCCGCCTGTCAGGATCGGGGTATCCCGATCAGAATTGGCGTTAATGCGGGATCGCTGGGTAAGGAGCTGTTGCGCAAATACCCTGAACCCAACGCCGACGCATTGGTTGAATCAGCCTTGCGCAATGTCGACATTCTGGATCGCCATGACTTTCAGGACTTCAAGGTCAGCGTAAAGGCCTCGGA
Source organism: Gammaproteobacteria bacterium (assembly GCA_002731015.1). Taxonomy (GTDB): domain Bacteria; phylum Pseudomonadota; class Gammaproteobacteria; order Pseudomonadales; family Litorivicinaceae; genus HIMB30. The sequence continues at coordinate 26,977 of PBZM01000017.1, forward strand.
AATATTTATGGCAGTTGAGGCCTACCGCAAGCTGGCAACCCAAATTGAGCAGCCACTCCATCTGGGCATCACCGAGGCGGGCGGTACTCGCGGCGGTACCGTGAAGTCGGCTGTCGGTCTTGGCATGCTCTTGATGGAAGGTATTGGCGACACGATCCGCATTTCGCTGGCGGCAGACCCGGTTGAGGAGGTTAAAGTCGGCTTCGAGATCCTGAAGAGCCTCAAACTGCGTACCAATGGCATTAATTTCATTGCCTGTCCAAGTTGCTCGAGACAAAATTTCGATGTGATTAGCACGATGAATGAATTGGAAAACCGTCTTGAGGATATTCGCACCCCCATGGACGTAGCGGTGATTGGCTGTATCGTTAATGGTCCGGGCGAGGCACGGGAGGCCGACGTGGGCCTCACGGGCGCGACGCCGAATAATCTAATTTACATTTCAGGCGAGCCTGATCACAAGGTGAGTAATCAGGACTTTGTCGATCACCTGGAATCAGTCATTAGAGACCGGGCTGAAGCACTTGAGGTTGCGCGCTCGGAGCGGGACGCCAACATCATCTCCAGCACACACTGAAGCACATCGCATGACAACATACCGAGCCATACGCGGGATGGTCGACATCCTGCCCGAGGACACCCCTTTGTGGCAGTCAATGGAGGCTGCCGCACTCGAAGTGTTGTCGAGCTATGGCTATGAAGAAATCCGTCTGCCGATTATCGAATCGACCGATCTATTCGCGCGCTCGATCGGCGAGGTCACGGACATCGTTGAAAAGGAGATGTACACCTTTGCGGATCGCAACGATGACAGCATGACATTGCGCCCGGAAGGCACCGCTGGCTGCGCGAGAGCGGTAGTGCAGCACAATCTGGCAGTAACGCCTCAGCGTCTTTGGTACATGGGGCCGATGTTCCGCTACGAGCGGCCACAAAAAGGACGTCAGCGTCAGTTTCATCAACTGGGAGTCGAGGCCTTTGGAGTGTCGTCGCCTGATCAGGACGCAGAGCTGATCGCCCTTTTCTGGCAGTTCTTGCGTCGGTTGGGTGTCGACGACGCGTTGCAGCTCGAAATCAATACTATTGGCTCTGCCGCAGATCGCGCGCGCTATCGGGACGCCCTGGTCGGCTATCTGCTGCAGCACGTGGATCAACTGGACGAGGACAGCCAGCGCCGTCTGGATACTAATCCACTGAGAATTCTGGACAGCAAAAACTCTGATACGCAGCAGGTCTTAGACAGCGCACCGGTGCTTCAGGATTATCTCGACGACGACACCCGGGCAGAATTTGAGCAATTGCTCGCCTACCTTGATGCGCTGGGTATTGAGTACGTGGTGAATTCGCGACTGGTGCGCGGTCTCGACTACTACAACAAGACGGTATTTGAGTGGACCACGGAGCATCTTGGCGCCCAGAGAACGATTTGTGGCGGCGGCCGTTACGATACGCTGGTAGAGACGTTTGGCGGCAAGGCAACGCCGGCTGCAGGCTTTGCGGTGGGTTTGGAGCGGTTGACCTTGCTCATGCAGGCGCTGGATATTACAGTCTCGCCCGCGGCGGATCTGTACGTCATTACAGCGAATGAAGCAGCTTTTCGGCACAGCTTGCCTCGATTGGATGGATTGCGACGTCGCTTCCCGGAACTGGATATTGTCCAGCACCTTGGTGGCGGCAGTTTCAAGAGTCAGTTCAAACGCGCTGATAAAAGCGGTGCCGCGTGGGCCTTGGTTTATGGCGAAGCAGAAATCGCCGCGGAGCAGGTCACGCTCAAACCCTTGCGGGCTGAAGCGGAGCAAAAAACCATCGCCGATACGGAATTGGAAGTGTTTCTTGAGGAAGCCCTCAACGATGCACAGAGAGCCTGATTAAGGGAGTCGCGCGTGGCAGATCACATGCAGGATGAGGCCGATCTGGAGGCCCTGAAACATTGGTGGGATGAAAACGGAAAGGGTCTCGTCGCCGCTGTCGTGGTTGCGGTGCTCGGCACCGTGGGTTGGCAGCAGTATCAGGGTTTTGCTGCGTCACAGGCGGAGGCGGCATCTGACCTTTACGCGACGATGCTGGCGATCCAACTCGAGGACGGTGACGCAGCGCAGTTCACGGCGCTAGCCGAAGAGTTAAAAGCGGAGCACAGCGGCTCAACTTATGCGCGGTTTGCGGCGATGTTAGAGGCGCGTCGTGCAGTGGATGGAGACGATCTTGAGGGCGCCGAGGCCGCGTTGCGCTGGGCTTTGGCAGCCGCGGATAGGCGATCTGATATTGGTCAGTTGATTCAGTTGCGACTCGCCCGTGTACTGGCTGATCAGGGCAAAGAGACTGAGGCGCTGGCCATTCTAGGGCAGGGCAGTGCGGCGTTCCCGGTGGCCTACGCGCAAGCTCAGGGCGATATTCATCTCGCCGCTGGTCGGCCCGAGCAGGCGCTTGTGGCTTATCGGCAGGGACGTGACCTTGCGACAGAATTAGGGCAGTACAGCGTTGTACTGGACAACAAGGTGCGCACACTCGAGACGCGATTACCCGTCGATGCCTCGCCTGAAACGGCTGAGGGCGCAATCTGATGTGGCAACTGGCCCGACATCTATTAGTTTTGGGTTTTCTGCTCACGACGGGTTGCAGCACGATCACGGGCTGGTTTAGCGACGATGAATTTGATCCCAGAGAGCCGGTAGAGCTCGAAAAAATCACGGAGCAGGTCAAGCTTAAGGGCCGATGGTCCCGAGGCGTTGGCGACGGCCAGGGTGAGGGGCTGTTAAAGATTAATCCTGTGCTTGTGGGAGATAGCCTTTACGCCGCCTCTGCGGAAGGCAGGGTCTTGTCAGTGGACCCAGAGAGTGGCCGCGTTCGCTGGAAGCAGGATCTGGAACTGGCCCTGTCAGGTGGAGTTGGCCATCACGGCAACTCCATTTTTGTCGGCGCCTCGGAGGGGCTTGTTATGCGTCTGGATGCGGACTCCGGTGCAGAAATATGGCGTGCTCCGGTTTCGGGTGAGGTTTTGTCTGCACCGCAAGGGAACGGTCGCTATGTGATAGCGCAGACCTACGACGGTAAGCTCATGGGCTTTGATTATGAGAACGGCGAGGTTCGCTGGACCTACACCAGCGATATACCGGTATTAACGCTCCGCGGAACTGGCACCCCGATGATCTTGGGTGACAACGCGATTGCCGGTTTCGCCGACGGCAAAGTCGTAGCGATCAACCTACGTTCTGGCAACGTCGCTTGGGAAGTGCGCGTCGCCATCCCTCAGGGGCGTTCGGAAATTGAACGTATCGTCGATATCGACGGATCAATGGCGCTTTCAGGTAGCGAACTCTACGTTGCCAGTTATCAGGGTCGCCTCGCAGCGATCGATACACGCTCAGGTCGCAGGCTGTGGCAGCGTAATGTGTCGTCTGTCTCGGGTGTGGGTGTCGGATTCGGTAACGTCTATGTTGCGGATGATGACGGCACAGTAAGCGCGTTCCTGAGAAATGGGCAGGGCGTCCGCTGGCAAAATATTGACCTCGGCTTCCGCGATTTATCCCGGCCGACACCGGTAAACAGTTACGTAGCGGTGGTCGACTTTGAGGGGTATCTGCATCTGCTGTCACAGGTCGACGGCGACATTGTTGGGCGCACCAAGGTTGATTCAGGCGGTGCACGGGCCGATATGTTGACTCGGGGTAACCGCCTATTTGTTTTCACCAACGACGGTGCACTCAAAGCCTACGACGTCGAAGCGCGAAACTGACGCCATGTTACCGGTGCTGGCTTTGGTGGGCCGTCCTAACGTCGGCAAATCCACTCTCTTCAATCAACTGACCCGCAGTCGCGACGCACTTGTTGCCGATTTATCCGGACTGACCCGCGATCGCCAGTACGGACAAGGCCGCGTTGAGGAGACAGGCTTCATAGTGATTGATACGGGCGGTATTACGGGAGAAGAGGCGGGTATTGATGCCGCTATGGCGAGCCAATCGATGGCGGCCATTGTTGAAGCCGATTTGGTGCTCCTGCTGGTGGATGGTCGCGCCGGTCTGCAGCCCGGCGATGAGGCATTGGTTGCTCATCTCAGAACCGAAGGGAAGCCGTTTCATCTGGTCGTCAATAAGATCGATGGCGTGGGGGAGGACATTGCCGCCAGCGACTTCTATCAATTGGGCGTCGAGCAGATCCATACCATCGCGGCTTCACATAACCGAGGTGTCCGCAAGCTGATCGCGTCTGTCCTCGCGCCATGGTCCAGTGACTCAGAGGTTGACAGTGCTGATCGTGAGGGTGCGGGGATCAGGGTGGCGATTGTCGGTCGCCCGAACGTGGGTAAATCCACGCTGGTCAATCGGTTGCTGGGAGAAGAGCGCGTTGTGGTGTTCGACCAGCCAGGAACCACGCGTGACAGCGTATATATCGACTATGAGCGCCGCGGACGGCAGTACACGCTGATCGATACAGCGGGTGTTCGAAAACGAAAAAACGTGCGTGAGGTGGTCGAGAAATTTTCGATCGTCAAAACCTTGAAAGCGATCGCCGATGCACAGGTGGTCGTGCTGACTCTGGATGCTCAAGAGGGCATTGTGGAGCAGGACTTACATCTACTCGGTCATTGCATCGAGGCGGGGCGCGCCTTGGTGATCGCATTGAACAAGTGGGACGGTATCGAGGCCGACGAGCGAGACTGGATCCGTTCTGAACTGCGTCGTCGACTGCAGTTCATTGATTATGCCGACATCCACTTTATTTCCGCTTTGCATGGTTCTGGAGTGGGTAAGCTCTACGGGTCAATTCATGCAGCCCACGATGCAGCGACACGTTCTTTGTCGACGCCCCGGCTCACGCGGATCCTCGAGGACGCGGTAGCGAGTCATCCGCCTCCGATGGTTAATGGCCGCAGGGTGAAACTCCGTTACGCGCACGCAGGCGGCCAGAATCCGCCTGTAGTAGTGATACACGGCACACAAACAGATGCGCTGCCCGCCAGCTACCACCGCTATTTGGAAAAAACCTTCCGTCGCGAGTTGGCACTGCATGGCACACCGATTCGA
>PBZM01000018.1 GCA_002731015.1 Gammaproteobacteria bacterium
TGACCAAGACCATTGGGACAATTGCATCGTAAAGCCTGTAGAAGAGTGCGACAATCCGAAGCGAAGCACATGGACGAAATCAGAAGTCGTATCTTTGGCCCAAGTCGATTTTGCAACTCGGGTGCCACAAGTCGCAGATTACGTGAAAAACCGAACCTTCGAAGCGGCGCTGTTAAACAAATATCTCAGTTATATGCATGATAATCAGGCATCGGGAGAGCAAGCAGCGTTAGAGTTTATGGTAAACGAGGAAGCGACTTGGTCTCAATGGGTATCCAAGGACGCGGCTGCTCGCATTAAGAAAGCACTTTAATAACATTAATTGCTCGAAACAACCGGATGTGTTTTGCCATTCCGGTTGTTTTGCGTTTGAAGCCACATTATGGATTGGTTAACTGAATTTCCCGAGCTCGGAAGACGCGATTTGCGTGACTTCCGGAAGTCTATTGATCAGGGGTTTAAAGATTTCACTAGGACGTACGGTGAGGATATCGAGTCCTTTTTCGAACCCCTGCTGCAATTTCTGATTTGGCTTGAGAAACTTCTTCTTGCAACACCTTGGCCCGTTTTTATCCTCGTTGTCGCGGCTCTTGGGTGGGTAGCAAGTCGAAGTCTTAAGGTTGTGATCGGTTCGGCGCTTAGCCTTTTTCTGATTGGGTTCCTTGGGATGTGGGAAGACACTATGAGCACGGTCAGTATCATTGTGGTTTGTACCATGCTGTGCGTTGGGCTTGGGCTGCCTGTTGGAATCGTGATGTCGCGATCAGACCGCGCGCAGGCTGTTGTCACTCCGATACTGGACATCATGCAGACCATACCAAGTTTCGTGTATCTGATCCCGGTGGTGATGCTTCTAGGCATTGGCAAAGTGCCCGGACTTATCGCGGTCGTGATTTATGCGATACCACCCATGATTCGTCTGACAAACCTAGGGATTCGATTAGTTGATAAGGAAGTCCTAGAAGCGGCAGATGCTTTCGGGGCTAGTCCGTGGCAGAAACTAGTGAGAGTTCAGATCCCACTGGCACTTCCCAATATATTCGCGGGGGTGAATCAGACGATCATGATGTCGTTAGCGATGGTAGTGATTGCATCAATGATTGGAGTGACGGGACTCGGCCAGCCCGTTTTAAAGGCTATCTCTAATCAATATCTCGCGATGGGTCTTTTGAATGGTCTCGCTATCGTTGCCTTGGCGATTATTTTTGATCGGATCAGTCAAAGCTATGGTAAGCGTCTTCAAAGTCACCGCGGAGGCCACGATGAGTAATTCGGAGACTAAAGTTGAGATTAAACGGCTCTTCAAAATTTTTGGCGACGATCCTGAGGGGATGCTCGAAAAGGTGCGTGGCGGAGTCAGTAAGGACGAGTTGAATGATCAGTATAATCACGTCCTTGGTTTATCTGATATAAATCTCAAAATACCGGCAAAAGGTATTCAAGTTGTAATGGGTTTATCAGGGTCCGGGAAGTCAACCCTTATTCGGCACATCAACCGCCTCATAGAGCCCACCGTAGGAGAGGTCTGGATCGATGGCGAAAACGTACTCGAGATGGACGAAAAAACATTACGTGATTTTAGGCGTAATCGAGCATCTATGGTCTTCCAGAGATTTGCGCTACTACCGCACCGAACCGTGATGGAAAATACCATCTACGGGCTTGAGATTCAGGGGATGGCGGAAAAAGATGCTGGGGAACAGGCGGCATATTGGATTGAGCGAGTTGGCTTGGCGGGTTATGAAGAAAACTTTCCGGGTCAGCTTTCAGGTGGTATGCAACAGCGTGTCGGTTTAGCGCGAGCATTGGCAACGGATGCCGACATTTTACTCATGGATGAGGCATTTAGCGCACTTGACCCACTGATCAGAACAGATATGCAAAACATTCTTTTAGATCTGCAACAAGAACTCCATAAAACAATTGTTTTTATTACTCACGATTTAGAAGAGGCACTGCGGATCGGTGATCAAATCGCGATTCTGCGCGATGGTCAGGTGATTCAGCAAGGTACGCCTCAGCAAATTGTTCTGAAACCGAAGGATGATTATATTGCAGACTTTACTAAAGATATTAACCGAGGCCGAGTAATTCAATTGAAAACGATTATGAAAGTTCCAAACGACAAACCAGGCCCTGAGTTGTCAGCTGAGATGTTGGTCGAGGATGCGGCCCAGCTAGTGACCGAGTCACCGTCTTCGCAGGCGCGAGTCACTAATGATACCGGTGATGTGGTTGGTGTCGTTGGAATTAATGATTTGATTCGTGCGATGGCTCGTCCAGACATCGAATCTAGACTCGAAGAACTGTAAATGCGCAAGGGTACTCGGCTCGTGTATTCAACCGAGTTGGGACGTATCCGATCTGACTCTAAAGCTAATAACGTGGAACAACCGGATGATTCAGTCTGTCGTGTGAGGCGAGAAACTAAAGGCCGCGGTGGGAAAGAGGCTACGGTTATTTGGGGCGTTCCCGTTAGCGAGGTGGAGTTGAAATCCTTAGGTAAAGCCATCAAACAAAAGCTCGGCACGGGTGGTTCAGTAAAAGATGGCGAAATTGTTGTTCAAGGCGATCACGTAAACACCGTCATTTCATTCCTCAAAGAAAAAGGTTTACAAGCTAAGAAAGCAGGCGGATGACAGTTTCTAAAGATCTTTTCAAGCAGACCATGGGCTCGTTTCCAACGGGAGTCACTGTTACGACGGCACACAATGCCGAGGACCAGGTGATCGGAATGACCGCCAGTGCCTTCAGTTCGCTATCACTTGACCCGCTACTGGTCCTAATGTGTCCGGCAAAAGATGCTGATTGTTATATTGGTTTAAAAGATGCCGACTATTTCAGTATCCATATTTTAGCCGGGGATCAGGGTCCATTGGCGATGCAGTTCGCGAAGTCTGGTACGGATAAAGCAACTGGGCTACAGATNTCTAAAGGTCCTAATGGAAGCCCAAAAATAGATGGTTGTCTTGCCTATTTAGAGTGCCGTCACTATGCACTCTACGATGGAGGGGATCATGGGATTCTTGTTGGTGAAGTTATATACATTGAGCTGCCAGATACAAAACGGGAGCCTTTGGTCTATTGCAAGAGCACGCTGGCTCCTCTTCCTAGCCTTAACGGTTAGCTCAGTCTTTACATCATCTTTTGGGGACACGGCCGGTGATTTGTGTGACCGATTGGCCTCTATTGCTGCCGATCCTGATCATCAAGCCGTTCCGGTCGAATACTCAGCTATAGAAGGAAAACTGGTAATCGACGCCTGCCGAGAAGCAGTCAACTCTGCTCCTAATAACGGGAGGTATTGGATTCAACTTGGCCGCGGATACCTGAAACTTGACCAAGGCGACGCTATGCTGGCAGCGTTTGAGAAAGCGAAAGCACTTGAATATCCGGCCGCATGGTTCGCTTTGGCTGTGGTTTACCACACGGGTAATGGGATCGTAGAGGCCGATATAGGTCGCGCCGAAGCTCTTTATATACAAGCGTATCGGAAAGGTGTTGGATATGGTGCACTCGGGCTCGCTCGTTTGTATGACGAAGCTGGNTCTCCTTTTTTCAATGAAGAAAAGGCTGCGATGTGGCAGTCGCGATTTGACGTGTTCGTTACCGAGTAGAGGCGCTTGGATGAGGAAAGCAGCTTGGTTATTCGTCGCGGTATTCAGCGCTTCGACAGTTGCATTTGATGGCCAACCACTGTACTACGAGATTGACTGGGGTCCTGTGACGCTTGCAGACGTAAAAGTTGAGCTACTCGACTCACAAGGTGTCAAGTCCGTGACCGCTGATGTCCAGTCACGTGGCGCGGGTGCATGGTTTTCAGATTTTCGNTCAACNNTGGAAATTTTACATTNGCNNGACGGGACCAAATTATTGAATGGTGAAAGTACGTGGGGTGACACGCATAGCGATATCACAGTAATTTGGCCAGCCTCTGGGTCAATGCCGATAGTCGATCTTTATCGGTCTGAACCACGTGATTATGAATTAACGCCGATTTCTGAAGAATCAACCATAAATACCGTCGATCCTTTTACTCCGGTTTTCGAAATTGGTCGAATGCTGGATAACACTGAAAAATGTGACGGCTTTTATCGCATATTCGACGGGGTGAGAAGGTATGATTTGAGGATTAAAGATGGTGGTCTTCAAATGCTTGAGACAAAAGTTCCCGGTANCTATGTTGGTTTTGCCCNTCGTTGCGACATCACTGTGAAAAGGATTGGCGGATTTTCAACNAAAAAAGGTTGGTTTCGTGCTACTGAATCAGAGATTTATCGGACCCTTTATTTAGGAAGAATCCGGGGGTATTGGTTGCCAGTTAGGTTGGAAATTTCAGTGCCTCTCGGGAAAGCAGTCGCTCGGCTATCAGATAAAAATCATAAACGCGAGGTTCCATGAGGTCCTAGGGTATTGATAACCGCAACTGACCGGGCGTGCCCCTGAGCGGCAACTAGCTGAGCATTTCTTTGAAGCCGACATCCCATGCAGGTCAAGGATAGTTAAATTTGGTCGATTCAGTATATATGAGGAGATTAACGCATCAGCTGCGAACACTNATCCTTTCTTTCGTCGGNGCTTTCTTAATTGTATCGCAGGCGCAAGCGACTTGCTTCGGAAGCCAAAGTCAGATTATTTGTCGCGACAATCTGACAGGTAATATCTATAACAGCAGGATCCATCGTCGGCCATCGACCTCATCGCCTCGTATTAAGCATCGATTCGGCTGGATGCCAATGCAATCGCAGAGGAAGCTTAACGGTCTGACCATCACTGAGGGCTACACTGCCGGCAGGAAGCGNTGGAAAACTTATGGCCAAGATTATTCGAACGGTAATTATCGGATCATAGGTTCGGATCCACACGGTCCCGTGCAGCGCACTTGCATAAATAGGAAATGTTTTTAGTATGCTTCAAGCTTTGAGTTTTGTGGTTTGAAAGCTATGCGGGGTCCTCGCGTTAGCTGGATAACTTTTCTCACTTGTGTCACTGTATAGCGTCAGAGACTAATCACTTTATTAAAGGAAATGTCGTGGCGGTCGAAATAGCAAATCTAATAGTTACTTTGCCTTCGTGGGGCATTACGGACCACCCACTAGCTGATGCCCTGGCCAAGGCAGGTCCGAAGTACTGGGTCAATGTTCAAATATCGCCAACGAAAACTCTTCAACTGACAAACGATGCGAAGCAGCGCGCTGCTCTGCGAGAGTTAGCCGACTGGGACGAGGTAAAAGATAAAAGGGCGCTCAATCTAATCGCAGCTAATCCCGAGAGCCCCGAAGCTCTTATAAAATTTGACGACTTGGTTTTGGCCATTAAGCTACGGGTTCAGCGGTTAAAATATAGTGCCTGCGACGACGACACCGCTCTAGCGTTTTCCGAAGTCTTGCGAGCATGTGATGTGGATAAAGTAAGCCCTCAAGAAATTTTGGTTCCAGTAAAGACACCAGGAAGCGGATTGGAACTCGCGAAGAGGATAACTGAGCGTGCGGAGGACAACGAGTTGTGTCTGGTACTCGAGGAGGTAGAGGAGTCTGGTTCAGTTGCGAAGCAATTGATCGCTGCCAGACAGAGGGTTGTCAGGTTGCCCATTTTTAATGGAGCAAAACAGCCCCTAGAACAAATCCCCGAAAATGATCTGCCGATTTATGTTTTAGTGAATGATGTTTCATCTGTTTCGAGCACTGTTGACGGGTTTAATAGGGCAGCAAAGGATGTTACAGAGCTTGTCTGGGTAACCTCTAACCCCGGTTTGGCAGCCTATGCCCTAAAGAAATGCATCGGCACACGCAGTATTGAAGTGCCTTCATTAAACGCCGATGAAATTCTAAACAAAATTTCAACCGATAGCGGCTGATAGCCAAAAGGTTTTTTATGGCCTTATTTGATTGGATGCAGATTGGCGACTCTGACGCGGCTCAGAAAGTCACCGCTAGAAAGATTTTTGAGCAAACCGTGGCCGCCGAGGGAGACTCTCGAGAAAAACGCGCACTTCGGGTCAGACAGGCGGTACGGATCAGAGTGGTCATGGATAAGATTTTTGTAGCTGGAACGAAAGCGTGGGCCGGGTATGAGGAATCTAGAATGATCGCTATCGCTGGTGGTGATGACGTTCCTCCGGCACCGGCCGCGAGAGAAGAGACCTGTTACCAGACGGTAAATACCGTTAACGGACAAACGATGGCTTACATTCCGATTGAGTTCGCCGCGAAAGTGTTTGAACTTGGTGTTCGTTACCAGAAAGGGGAAATTGATGGGATGTTAGCGGTCAACAGTTGTCAAGATATAGCGAATGATTTGGGAGACTTGCTTAAACTGGATTTGTACGCGGTACAGCCGATATTGCCTCTAAACTTTTTGTTAGAGAATCAAGGCGAGGTTGATGAGGACGCTGACTGAGCTAAGCTTTAATGGCTAATTATAATGCTGGGCTTATATGACCTTTTATTCTTTCGAGTATTATGTCAGAACGAAGTTCAGAGACTTCGATAAATTCAGACTTGGGTAATATTTTCTTTAAAGCTGAGCCAACCGAGGGACGCGAACTTATCCATCGGATATTCGAAAATTTCATGTTTTGTCTTTTTAATCCTCGAGCTATCTCTGGAACTACAGCAGCATCATTGACTATCACCCACCATGTTGGATTATCTGCTGGCGGTAAATTCGCGATCTGGATGGGCTTATATTTGTAGAAACCCATCCTTATAGCACGCAAGCCGTTTCCGATGAGCGTTTTTGCTATCCAACCGGGTGATTCAGTCGGCTCAAATATTAGGCATAGTTCTCTTTCTCCTTCTCGTTTGGCAATCAGATCTGTAAGTTCCTTGAAGCTTCCCGGTACCTCGGGAATCATGACGCTTGTGTAGGGAAAATTAGAAATCTCTTTGATCTGGCATACCTCGGACACGCTAATGGCGGTTTCTTGATCTATTGCAGCAAATTTAAGGCGATCTCCGCGCAGCCGCAGGGCTATGCACAGCTCGTCAAATTGTTCTAAAGCATCAGGCGCTTCAGGTGTTGAGCAAACCACTGTCACTGTATAATCAGCTCTAACTTCATCCCATTCGGCGAGTTCACGCAATACCGCCCGCCTTATCGCATCATTGACCAATTCGAGCTGCATGATAGGGCTCTGCACGACTTTAACTAGATATTGATCGGCGAGATGAGCAAGCGAGGCCCCTATTTGACTTTTGCGGCCCTCCCAAGCGGGTAAAGTAACAATTATGTTCCCATTTTTATCTGACATAACACGGTAATCGCAGGACGATTCACTTTGAGAAATTGGTTTAAATCTCTCCACAGGATGTCTGCATCAGCGTAATTGGGCTATCTATTTGCCTCAATTATCTGGGGCTACATTTGTAGATATATAGTTTTTTTCTCCCTTGATACAAGCCTACCCGGAAGAAGATTGTGACAGACCTTGAGTATAAAGCACGCCCCTTTCGACTAAACATCGTTAGATGTGCTACGACGTTAGAATCGAATTTAAGACATTGGCAGTCTCGGGTACACTGATGTTCAGGAAAGGAGGTGTGCGTGTTTCGTTTTGGCGGCCCTGACTGCAGAGTTTGTCGACTAATCAGGGTGTACCTATTGGTCGCTATACCAGTCCTGATGATGATGTGGATTCGTCCCGACTTTCAAATCCCTGAGGGCATCGATGGGCGCGCGGTAGTTGGCTACACCTTTGCTGTTGGTGTCGTGCTGATGGTTGCCTATAAATACTATACTGATATTTACCGGAAGAAGCGCAAATGAACGATCTTCCCAACTGTTGGAAATGTCGGTTTTTTAGAATCAGCTGGGACGCCAGATTCCCGTATGAATGTGAGGCGATGAATTTTAAAAGTCAGGCGCTTCCTTGCCTTCAGGTGATGAGTATCGACGGCAGAGAATGCCAATGGTTTCGATACAAGACTGAAACGGATCCGAGTGCGGATACCAAAGACACGACCAGTGGTATCAAAGGTAATCGGATCGATCACTCGGCTTAGTTTAATCGCGGATCATCAGTACGGGTTGGTGTAACTGGACTGCTTGTCGGCATGACGTCGAACCCTGAAACAAAAATATTGAGCAGCCAAAGCGAGCATTTTCGAGCCAAGGCCTATCAATTAACCAAAAGTTTTTGACGGCAACCCCGGGAAACACATTGGGGTTAAGTGGTGGACTGTCGCAAGTGGTCTCGAGAATTTCCTCAAATTCATCTTTCGTTGGGAGTCGCCACTTTTCCCCAGACTTTCGTGAAAAGTCTCTAAGGTAAGATTTGGCTTCGGACAAGTTCAGTTCAAGGGGTTTGCCTAAACACTTTTTACCACGGAATGATTGTCCTGCCATACAACGATACCAAACCGTTCCGGAGACGTGCTGTGCGGATCCGGTGGTAGGGTTTACCAAGAATTTCCCATAATCTTTTGGCGATCTGACATTCTTACAGTCTGGAAGGTCACGTGATCGGTCACACCCTGTCAGCATCAGCAGCACGATTATGGCAATTAAAATTCGCATGTATCACCTTTTCTTGGCCGAGGGGCTGTACTCTCTCGGTTAGTTTCATACTATATCGGACGGGACCGGAAAAACGTTGAGGGAAGTAAATATTTCGATGTTTTTGCCGATACAATGCCCGTGAGTGTATTTTTCCTTAAATGATTTAAACGGAGAATTAGATGGATATTGCAGCAGTAGTCGGACTAATTGGCGCCTGTGCCCTAATCGTTATGGCGATGGGAGATCCAGGTCCATTTGTCGATACGGCTTCCGTTCTGATTGTATTTGGTGGCTCGATTATGGCGACTTTATACCGGTCAACACTCCCAGAATTCATAGGTTTTACTAAGGTGATGGGGAAAACCTTTGGTGGTTACCCGGATAAGCCTGAGGATCTCATCGTTCAGCTTGCAGAGCTTGCCACGATCGCGCGTAAAGACGGGATGATCGCACTCGAAGGACAGGAAATAAAAAATAAGTTCTTGGCCAAGGGTATTTCAATGCTGGTCGATGGCACGGATGGGAAGTTGATCCGGACGTCACTCGAGCGAGAGAACGATCAAATGAAATCGCGCCATGGTGCTGGGGCTGGTTTTTTTGAGGCTTGGGCTGAGATTGCTCCAGCTATGGGAATGATTGGAACGCTGGTCGGTCTGGTATTGATGCTCGGTAATATGTCAGATCCGAAGGCAATCGGTCCTGCTATGGCCGTCGCTCTTTTGACTACGTTGTACGGCGCGCTACTGGCGAATGTGATTCTGATTCCTTGCGCGATGAAGTTGAAGACAAAATCTAGTATGGAGGCTCTGAATAACGAGCTGGTTATCGAGGGTGTTATGTTTATCAATGATGGTGGTAACCCACGAATTATGGGCGACATGCTTGGCTCATTTTTGGATGGAAAGGCTCGTGAAAGAGCTATGGCGGCGATGGGTAACTAAGGCTGATTCATGGCTGAAGAAGATAAGGATGATTTAGAGGCAGGCCCTGACGCTGAAGAGGAGCTGGAAGAGGAGCTTCTTGAAGAGCCTGCTGAACCTGAAGAGGACGAGCTTAAGTGCGAGGAATGTGCCCCCTGTAAGGCTGGTGCACCTGCGTGGATGGCGACCTTCGCAGACATGGCGACGCTTCTCATGGCGTTCTTCGTACTGATCCTCTCTTTTGCGGAGATGAACGTTCCAAAATACAAACAAATTACAGGTTCCTTAAAAGCTGCATTTGGTGTGCAACGGTTGGTTCCTGTTGTTGAGCCTCCGAAGGCACAGAGCTTGATCGCTCGGGAATTTTCACCAGCTATCGCAAAACCGACGCCCCAGCAGGTAGTGAAGCAGGAAACAACGGACCAGATGAAAAAAGAGGCTGAGCCTCAGACCGATAATAAGGATGCAGATTTTGAAAATAATGAGGATTTCAAGACTGTCCAGCAGGTTCTAGCAGAAGAGATTGCAGAGGGTCAGGTCGAGGTCAAAATTGAAGATGAAAAAATAGTCGTCGAACTAACATCGCCAGCCACCTCTGGAGGGGAGGGTGAATCGGATAACGGTACTCTGGATGCTGGGATTATCGATCAAAAGACTGTCGAAATGTTTGCCAAGGTTGCAGACGCGCA
>PBZM01000019.1 GCA_002731015.1 Gammaproteobacteria bacterium
GTGTGCACTCTTCCTCTGCACAGGAAGTTTCAGAATCTTTCCTTGGAGGCACAGCGCTAAGGCCAAGGAGAAATGATGAGATTGGCTATCGCAATTACCACACTAATCGCTGCTCGGGTGCTTGGGCAGAGCAACTTAGCGCCACTTGCTAGTTTGAGACATGAATCCAGTATGGGCTGCCCGACAGGGAATTATACGCTGACCAACTCAACCAGTGGGGCCCCATTCTCGTCATGACCATAGTTGACAGCATAGCCTCAGACGAGGCACGCGAAGACTATAAGAGACGAGGCGGACGAAGACTATAAGAACCCAGCAACACTCAGCGTGCTATGGGCTCGGGCGGCCGAGGAAAATTTCTGGAGTGCTTGGGCGGGTGATTTTGGCGAGTTGCTAACTATTCACAGCACCAGTGAACGTATGGGCAAATATACGGCCACGTTGCCGTCCTCCAACAAGCCAGGTGCAGAGACCTATGTCGGAACGTGTATCGTTGATTTTTAGTCGCGCTCGTTGACTCTGATGCCGCGCAAAAGCCAACTGGGTGCTAAACGCATTTAGTGTCCAGACAGTCTGTTAAGGTCGTTCAGATATGGAAATGACAGAAAAAATACGAGAAACGATTTGGTGCTGTGCGACCGCAGCGGCGTGAGTCTGGTTCTTCGGGTACGTAGAGGGTTGGGGTGGGTTTTACAGCTCTCATCTACTGGCTTTGGCTCCGTTGCCGTCTGGGAGATCTGGACCGATCAAATACCCGACCCAACGTTAGACCCATGGGCGGAGGACGAGTAGTAATTCCTACTCGCCAGCAGGCAGGTTCTGTCGTGTGAGATACGAAAATCTTTAATTGTATGACATCAATTCCCCGCTGAACCCCTCGCTCACACAAGGGGTAACCGGCGAGGGCAACACCCTGGTGGTATGGGGCGGCAGGGGAGAGTTAGACATACTGGCCCTGTCGTAGAGCAACTTCTAAAGCGATGAACTGATTAACAACACGGCATCAGAGGCTATTACTATTTAAAAATCTTGTTATTTACATCAGGCTTATCTACCAAAAAGTTCCTGGGCGCATCCTCTGCTACACCATGAATGGACTGCAATGTGGAGAGATCAAGTTCAGTAAAAAATCCAACCGGTTTCTCGGAAGACTTATACGCCATAACAGTGACAGAAGCGTCAGTGGATTCCGCGCTCCACGGCTGGTTCGAGTGCAAGCAGTCTCCATCGCTATCATCAAATGGATGCTCTAACCCCATAGCATGGCCAAGCTCGTGCAAGAAAAGTATTACGGGTTGTCCCTCTATATCTAAGACCCCATTACATCCGTTAAGCAGAAGATAATATTGATCGCCGAACTCGTTATCAGCTACCAATCCAGTGATGTTGCTATCCTCGCACACACCGATGATCACCAGATCAGCCTCGCGTCGGTTGGGGACTTCGTTGAGCTTGAGATCGATGTAAGTATTCAGACGGGAAATGAGTTCATTGGCTTTGTCGATTTCTTCTTGGTAGAAAGGGTCCGAGACAACATCTCCAAGAAACGCACCCTTCTGATAGATTCGATAATTACGGGTATTGTTCTCAAACGTGTACCCCACTTCCTTTCTGCCGTCGAGAAACGCCAAGTCTTCATCTATCCAAGAAGATCTGAGAACAACCAAACTTTTTTCATCTCTGGTGCAACTCGAGGCTGCATAAATAGATACGCTAGAAAATACAGAAAAAACAATTATTACTCTCAATATGGATAGTTTTTTCTTCATTTCTTTCTCCTCTCATCCCGCGACGCTGCTGGATAACGCACAGTCTACGATAGAAGTTTACGATCAATAGACTAAAAAAATAAAACTGCTAGTCAATGCCATCGGGAGAATCCGCGACATAAGATCGCAACATCTGCCCACCTTAATTAGGTTAGCCTCACAGTTAGTGATGCCAAACCGTGCATCACATAACTGGGTAGAACTGGCAGTTGAGTGGACTCAGACAGTGCTATCTGCTGCGTTTGAGTAAGCAGCTCCGTCAGTACGCTGTGTGCCACTTCTCTGGCGAGATTGGCACCTATGCAGATATGCGGACCACTGCCAAAGCTTAAATGATCTCCGGGATTGATCCTCTCGAGATTGACTTCATCGGGGCAGGTAAAGACATTTTGATCCCGATTGGCCGATCCGTAGAGCAGCCAGATCATGCTGCCTCGGGGTATTTTAATGTCACCCAGCTCAGTGTCAGCCGTTGTAACTCGGAACATCCCTTGCACTGGTGGCTCCAGGCGCAGAATTTCCTCGGCAAACGGGCGAACTGCTTCAGGTGCATTGCGCAGTTTATTTTGAAGCGACTCATCTTGCGCCAAGGCAAGTGTCGCAAAGCCGATCAGCTTGGTTGTGGTGTCAGCACCCGCACCAATTAACTGTGAGCAGAAACCAACTTTTTCTTCCAAGGTTAGGGGTGCATCTATTTCAGATCTCTCGGTAGCAATGGCCGATAGGAGATCGAGGCGAGGGTTTTGCTCTCGAGACATTATCTCAGCTTCAAAAAATGACCAGAATTCCATTTGATCCTGAATAACTCGTCTAATTTTTTCACGGGGCATTTTCGAGCCAATTGAAGCATTGATGGCCTCGGCCCAGCGATGGAAGTCGGCTGCGTGGTCTCTCGGCACACCCAATAATGTGGCTAAGCAATGGATGGGCACAGGCACAGCTAGAGCTTCGTTGAAGTCGATGTCGGCGTTACGCTCGATGCCGGCGACCGCGTCTCGAGCGATGAGATTTATTTCGCTCTTCATGCTGTCTATTGCGGAACGTCTCAAGGCAGCGTTAAGCAAGCGTCGGTGGCGCGTGTGTTCTGGTGGATCGGCAGTAAAAAGCACGTTGCCGCGATTCAGGACTACGTGCGCTTTAGCGGCGGCTTCCTCTGGGAAGTCTTGCAAAACTTCAGCAATAGCCTCGGCAGCCAGAGCCGAAGAGGGGCCTAAAGGGTTCTGGTTAGAAAACAGCATCGGTTGGCGATTCACCGACTTGATAATATCGTGTCGGGTCACGACATAGATATCTTGGTCTTCTAGATATACTACGGGCCCTTTATCACGCCATTGTCGATATAGATCATAGGGCGAACGCAGCTGAAGCTGGTCAAGGGCAAATAGCCGTTGCTGACACACCTCCAGAGTCATAGCTCCATCGTTCTTTTGCGTCATACTCGCGCTCCACTCGCAGTAGCGGCTGATTTTATTCCTTTACGTATTTGGATGGTAACCATCCCAATCACAGCGAAGGTTAGCCCCGCCGGTACCCCATTTGCTCTCACATGACCTCTCACATTGAGATAGTCCTGCGGTAAGCTGGGGGCATCTACAGTGCTGAAAAGGCCCGAGTAATGTTCAGATCAGTAATGGCAATTGCCGCACTGGTGGCATCAATCTCTGCGAGTGCGGTGGAGACACCAACACAATTCATGGAGCGCTATGTTGGTTACTTCAATGCCGAGGATTCGGAGCAATATCAGGAGACGTTCGAATTTCCTGTAATACGCTCCGTCGGCGGAGTTTTAGAAATTCTCTCTGATCCATCCGCCCCGATGGCTAATTTCGAGAACCTCAAAAAGACAGGATGGGACACCTCTCGAATCGGCTACATCAAGGTTCTATCTGAGTCTCCTAAAGCTGCGATGGTTGAGTTTTCATTCGTCAGGATGAACCCGTCTGGGAATCCGTTCTTTGAGGCCACTGGCCATTACGGGCTTATTAATACCGATAATGGCTGGAAGATTCAGAGCATGTTTTTTGTGAACCCCATTACCGTGGGCACTAATTAACAGATTCACTCTATGCGTTATTTCACTCGCGGGTTCCGATAGCTTCAAAAAGAGACGGGATTGCCTCAAGCCCACCCCTAATGTATTTGGGCGGTAACAATCACAATCAGAACTTGGTTTGCCCCCCGGGGGGCGTATTTAGTCAAGTGGTAGGACGGGGCAGCGAACTAAATCTATCCTCTCGGGCGGCCTTGGATGTTGAGAAACAGGGAAATCATGTCCAGAAAATAAAGATATGCAAAATCAGTTACTTAAGGACTTTTGGCAAAAGTAGCGGGTTCGAAGCGTAGGGCAGAATGTTGATCAGATACCGCTAATAGCCAATAGATTCAACGATTAGCGGATTCCGACTGCTCCGCCAATTTTCCAACCAGCGTTGCAACGACTTGCTATGCATCCAGTGTGGAAGCAAGGTGAACAGAGCGAGGGTGACTGAATCCAGGGTTTGCTCGTCGATGGTTATCACTTTAGGCGCCTTCATCGATGAGAATAGCGATCTGCTAATTTTTATCGCGTTGTTTCTGTCGAAGCTCCGTTTCTTCCATCAAATCACGTAACGCGTGGATTTCCAGCTGCAGCGTTTCTCTCATTAACTTAACTTGGTCATCGAGGACCCGAAAGCCGTTCCACAGCAACCAGCTGTTGATTGCCAATAAGAAAATGACGCCGCTCGTAACGATCAAAACNGCTTGGTCCATTACACTCAGTCTCCCNGNTAGTCGACTTTNGTCCNAATTTANATGCNATNGCATGTTAAGGGTCAGCTACTGATTTGGCGAGGCCTTGATTTNTTTGNGCATTGATGATCNTCGAAGACTTTCGTGATGATGGCTACTTAGGCAAAGTTCATACAGGATTGTATTTATCTCATGAGTACACTGTCATGACGCGGCGCATACCTACCGACTATTGATTTAGTCTGTACATGCGCATGTGTCTCTCGGTCAACGCGTATCGGTTGCGAATATGAAGATCACCTCAATGAGTTCTCTGCTGCGCCTCGCGGCACTGTTCGTATACACCTTCGCTAACCAAGGGTATGCCAGTGACGGCAGCGGGGCACGCCTGCTTAACCAAGTCAATTTCTCCGCCTCTCTGACGACCGCCGGGCAACCGACCGAGGAAGAGTTAGCGCTTATCGCTGAGAATGATTACGACCGTGTCATTTTTCTGGCATTTAGCAATCATCCCAAAGGGGTTGCTAACGAGGATGCCATTGTAAGGCGCCTCGGTCTGCAGTTCATTCATATCCCAGTTGAGTGGGAGTCTCCCAGTGTGGCCGATTTTGAAAGCTTCGTCGCGATAATGCAGACGCCAGCAGTCGCCAAGACGCTGGTGCACTGCGAGGTAAACTTCAGGGCGTCAGTATTTGGTTTCCTGTATCAGGTCCTGCATCGAGGCGCGGACATGGACGACGCGATGTCAATGATGCAATCGGTATGGGTGCCCAACGACACGTGGCAAGCTTTTATCGTCCGAGTGATGAATGAAAAGGGATTCGAATATCCGCCGCTTTAGCACCAAAGCGCCCATTGTTAGAGGCTGCCACTGCGTGGGGTGCCTTGAAGGGTTCTATCTTTTCCGTGCGCGTTGATTTACCTTGATTAGCACCAGTTTCGTTCAAGTAATTATGGAGAGAGTGATGAAGAAGCTTTATTTGAGTTTGATGGTAGGCCTGATGGTGGCAGTGTCAGCCCATGCGGCTGATGAGCCGTTAGTGATTGGGGAAGTTACGATGCCGGCGGTGCAAAGCAGCGCGGCGTTCAAGCAGGTTCAAAAAAAGCTGGGTAAATGGGAAGGCAAGATGACTCAGGGCCTCACGGGGGCAGTCATCGACGTCTCCTATGAGTGGCGGCTGACCTCCGGGGGCAACACTATCACCGAGACTCTGGTTGAAGATGGAGTAGAAATGCTCACCACTTATAGCGACGACAATGGCGAGTTGGTGGTTAAGCATTACTGCGCGCTGGGAACACAGCCGGTCTTTAGTGTCAGTAGTGTGTCAGATACCGAGCTGGCGTTGGCACTCGATGAGTCAGCCAATGATCTTCACGCTGAACACGAGAGCTTTGTGACGTCGATGAAGTGGACCATGCAGAACGACAACGACTCCATGCTTTTCACCAACACCGTCATGCTCAATGGTGAACTGACAGAGAATTCGGCGCTGCTCACGAAAGTCGATTAGTCTCCCCATTAGGGCGGACAAGTTGGGCAGATGCCCGCGCGATGGGGCAGCGTTGCGCTGCTCTTGTCGTGAAAGCATTTCGCAACGATTTGTCACTCTGTCCTCTTCTTGGCGAGGCATCGGGAGGCTGCCTATGAGCTTGCGTTATCAACAGCAAGATTGCTCCCTGACGCTGCGCGAGGGCTTAGCGGAGTATCACCGTTACCTTGCTGGGATCGGTCGAAAAGCCATGGTCGATTGTGAGGGCTCTCGTTTAATCTTGGAGCACGATACGACCCACGTGATCTTCGGCATGGATACTTCGTTAGAGCAGGAGGCTGGACTGGATACCTGGGTGCTGTTCGGATGCCAGTACAAATGGCGCTATCTTCGCGGCTACGCCCAATTGCCGGATATAAAAGCTTTATATCTGGCCCTAATATCGGAAAAAGGTTGGCGTTTATTTCCCAGGCTGTATTGGAAGTGTCTGGGCCTCAAATGGCGGATCGTTCGAAGGACCCGGCGCATGAGTAAAAAATGGCCATTTCAATTTCCGGAGGAGTGGTTGGATCAGCCGATTGTCACATTGAGAGAGTCCCATGGCATTCGTGTGCTTACGGCAAGCGAGCGAGCGACAGGGGATTTGCTCGAGTGGAGCGGCTGCTACTGATCTCATACAAAATCGCAACAAATTTTTATGGAGCGCTGTGACTAAGTGACGGTGGTCAGAGCAGCGATCATCAGTCTGCACGACGGGCCCGCATACCCTTGGATGAAGGCGGTTCTATACACGCTTTTGCTGGCTAACTTCGGCTATTACGTTATCGATGACTGGGCAAGGACGAGTTTTTCTCTCGCGGATACCGCTGGTTTTTACGATTACGTAAAGCAATTCAATACGAGTCTGGACGAAGTGGCGTGGTTTACGTTGCTGCTGATTTTCGAGCTAGAAACCTATTTACTTGACGAGTCAGGGTGGTCACCCCGGATTACCAGGGTCGTGATGGTTATCAAGCTCATCACTTTCTTCCTGATCGGGCACACGCTCTACGTCAATTCCATTGCTTTGGCACAAATTCTCGGGCCTGTTTCTGCCTCAGCAGTGTCAGATCTTTGCGACCTTACTAACGCTGGGCAGTCGTGGCTATTCAATCTCGACTACATCTCTATAACGACGGACTCTTGCGGTGCGCTGCCGCAGGCTCCTCAGTACTGGGAAATTCCAGGTGAGCCCGTAGTTACATCCTCGGCTGGACTCGAGCTGGCGAGGAAGTTTGCCTGGTGTGATTTTATGGAGACAGCGGCGTGGCTGAGCGTGGGGGCAGCGATGGAAGCGGCAATCAGATTGACTGATCGTGGTGTTACGTCTGGCGTTATCGTAGCGAGCCTGCGATGGCTGAAGTTGTGTCTTTACGCGCTGATTCTCGGTCTAGGTGCTTACTGGGCTGTTTATGGTCACTGGGTGTACCTTTGGGACGAGCTTCTATGGATATTTGGTTTCGCCTTCTTGGAGATCAACCTTGATGGTTGGCGAGACGAAATTGATACTGAGACTGCTAACACTAGGGTGCGTAAGCCTTAAACATAGCGACGCGGCATTCGTGCCGGTTTCTGCGATTTTCACGTCGGAGTGATGTGCAGCCGCATAGGAGGCGATAGATGACGATTCCAACATTCGAGAATACCGCGGCGGTATCGGAGGTAGTGTCTGCCTTGCGTGCTGTTGGCGCGGTAATCATCACGAGGGCTGCCAGCTCAAATTTGATGTCAGTGGTTGCAGATGAGTTACGATCGGGTTTCGACGAGTGTGCTCTCGAAGGACAGAGCGCCTTTGACGGTGGCAAGACCAACCGTTTCAATCAAGTGCTTCGAGCGTCCCAGAGCGCCGCTGAACTTG
>PBZM01000020.1 GCA_002731015.1 Gammaproteobacteria bacterium
CGTTTTGGTAAGGCCAATAAATATCCCATTGAGCCAATAAGACCAGCACAACACCATCACAAGCCCGGCAAACCAGACCATCAGACCGGAGGCCTGTTCGATAACGGCACTAAAATCAGTCAGCGCCGAAAAGATTTGTAACTGAAAAATTGTAAATATTGATATCATCGTAATGGCCGAGATGCCGGATAAGATCGCCCCTCCCTTAAGGCTATCGACGAAGCGTTTATAGTGACACTCCCCGAGAGATTGTCCTGCCTCTATTTCTGTAGCGTATGCGATTCCATCAAGGGCATAAGCCGCCGTCGCGAGCAGAACCAAAATAAGCCCAATCGAGGCTGCCTCGACAGTTCCTAGCCTCGCAGCGAAAATTGATAAGGTTATGAACACGCTGTGAAGTGCGATTGTTCGAATCATCAGCGGTAGGTTCACTTTTATAAGCTTGATAACGAGCGATAGCTGCCAAGTTTGTTTGGTTAGCCGCTTTGTATTTTTCAAGGAAAGCGCGAGTAATGTAAAGGCAATCATCAAGCCTACGTATTCCGAGATAACCGTTCCGAGAGCGATACCGAAGCTATTCATCTGACATCCAATAGCTAATGTATAGTTCAGGCAAACGTTTAGGAGGTTGATACCGATCGCAAGGCACAGCGCGACTTGGGTATGACCTCTGCCGATAAACCATCCGGTAAGAACAAGTAAAGCAAGGTTTGCAGGTCCCCCCCACAGTCTGGTCTCGAGGTATTCCTTAAGTGGTCGATGCATCTCTGAAGGAACTTGTGCTAGCTCAAGGATTGGAGCAATTGCTTGAGAACCAAGCACGAAAAGCCCTATCCCGATAACGGTGGCTAAGGTTACCATGTGCAACAAAATATTAAATGATAGGCTGTGGTCGGAAGCACCAACAGCCTGAGCGACCATACCCGTCGTCCCCATACGTAAGAACGAAAAAACGCCAAAGAAAGCCACTAAAAGTTCTGCGCCGACCGTCACAGCAGCAAGATAGTAGGCGTAATCAAGGTGACCTGAAATGGCGGCGTCAGCCAGACCGAGGATCGGGGTAGAAATATTGGCGATAATAAGTGGAAACGCTAGCCGCCAAAGTCTTCTAATCGGCTCTATCTCGAAATGAGTTCGCATTGAGGGTCACGGCGACGAGAGATTAGAATCTCGAGAAAGTCGTTGGGGTCTTTCACATGCGGCGGGGCCTGGGGGCCACCTTCGCGTTTGCGGGCTAGCGCAACCAATCGAAGCATCCAAAACCGCAAGGCAGCTGTCTCAACGGCAGGCGGCCAATGATGGATTTCTTGATCTGTGAGCGGACGGTTCCGATTGTATCCTCTCATCAACGCTTCGGTTTTAAGTGGGTCGAGACGGCTCGATTGATCGGAACACCAGTCATTGATAGCTATAGCAAGATCAAACAATAGCGAGCCATTACAGGCGTTATAGAAGTCAATAATCCCTGCTAAGGAGCCGTTATAAAATAGAGCGTTGTCACAGAACAAGTCGCCGTGAATAATCCCTTGAGGAAGTCGTGCCGCGTCAGAAGCAAATGCATGGGACCGGCTGATTTGATCGCTTAACATATCCCGATATTTTGGTGGCACGATATCAATCACGCGTTTAACGTTTCCTTCCCACCATTTATTCCAACGATGGTTTTCTCGCTTTAAATTAATATATTTTTGAGTAGCAGAATGCATTTTACCGAGCGCTTCGCCTATTTGATGGCAAGCATCCGGTGTAATGGGAGCGATCGTTGAGCCCACTACACGCGAAAACAGAGCCGCGGGTTTATTTTTTATTGCGAACAAACGCGTACCCTCGCGATTCGCGATGGGTAACGCCACGGGAATGCCGTCGTCTGACAGCCGGAGATTTAGTTCAATGAAAAATGGAATTTCGTCAAACCCCTGCTCTTCAAATATTTGGAGCACTGTTTCTGTTTGGTTGAAGGAGACAAAGTAGGTAGTGTTTTCTACCCCGGTGTCTGCTCCCGTGAAGCTTTTTAATTCACCAAAATTGAATTGCCTTGTGAAGTCCTGCATTTCTCGCAGAGTTAATTCCGTGTAAACACCCATCGCCGCGCCCCGTCCAAGCGCGGTATTATGCATGGACAGAAACAAAAGCAACACTCTCAGGAGCCGGAATGCCTGCACCATTGGTTTTAGTTGATGGGTCATCCTATCTTTATCGTGCGTTCCATGCCTTACCACCACTGTCAACCAAAGACGGGCGACCGGTTGGTGCGATTCGTGGCGTCATTTCTATGTTGAATAAACTGGCAGACTCAACCGCCGCCGAGCGCATGGTTGTTGTCTTCGATGCTTCCGGCAAAACATTTCGCGATGATATGTATCCCAAATACAAAGCCAATCGCGAGAAAATGCCCGATGAGCTACAGGCACAAATCGAGCCATTGCACGCTATCATCCAGGCGCTTGGATTTCCGTTGCTCGTTGTCCCTGGTGTGGAAGCTGATGACGTTATCGGGACGCTCGCGAAACGTGCTGAGGCAAATGGTGAGTCTGTCCTAATTTCGACTGGCGATAAGGATTTCGCACAGCTCGTGACCGATAAGGTGACGTTGGTTAACACAATGAATGATACAGCCATGACGCCTATCGAGGTCAAAAAAAAATTTGGCGTGCCACCATGCTCTATTATCGACTTTTTGGCGTTAACCGGTGATAGCGTGGATAACGTTCCGGGGATACCAAAGTGCGGCCCGAAAACGGCCGCTAAATGGCTTAACTCGCATGGAACTCTCGATGATGTGATTGCAAATGCGGGAACAATCGCTGGAAAAATCGGTGACACCTTCCGTAAAAATATGCATGTGTTACCACTCTCGAGGGCGTTGGTCACCATTAAAACTGATTGTGATTTACCCGTGGGCCTTAATGATTTGTCTCGTTCAACTCCCGACAAGGAGAAGCTAACCCTGCTTTATACGGATCTCGAACTGAATCAGTTTTTGAGACAGCTCTCGAGTGCAAGACCTGATAATTTACAGACTTCTATCAAACCGGGCTCAGTCGAGATTTCTTATGAGCTAGTGACTAGCCCACAACGGCTTGAATTCTGGGTCTCGCAGTGCAGAAATTCGACGATCTTTGCGCTCGATACAGAGACCACCTCATTGGTTGCTCGGAATGCAGAGCTGGTTGGTATATCGCTCGCCTATGAGGCCGGAAAGGCCTGTTATATCCCCGTTTCGCATGTTGAGGGTGATCAACTAGATGTCAAAGTCGTCTTGAAATTGGTTGCCTCACTGTTGGTAGATCCTAGGCTGACCATGGTGGGGCATAATTTAAAGTATGACCTGACGGTCCTTGAATCTGTGGGCCTAAAGCCGAGCTGTATGGTCGCGGATACGATGCTGATGAGTTATGTCTTGGATGCGGCGTCTGGTAGGCACGACATGGACTCTGTGGCGAGACGTATCTTGGGAATTGATACCATCCCCTATGAAGAATTATGCGGAAAGGGAGCGAAACAAATTGGTTTTGCTGAAGTAACTCTCGACCAAGCGTCCCAATATGCGTCTGAGGATGCTGATATTACGCTCCGATTGTATGAGATTTTCAACGAGCGCTTGGAGAGAGAGCGTTCTCTGAGATCGATTTATCAGGATTTAGAGCTGCCAGTTATGTTTGTTCTTCGGGATATGGAAAATCACGGTGCGTTGCTTGATATTGAGATTCTTCGAACGCAGTCACAAACGCTAGGTACCCGGCTTGAGGAGTTGGAATCAGAAGCACAGAAATTTGTGGGCCGCCCTTTTAACTTGGCCAGCACCAAGCAGCTACAGGAGATCTTGTTTGGTGAATTGAAGCTCCCAGTAATTAAGAAAACGCCTAAGGGGGCTCCCTCAACAAACGAGGAGGCGTTACAGGAGCTTGCATTGGATTATCCCTTACCGAAGTTACTGCTTGAGCACCGTAGTTTGTCGAAGCTGAAGGGCACGTATACAGATAAGCTTCCTCATGACTGTGATGTAGCCGATGGGCGTGTACGTACTTCTTTCCATCAGGCGGTGACATCAACGGGCCGACTATCATCATCTGACCCTAATTTACAAAATATTCCGATTCGTACTGAGGACGGTCGCCGGGTTCGTAAAGCGTTTGTAGCTCCAGAGGGGTGGTCAGTTGTGGCTGCTGATTATTCTCAGATTGAGCTTCGAATCATGGCCCACCTATCGGAAGATCCGGGTTTGGTTGATGCCTTCGCAAGAGGAGAGGATATCCATCGCGCAACAGCTTCTGAGGTATTTGCCGTGGAACCGATGTTTGTCACTAGCGAGCAGCGTCGTCGAGCCAAAGCCATTAATTTCGGTTTGATTTATGGCATGAGTGCGTTTGGTTTGGCTAGACAATTGGGGATCGAGCGTGCCGAGGCAGCGATATACATTGATCGGTATTTTGAGCGATATCCTGGTGTTCGACGATACATGGACGCAACGCGAACCATGGTTCATGAACGGGGATATGTCGAAACGGTTTTCGGGCGGCGGTTGACTCTTCCTGATATTAGAGCGAAGCAGGTCCCCGTAAGGCAGGCGGCCGAGCGTGCAGCGATTAACGCTCCGATGCAAGGCACTGCTGCGGACATCATAAAGCGTGCAATGTTGCGGGTTCAAGGCGCACTTAAGTCGATCGATATTGGCTGTCATTTAATGTTACAGGTACACGACGAGCTTGTGTTTGAGGTAGTCGATCAGGATCTCGCAGAAGCGCGTCAGTTGATACGGACTGAAATGGAATCAGCAGCAGAGTTATCGGTGCCACTGGTTGTCCAAATAGGGAATGGTCGAAGTTGGTTTGAGGCGCACTAATTTTTCTGGTTTTTTGAACTTTTCTGGATCTGGCTGGTCATAATATTAAAGACAAAGATTTTCCCTCTTTCGTCGTGCCGACGAGACCCCTGTCGGACCTTAAAACCCCGGTGTGAGCTATTGGGGTTTTGTTTTATTGTCCCTCGAGCCGTTGCCGTACCCAGCTCGAGGCCTCAACAAGGCCGGTCCTGTCTAGACTACTGAAGTTTAATACTAACGATTGAGGCCTTTTTTTCTGAACAGAGTGCCTTGAATTTGCTGCCTGATTACGACTGAGCTTGTCATTTTTCGTCAGTAAAAGTAGCGTGTCGATCTCACGATGATCAGCGAGTGTGAGCATTTGTTGATCGAGGTCGGTCATCGGGTGCCTTACATCCATCAGTAGCACGAGACCGGTCAAAGTTCGGCGTTTAGTGAGAAATGTTCCGAGGTGGTGTTGCCATTGTCGCTTCATTGCTTCGGGAACCTTAGCGTACCCATACCCAGGTAAATCAACGAGAAAGCCGCCGGTTTCAGGAACCTCAAAAAAATTTATCAGTTGCGTACGGCCGGGTGTTTTAGATACTCGAGCCAGGTTTTTTTGGCCCGTCAAAGTGTTCAAAGCACTGGACTTGCCCGCGTTTGAGCGACCGCAAAAGCCAACCTCCGGACCGCACTCCGGGGGACAAAAATCGAGCGAGGGGGCACTAACCGAAAACGCTGTCTGTGAGAGCTTTGGGTCAAGCTGAGCATCGCGCATGGTTGTTGAATCCTTCACTGCACAAATGTTAGGTGCAATGTATACTACGCCATCGAAAAAGAACGTTCTTCCTAAAAAGAGATGAAATGAATGAAGTCATTACTCATTTTTATTGCACTGACTGTAGCTTTGGTGCCAGTCGTGATGGCGAAATCGGCAACAAACAATGCGTATATTGGCAGCGCAGATCAGGGCAAGGTAAAAAGCGCAACGTGCGCCGGATGCCATGGATCAGACGGTAACAGTGGAGCCGCCGATTTTCCGAAATTGGCTGGGCAGCATGCGAGTTATCTCGCATCGACTTTGAGGGCGTATCGTGATGGGTCACGTGAGAATGCGATCATGGCGGGGCTGGCTGCGGTTCTTTCGGAAGAAGATATCGCGGATCTTTCGGCTTACTACTCAACACAAATTATTTCAAGCGGTGCCGCTCAGGCTGACCTTTTAGATCGTGGCGAGTATCTTTATCGGTTTGGCGACACGGAGAAAGGTATCAGTGCCTGTGTTGCATGCCATGGTCCAACAGGAGTTGGATTGGGCTCAGCCGTTTTCCCATCTCTAAAAGGCCAGTGGGCAGGATATTCTTCGACCCAGCTCAGAGCTTTTCGTGATGGTTTGCGGGTGAATGTCATGATGAACGGCGTTGCGCAGAATATGTCTGACGCCGACATTAAGGCGGTTTCCAGTTATGTTGAGGGCCTGAGATAGTGCTACAACGTGTTTTGTTGATATTGTTGTGTGGTTTCGGCTTGGTTCTGAATCAATCTGGTTTCGCAAAGGAGTTCCAAGAAGGCGTTCATTTTCAGACATTGGCAAAACCAGTCGTAACATCAGATCCAGCAAAAATTGAAGTGGTAGAGCTATTCTGGTACGGATGCCCACATTGCGATTCGCTTGATCCAGCATTGAAAGTCTGGGTCGACCGGCTTCCCGCAGACGTGAATTTTATCCAGGTTCCAGTAGTTTTTGGTCGTTCTTGGGAAATGCACGCCCGGATGTTTTGGGTAGCTAAAAATATCGAATTGTTGGAGAGGATTCACGAGCCCCTCTTTAATGCTATTCATCGCGAGGGTCAACGTCTTCAGAGGGTAGATGATGTCGTAGCTTTTTTCGAGAGATTTGGCGCGGATCCGGCTCTAGTTAAACGAGAGCTAGACAGCTTTGCGACGGAGAGTGCTTTGAGGCTTGCGGACGCGCGCACCCGAGCCTATGGCATCCGAGGGGTCCCAGCCTTCGTGGTGGATGGCCGTCATGTAACTGGGATAGCGCAGGCGGGCGGTGAAGACCGACTGTTTGATTTGCTAGATGAGTTGATCGAAAAATCGCGCCAGTGACTAACTATGGTGGACCGCGCTCTTAGAAATCTATCAGGTCGGAAGCTGTAGCATTTTGATCTCGTAATTTTTTGGCGTAGGCAGAATCTATCAAATCAATTTCCACTGTCAGTTCAGGCGTGAGGCTTATCATTTTCGTACGCCGAATACGTGCTCGTAATTCTTGGGTTTCTGCATCATCTCGGTAGAGATGAAAGAATCGTAGGAATTTCTTATCCCGTTTCTTAATTTCAGAGAGTGCTGAATAACAGGAAGTGACTCGACCATATTTGTCGCAAATTCGATTTACCAGTTTTTTTTGCGTTTGTGAGTCGTTTGGTAAACCTTCTTGTTGATAAAAAATCCGAACAATTCTTCCCTTAGGGTCATGTGTCACGGTTAGATATTGCTTCGCTGGGCTCACGAGGTTCTGGAAATCATCCACAGAATCGTTTAGCCGAAGTCCGGCCACATCGAAAGCCATGATGGCTTGGGACAGTGTAAGTGCGAGAATCGCAGGCAAAAAAACCGATTTAGCTTGGTTCATGGTCATAGGGCCTAGTTTAACTTATTCGCTGCGGTTAGGTTTGTTTTATAAAGTGGCAATATGCTTGGGCAAGCATTGTCAGTGCCTCGTCAATCTCGGATTCGGAGATGATAAGCGGTGGCGCAAAGCGGTGCACGTCTGGTCCCGCGGCTAGCGTCATGAGACCTTCTTGCATAGTAAGTTTTGTTAGTTTTCCAGACTGACCTTCGTAGTCTTCCTTTAAGACCCCGCCGATCAGTAGTCCTTTGCCCCGAATTGTTTTAAAAAGCTTATATCTTTCATTGAGCTCATTGAGTCCTTGCATCAACTGCTCACCCCGACTAAGAACATTACTCAGAAGCTCAGGTTGGTTGATAGTTTCAAGCGCTTTCCCTGCGACTGCGGTTCCTAAAGGGTTCCCTCCATAGGTGCTTCCATGAGTTCCGGGAACAAAGTGTTCTGAAATCCACTCTCTACACAACATCGCGCCGATTGGAAATCCACATCCAAGACTTTTTGCGGAAGTCAGGATGTCAGGTGTGATACAGCTGTGTTGATAGGCAAATAATTTTCCGGTCCGTCCCATTCCTGTTTGCACCTCGTCAACGATGAGCGCAGCATTAACACGGTCGCAATGTTTGCGTATTTTTTCAAAAAGTTTTGGGCAAATAGGTCTTACACCTCCCTCGCCTTGAATGGGTTCGACTAAAATGGCGCAGGTTTTTTCGGAGACTGCTCTTTCTAGGATGTCTCCGCGATTGATTGGAATATGAGTGAATCCATCGGGCATCGGACCGAAACCTTTTCTGTATTTTGGTTGCCCTCCAGCGGCTATTGTCGCGATAGTGCGTCCATGAAAAGATTCATCAAAACAAATTATTTCGTATTTTTCTTTTCCGAACAGCTCGTTGGTGGCCTTTCTTGCAGCTTTGATGGCGGCTTCATTTGCTTCTGCTCCAGAATTACAAAAAAATACACGGTCAGCAAAGGTGGCATCGACCAGTGCCTTGGCGAGATGAATTGCAGGTTCATTCGCCAGAACGTTAGACAGATGCCAGACCCGATTAGCTTGCTCTGTAAGCGTTTTAACAACATCTGGGTGACAGTGACCAAGAGCGCTGACCGCGATGCCTCCGGCTAGATCCAAATATGATTCTCCATTTTGGCCGTATAACCTACAGCCCCGCCCTTTCACGATAATAGTCGAAGGCACTCCATAATTCGGCGTCAGTACTTGTTGATAATCTGATAAATCAGTCATTTAACATCGTCTCAATGTGGGCAGACACACTCCGCCCCAGCGCATCCAGATGATACCCACCTTCAAGCATAGATACGATACGTGATTGGCTATGTCGATTCGCAACATCATTAATCATTGATGTTATCCAACGATAATCGTCCTCAATGAGATTGAGTCCGCCCAGAGGATCTTCGGTGTGAGCATCGAAGCCAGCTGAAATCAGAAAAAGTTCTGGGCTAAATCTGTCGAGTGCTAAGAAGAAATCGCGCTCAACTTTCTGTCGGAATTCATGACCTTTTGAGCCGGCATTGATTGGCGTAAGAATCAAGTGATCGCCAAGTGTATCGAAGTGACGATTGGGATAAAATGGATGCTGAAATGAAGAACACACCATAACACGCTCATCATTTTTGAAGATGTCAACCGTTCCATTTCCGTTGTGAACATCGAAATCGACGATAGCCACCCGTCGTAGGCCATGGTGCTCAATGGCATGTAACGCGGCTACAGCTACGTTATTAAATAGACAGAATCCCATTGCTAATGATTTTTCAGCATGATGTCCGGGGGGCCTCGTTGCGCAGAATGCACGTCGAATGCTACCAGCCATTACATGATCAATAGCCAGACATCCCGCCCCAGTGGCTAGAAGCGCGGCACGGAGAGAGCCGGGTTCCATCGAGGTATCGTTGTCAATTGGAATACGCCCACCAATGGCGGTATTTCGTCCGATTTCTTCAATTTTTCGGACATGTTCGTAAGAATGTGCGCGTGTAATCTGCTCTAGAGATGCGGGTTCTGACTCGAACTGAATGAGATCCAACATTAACCCCTGCGATTGAAGTTCTGCATCTATCGCTTGCAGTCGCATTGGAGTCTCAGGATGCATGTGTCCCATCCTATAACTCTTACAATCTGCATGTGTGAAATAACCAACTTGCGTCATAACAGTTCACTATTAGTCCGCAAAGCTTATCACTGGCCACCCTCGGTCATTCGCTAGCTCTGCTAATAAGTGGTCTGGATTAACAACAAAAGCCTGGTCTGCTTTTTCAAGTAGCGGTCGGTCGTTGATGGAATCTGAGTAAAAATGAATTTGTGACGCTTTTTCCCCTTTCGAGTCTAGCCAGTTTGATAATGCATCAATTTTTCCTTCTTTATATGTTGGAATCCCAACTAACTCACCGGTAAATTGTCCGTTGATAATTTCAAATTCGCAGCCGAGATAACTATCCACACCATGCAAATTGGCGATCGGCTCGATAATGAATGTGTTAGTCGCCGAAATAATTAAAGTATGGAAACCAATGGTTTTATACGCTCGAATGCACTCAAGCGCTTTAGTTTGGAGTTTTGGATAAACGATCTCACGGACAAATTTATCCCGCCACTGGGTTACCTGTTCAATGGGATATTTTTGCAAGACTTCACAGGCAAACCGTTGATATGCTCTGATGTCGAGGTTTGCGTCTAGGTAATTTTGGTAGAAGCGTTCGTTATTTGCTCGATAGTACTCCTCGTCGACCGCACCGGTATCAATCAGGAACTCGTTCCAAGATCTGTCGCTATCTATGGGAAGTAGGGTGTGATCGAGGTCGAAGACTGCAAGTTCCATTGAATTTATCTCGTTTGATTGAGCGATCTGCTAAAAGTTGAAAGAATGCGAGGGAATTTGGAGAGTTTCAAGTCATGATTGATCAGGATGGTTTTAGGTTAAATGTGGGAATTATTCTCGCGCATCCAGTCGGTTCTGTTCTTTGGGCTAGGCGACTTGGTGAAGAGTCTTGGCAGTTCCCACAAGGAGGAATGCAATCCGGTGAGACCCCTGAAGAAACGCTGTATCGCGAATTGAATGAAGAGCTTGGTATTTCACAGAATCAAGTGTTTGTATTGGCAAAAACGGCTAGGTGGCTTCGTTACCAGCTCCCTAAATCCTTGGTCCGACCACGTGGTAGGAAAACGTGTGTTGGCCAAAAACAACGCTGGTATCTACTCGCGTTAAAGGACTCTTTCGTTCTACCGAATTTGGATGCGACCGACCATCCCGAGTTTGACGCATACCAGTGGGTGAGCTACTGGTACCCTTTAGGTCAGGTAATTCCGTTTAAGCGGGATGTGTACCGGCAGGCTATGACTGAGCTTGCCCCAGCATTACGTTGGTCTGGAACAATGGCATGCTAGAAATTCTGAGGCGCTTAGTTCAGGCGGTCACTGACGCGGCAACTTTAGACGAAGCGCTTACCATAATAGTCACGCGTATCAAACATACCATGCAAACAGGGGTGTGTTCAGTATACCTGCTAGACGAATCAACCGATCGATGGCTGCTGATGGCGACTGACGGGCTAAACCCGGACTCTGTCCGATCAGCTAGCCTTGCAAGGACTGAAGGTCTCGTAGGGACTGTAGGCAGCCGAGGAGAGTTGGTAAATCTCGATGATGCACCAAATCATCCAGCATTTCGGTTTTTACGAGAAACTGGCGAAGAAATTTTTCAATCGTTTTTGGGTGTACCTATCGTTCACCAAAGAGAAATCTTGGGCGTTCTCGTTGTTCAACAAACAACCCAACGAAAATTCAGTGACGAGGAGGAAGCACTGCTCGTAACAGTTGCTGCTCAGATATCCGCATTGATCGCGCATGCCAAAGTCTCTGGGCGGCTGCATTTAAGTCAAACTACTGGTGAAAAGCCAACCGACGTGCATTTTAAGGGTGTGGCTGGCATAGGTGGTGTGGCCACGGGAACGGCTTTTGTGCGTCAGCCACCGGCAATTCTGCGGAGGGTTAAAGATGCCAAGACAGACCAACCGGAGCTTGAGCTTGGAGAGTTTCAGGTAGCACTCAGTGAGGTGAAGGCTGAACTGAGACAAATCAGCGATTCCTTATCAGAACACTTGGCTAGAAAAGAAACGGCTCTTTTCGATACTTATTTGAGGATGCTTGAAGATCACACATTAAGTGGCGAAGTCTGTCAACGTATTCGCTCTGGAGAGACCGCACCAACTGCACTGAAATATGTTGTTCTTGATCTGGTTGCTCGTTTTGAGGCTATGGATGACGCCTATCTTAAAGAACGGGCGACGGACTTGTTGGACTTAGGGCGACGCATACTTGCTAAATTACTTCATGAGCAATCTGAAGCCCCTGAATATCCAGACGATGTGATCCTGATCGCGGAAGATGTAACCCCCGTAATGTTAGGAGAGGTCGCGACCAAATCACTAAAGGCAATTGTTTCTATCAAAGGGTCAGCAAACTCTCATGTCGCCATCTTGGCGAGGGGCCTTGGCATTCCGGCAGTGATGGGTGCAGTAGATTTACCACTCAGCGATATTTCTGGTGCGTATTTAATTGTTGATGGGTGGCGTGGAGAGCTTATTGTAGAGCCATCTGAGCACGTGCTTGCCGAGTATCAGCGGGCTATTGATGATGCTGCAATCCTCGAAATGGATTTGGAGCAGATTGGGCCCGGTGCTGCAATTACTGAAGATGGCGCTCGAGTGCATCTAATGCTTAATGCTGGGCCTTTCGGTGATCTGTCGGATCGCCAGCGAAGCTTTATCGACGGTGTTGGCTTGTACCGTACCGAATTTATCTTCTTGGCCCGCTCTCGGTTTCCTACAGAAGATGAACAAGAGAGCGAGTACAGAGCAGAACTCGAGACGTATGCGCCGATGTCGGTCGTCATGCGAACACTGGATATTGGCGGTGACAAAAGTCTTCCTTATTTTTCGATTGAGGAAGAAAATCCATTCCTGGGATGGCGGGGGATACGGGTTACTCTCGATCATCCAGAAATTTTCCTCACCCAAATTCGTGCGATGTTGCGCGCTAACTCAGGTTTAAGAAATCTGCGCATTTTATTGCCCATGATTACTACTTTAGAGGAATTGCGAGCGTCGAAAGTCTTAATCGAGCGGGTCGTTCTGGAACTAAGAGCGGAGGGGGCCAGTGTAACCAAACCCGAGGTTGGGGTAATGATTGAAGTACCTAGTGCAGTATATCTCGCGCCTGAGCTTGCAACAGAGGCAGATTTCTTATCTGTTGGATCCAACGATCTCACCCAGTATTTATTAGCGGTTGACCGCACAAATGCCCGTGTCGCCGATATATTTGATGGTTTTCACCCGGCCGTATTGAGAGCGCTCAAGATCACTTCAGCAGCTGGCTTGAATGCAAATATTCCGGTTGCTTTATGTGGTGAAATGGCAGGTGATCCATTAGCGGCAGTAATACTAGTCGGGTTGGGCTTCAATGAGCTGTCGATGTCCTCCGCCGCACTTGCTTCCGTAAAGAGGGCTCTAGGAGCTTTCTCTTTACTTGAATGTAGACAGCTCGCTAAAAAAGCGCTTGCAAGCGAGTCTGGTGAGAACGTACTTCGGATAGTTGGTCATGCATTCATTGAAAAGCAATTACACTTATTGGTGCCGCCTAATTTACGGGAATCGTTTGAAATGGAAGGTTCATGAAAGAAATTCTGTTTTCCTCTTTAACTAGTGAAGCTTTTTCTAGCTTTAGGAAACTAATCGCTTGACGTACTTGGTCCTTGATCCAGTGGCAATCGATTTCGGATTTATTCAGATCCATTGGTACGGCCTCATGTATGTTTTCGGTTTTTTAGGCGGGTATGCACTTGCGATTTACCGGATTAGCCGTGGTTTGTTCCCCATCAATCGCGAGCAGATGTCGGATCTCCTAACATGGATTGCGCTGGGTGTTATTTTGGGTGGAAGGTCTGGTTATATGATTTTCTATCAGCCGGCACGATTGCTTGACGAACCACTTTCCTTATTTTTTATCTGGGAAGGTGGCATGGCATTCCATGGTGGGCTTATTGGTGTGATAGTTCTGACTTGGGTATTTGCTCGTCGGCACCGGGTTGCACCGCTTGCGTTAGGTGATGCACTTGCGCCTNTGATTCCTATAGGTCTCGGGCTNGGACGACTTGGAAACTTTATCGGTGGCGAGNTATGGGGACGGCCTACTGATATGCATTGGGGNATAGTCTTTCCNAGAGCTGACGAGCTTTCCCGCCATCCGAGTCAGCTGTATCAGTTTGCTTTGGAGGGAATTGTATTATTTGTGGTTCTCTGGACGTTTTCGGCTAAATCAAGGCCGCCAGGTCAAGTGACTGGGCTTTTTTTGTTGGGTTATGGGGTTTTCCGTTTCGCAGTTGAGTTCGTGCGCGAGCCGGATGCCCAGTTGGGGTTTATTTGGTTAAATTGGATGACGATGGGGCAGATGCTTTCGATTCCAATGATTGCGGTTGGTATCTGGTTATTGATGTTACGTAAGGGGCATCTGAATGCGCGTATATCTTGATTTGTTGCAACTGTTATTGGAACAGGGGACAGAAAAGGACGATCGAACAGGCACGGGAACTCTTAGTCGCTTCGGGCATCAAATGCGTTTTGATTTGACTCAAGGCTTTCCTCTGGTCACTACAAAAAAAGTTCATGTGAGGTCCGTGGTTCATGAACTGCTATGGTTCATTCAAGGCGACACTAACACTCAATATTTGCGTGATAATGGCGTTTCTATATGGGACGAGTGGGCGACAGAGGATGGTTCGCTGGGCCCCTTGTACGGAGCCCAATGGCGTTCGTGGCCAGCACCCGATGGCCATATTATCGATCAATTGACTGAGGTCGTTGACTCTGTCAAAGTTCGGCCGGATTCGAGAAGGCTCTTGGTTTCGGCTTGGAATCCAGCTCTGCTCCCTGATGAAACTCAATCGCCTCAGGACAATGTGAGGGCTGGGCTAATGGCGCTGGCTCCATGTCATACACTTTTTCAGTTCTATGTGGCCAATCGAAAATTGTCTTGTCAGCTATATCAACGTTCAGCAGATGTATTTTTAGGGGTTCCTTTTAATGTTGCGAGTTATGCATTGCTGACACATTTAGTTGCTGATCAGTGTGGACTTGGGGTGGGCGATTTTATCTGGACAGGCGGTGATGTTCATCTGTATCGAAACC
This sequence comes from Gammaproteobacteria bacterium, assembly GCA_002731015.1. Lineage (GTDB taxonomy): Bacteria > Pseudomonadota > Gammaproteobacteria > Pseudomonadales > Litorivicinaceae > HIMB30. The sequence continues at coordinate 14,643 of PBZM01000020.1, forward strand.
ATTTGGAACAGGCTCGTGAACAATTATCACGGGATCCTAAACAACTTCCCACACTAAAGTTGAGTCGTACGCCAGAAAAGATAACCGGGTATCGGGAAGAGGATATCCTGATAGAAGGATATGATCCTCATCCGCATATCAAAGCACCTGTGGCCGTCTGATGAGAGTTTCTCTAATCGTGGCTCGGGCAGATAACGGCGTTATAGGGGTCGACAATAAGCTACCATGGCACCTTCCCTGTGATCTCAAATATTTCAAACGAGTGACAATGGGTAAGCCGGTTGTGATGGGACGAAAGACGTTTGAATCTATCGGTCGGCCACTTCCCGGCCGCACCAATGTGGTCGTAACACGCAATCATGATTGGTCGGCACTCGGTGTGCGAGCTGTTTCAAACCTTCGGGACGGATTGAAACTGGCTTGTACTCAAGCCGAGCTGGATGGCGTTGATGAGGTGATGCTGATTGGAGGCGCTTCTATTTATCAAGAATCGATGGCGTTAGTAGATCGGATGTATGTGACGCAGGTACATGTATCACCTGAGGGGGATGCGTTTTTTAAGGCGCCAGATGAAGCGATTTTCGAACAAATTTCTGTCGACGATCATTTCGCAGACGAGATATCGCTGGCCTACAGCTACGAGATTTGGGATCGGCGTGAGATTACTATTTAGTCACCGTTTGTAACAGCACCTAAGCTAGCTGATGACACAAGTCGCGTATTTTGTGAGTCGGATGCAATTGCACCCTTCTGTGTGTAATCAGCAAAATGGTTGATAAGGATATTGCGAAAAGTGACTATACTCGAGGTACTGGCGATTCTGATTTGTGATCTGTTGAAATCGTCATCATCAAAACCTATCGCACGAAGTCTAGTTTGGCGCGTGAGCTAGCTTGTCTCAGCCCGTCGACGATAACGGACTATTAAGGCTGATGTTTGTCGGTAATGGCGGATTCTATAGTTCTTTTTTAAGGATCAGCGAGTTTCGCTGAAGGTTATACAGAGCCTGACGATTCTCTGGTAGCTCTTTGATAGAGGACATCACAAAGCCACGTTCTTTAAACCAGTCGCTCGCTTGTGTTGTTAATACAAAGAGAGTTTGAAGCGATTTAGCCCGAGCTCGTTCTTCGATATGTCGCAATAATTTGGTACCGATGTTGTGTTCGGATGAGGCTTGGTCAGCAGTCAGTGCGGCAAGTTCGGCGCACTGGTCATCAAGGGGATATAATGCAGCAGAGCCTAAAATACGACCATCTTGCTCGATCACGTAAAAATGATTTATCTCTGCTTCGAGTTTATCGCGAGACCTTTGAAGCAGCATGCCATTTTCCTCCATCGGCGCAAGTAAATGGATGAGTCCCGGTAGATCGTCAATTCGGCCTTGACGCACTGACACGGCGGACTGTGATGCAACAAGGGTACCATTTCCTTCGGTGGTCATCAGCTCGGTCAAAATTGCGCCATCAAGGCCTGTGCCAAGCAGATGACAACGCTCAACTCCTCCGCGAACAGCCCTTTCTGCAGCATCTAAACGACGTTTTAATTCATCATTTTGATTGGATCTTATAGTACCAATTAATGACAGAGCTAATTCAGAAACGCGGTCTCCTTTTTGGTCGACGCAATATGGAGTTTCGCCCATCAATATGAGTTTGTCGGCTTGCAGTGCAACAGCAGTTTCGGCAGCCACTTCTTCGCTGGCTAGATTGTAAAGCTCACCGGCTGGCGAATGAGCTAAGTGGTCAAGATATACGACCGATCCTGCGTCTAATTGTCGACGGATACCCCCGGCATCGACACGCCTCACGGAACCAGTCAATTTGTGGTCAATACCCTCGTAAATGCCTAATGGTTTTGCCGAAATGAAGTTTCCTAAGATTAGAGAAGAGCGACTTCGGTTTCGATGCAACGCCCGCGTGTGGAGCCCTCGAAAGATCAATTCATTTTTGCAAACCAGTTCAATTATTCTTTTAAGTAATGTCTCGTCGGTAATGCGTCGATGTCTGTGATGAGTGTTTGCAATACTTTGCTCACGGATATACGAGTCAATGGTATGACGTGTACTCTGTACGAGGACAAGGTGAACGCCTAGAGCATTGAGCAACACTAAATCCTCCACCAATCTGCTGACACTGGATGCAGCTTGGTCAGAATCGGATAGTAAAACGACAAAGGTTTTACTCCTAAAACGCTCGATGTAAGGTCCTGCCTCTCGAAGCCAGGATACTAAGGGTTGCGTTTGAATACTTTAACTCCTCTTTTCGCGGGGAATTGTGCGATGAATTTAGTATCAACTCCAGAAGCGATTGAGATCGAATTAAAATTCGGACTACGCGATTGTGGTGCTGATCAAATATCCCTTGCGCTTGAGAATCTACTGCAACGCGATATTGGCGCCCAAACCGATACGCTGACGAATGCTTATTATGACTATCAAGGTGTACTACATGAAAATGGTGTTGCCATTCGCACCCGTTCGGTTGGTAACCGCCATGAGATGAGTGTAAAAGTGTGCCAACCAGTTGAAAGCGGTCTGTCACGGCGAGAAGAGCGGAATATAAGGATTTCACAGCCTGTATTGGATTATGGCGCTTTAGACGAGCTTCTTCTTCCCGAATCAGTAATCACAGTGATAAAAAATCGATCACTCAACCTTGTCTTTGAGAATGTATTTGAGCGAACTGACTGGGGTATAGCGCATCCTGATTGTGATCTCATGCTCTCTTTGGATAAGGGATCGGTTCGAGCGGGTAGTCGCGAATCACCGGTCTCAGAACTTGAACTGGAATTAGTTTCTGGAGATGAGAATCGAATGATCGAGTTTGGTTGTGAGTTGGCGGACTCGTTACCGTCTTTCATGGCCGTTATTTCCAAAGCTGAACGTGGAAATCGATTGATTCGCGCTACAAATCCAATGCGGGACCTGAGACCCCGTCAAAAAACAGATTGGCTGTATTGGCTAAGTCGCGCACTTGATCCACTTTCAGGCCCAGCTCCAGACCAAGCGTATCTTGCTCTAAAGGCGCTTGGTGAACCGGAGGCGTTAGCAACATTTGGTGAGCCAATTGCACGGAGCGAATTACCTCTGGGCCTCGCGCGTTGGATGGTCGAGTTATCTTTGGAGTCAATGCGTGGAACCGACTGAGTACTCGCGGTTTTTATCTCATTGGATTAAGAAGTTTGATCCAGAGCAGTCGTGGCTGCTGGGTACTGGAGCAACGCCACCCCTGGAGACAGAGATTTCAGCAAGCTGGCAGAACCTAGTTACATTGGATACTCCCGAGTTTGATCGTGAAGCTCGGCGACTCAGGAATCGAACACAGGCTGGCTTGATAAACAGGCTTCTCAGTGGCACTGATTCGTTTGTGGACACCGTCAGAGTCACAACTCAACTAGCACAATCTGCCTTGGATGCGACGTTGCAACATCATCGCGCAATTCTCGATCAAGCCTTTGGTGAACCATCTAACCCAGCAATCTCGATTTTGGGCATGGGCAAGCTTGGCGGTAGAGAACTAAACCTATCGTCCGACATCGACATTTTTTGTGTCTTTGCTGAGAATGGTGAAACAGCAGGCCCTCGCGTGCGCGATCACGGCGACTATTTCACCCGGTTAATACGGCAGGTGGCAAAGTCTCTAGAAGCGCAAACGGCCGACGGTATCGTGGCTCGAGTTGATCAACGTCTGCGGCCTTGGGGCTCAGCTGGTCAGTTGGCGATTCCTGTCGTTGCTTGTGAGGACTATTACGAGGTTCATGGGCGAGAATGGGAGCGTTTTGCACTGCTCAAGGCAAGACCTGTTGCCGGAGATCTAAGTTTGGGCACCGATCTGCTACAGACCTTGAAACCTTTTATATATCGAAAATACCTCGATTTCGGTGTTTTTGAGTCGATCCGCGATCTTAAATCAAAGATTGAATCAGAGGCTCGTCGTAATGGTCGTGAAACGAATATCAAAGTTGGTCGTGGCGGAATCCGTGAGATTGAGTTCATCGTGCAATCCCTGCAGTTGTTGAGGGGTGGCCAGATTCCCAAGCTTCAGGTAACAGGATTTTTGGATGCCTTGGAGACCCTTGTTGATGAAACAATATTGAGCCTAGAAGATGGTCAACAGTTACGTGATGACTACTTATGGTTGCGCCACGTAGAGCACGTTATACAAGCAGAAAACGATCAACAGACTCAAGATTTACCCACAGACTGCGGACGGCTCTCTACGATATTAGGTTTTGCAACAGCTGATCAGTTTGAGAATCATCGACGAGAAGTTACAGACCGGGTCCATGAAGCTTTTACCGCTTTTATGCATGTGGAATCAACGACACAAAACACTTGCATTGAAGTTAAGGATGAGGTTCGGCAACGGCTGGATAGCTTTACCAACAACCCTGTTTGTGAGCGACTAGAGCCGATCGCGCGTAGTCGATTAATCACACTAGTGCATCAACTCGCTCCAGAGTTAAGTGCTCATCCTCTTGTGGTAACTGATCGTATGTTGCGGTTTATTGGGACATGCATACGGCGAACTGTTTATCTGTCCTTGCTTTCTGAAAATCCTGCGACACGGGAGAGGATGCTCCACATTCTGACTCGCTCCTCGTGGGTTACTGAACGTCTGATTGAAATGCCGGCACTACTGGATGAGTTACTCACGCTCGATGTAAGTGAGGTCATCTTATCGCGTGAAATGATTGGCCAAGAATTGAATATGAGACTGCTGCGACTTGAACCAGATGATCCGGAGCGCTTAATAGAAGTCATGGTGCAATTTGCTAGGGGCCTAGCGTTTCGAGTTGCTGTTTTCGAGGTGCGAGCCGAAATCCCCTTGATGCAAGTTTCCGATCAACTGACCTGGATCGCAGAAGCGGTTGTTAGCGAAGTTTTACATTATGCATATGGCGAAATCGTAACCAAACACGGGCGACCCATCTGCATTGGGGTCGATCGTGAGGATGCTTTTGGATTATCGATACTCGGATATGGGAAGCTTGGCGGTCTCGAGATGAGTTATGAGTCAGATCTGGATTTGGTTTTTGTGCATGATATAGATCCTGATAGGCTAACAAACGGTGCAATGCCAATTGAGGGCGCTGTGTTCGTAAATAGGGTCGTACGTCGAGTCATTGCGTTGCTTGAGACCAATACACCATTCGGTCGACTATTTGATATTGACACGCGATTACGGCCCTCGGGACGCTCTGGGTTGATGGTCGTTGGCATTGACGCCCTGAAGAAATATCTGGACGAATCAGCATGGACATGGGAGTTACAAGCATTTGTTCGGGCGAGGCCTATTGCTGGAGATGCGCGGCTCGGTAACAAACTGGAGTTGCTAAGGTTGGAAATTCTCCGTCAACCGAGAATGCTTGATAGATTATTACGCGATGTTGTCGACATGCGAGATAAAATGCGTGGCCACTTTGGTGGTGGTTTGAACGAAACAGGATTTGATCTTAAGCATGGCAGGGGAGGTATCGTTGATATCGAATTTATGGTGCAATATCAAGTTTTGGCGAATGCAGAAGCATATCCAGGGCTTGCGACATACACCGATAATATTCGACAGCTTGATGGACTTTGTGAGTCTGGATGTATTTCAATTGCGGATGCAGATGTGCTTAAAAGAGCTTATATCCGTTACCGAGAGTTAAGTCATGAGGCGATTCTGGATGATCAAAAAGGTCGGGTAAGGATCGATGTTATTGAAAACGAGCGACGACAGGTAGAGGCTGTTTGGGCGCAGTGGATGTCTTTTTAAACTGATTGGAACTAAAAAATGCAGCCGAATTTTGCTGATCGAGATGGTCTTATTTGGTTTGATGGTGAACTGAGACCTTGGCGTGATTGTCAGACCCATGTCCTTACACATACCTTACATTATGGTCTTGGTTGTTTTGAGGGTGTTCGTGCTTATCAGACTGCCGATGGTGCAGCAATTTTTAGGTTGCATGATCACACGCGACGCTTGTTTGATTCAGCTAAGATCCTCGGGATGAATATTCCATTCTCAATGGCAGAAATCGATGGAGCGCAAAAGGCCGCTGTGTCTTCTAACAATTTAGATCACGCATATTTGAGGCCAATGGTGTTTTACGGATCCGAGGGTATGGGTCTTCGCGCTGACGGATTAAAAGTGCACGTGATCGTCGCAGCTTGGGCTTGGGGCTCCTACATGGGGGAAGAGAACATGAAGCGTGGCATCAAGGTCCGCACTTCGAGCTACACCCGGCATCACGTCAATATCACCATGACAAAGGCGAAAGCGAACGGGAACTACATGAATTCTATGCTTGCATTGCAAGAAGCGCTAACGAGCGGAGCCGATGAGGCCTTGTTATTGGATCCCGAGGGCTATGTTGCTGAAGGGTCGGGTGAAAATTTTTTTATTGTCCGAGATAGTGTGATTTATACTCCTGAATTGACCAGTTGTCTTGACGGCATTACACGCAAGACGATTTTCACGCTAGCCAATGAGCATGGTCTAAACGTCATCGAGAAGCGGATTACACGGGATGAGGTGTTGATCGCTGATGAGGCATTTTTTACAGGAACTGCCGCCGAAGTGACACCGATTCGTGAACTTGATTCGCGTCCCATCGGCGAAGGAAGTCGTGGGCCAATTACTGAAATTCTTCAGGCAGATTATTTCGATGTTGTGCATGGCCGTCATGAAAAATTTGGCGAGTGGGTCACACTCGTTAATTGCTGATCGATGCCGACCTTAGTGGTTGGGCCTAGCTGGGTCGGTGATATGATCATGGCGCACGGGCTTATTTCATACCTGAAAGCGAAACGGCCTGACGACCCAATACATTTGCTGGCGCCGGCTTGGAGCATTAATGTGGCTAGCCGTATGGTTGAAATCGATCATGTGATCGAACTTCCCTTTGATCATGGTGAACTCAAGCTCAGAGAACGCTGGGCTTTTGCTAGGCGTTTGAAGGCCTCGCGTTATCATCGCGCGTTTATCCTTCCGAATTCTCTAAAATCTGCTTTGATACCTGCGATGGCCAGAATTCCTCGTCGAATTGGATGGCGTGGTGAATATCGATACAAGTTATTAACCGATGTTCGGATTCTACGCGAGTCGCGCTTCCCGAGGATGATCGACCGGTATATGGCGTTGGGATTTCCTGCGAATCTTGCATTGTCAGCCAATCAGTTGCCCGAGGCACCAGGCTATCCGAAACTTTCGACGGATAAAGAATCGCAGGCGCGATTGGTAGATTGTCACGGATTGAATACGCGAAAGCTAATAGCGATCTGCCATGGGGCTGAGTTTGGCCCTTCAAAAAAATGGCCATTAGATCGCTATTCTAAGCTTGCCAGTCGCTTGCTTGAGGATGGGAACCAGATCGCTTTGCTCGGATCGCCTAACGATGAAAGCGATGCTGAGATAATAGTTCAAAAGGTTCCTGCTGAATTGCATGGCAATTTGAAGGTGTTGACTGGCTTGACATCTATACCGGAGGTTATAGATGTAATTGCGATGGCACAGACTGTCGTAACAAATGATTCCGGCCTGATGCATGTAGCTGCCGCTACGGGACGGCCGTTAGTTGCATTATTTGGTCCCACATCGCCTTTACATACACCACCTTTGAGTAGGAGCGCGGTTATTTTGAATAGCGAATCGGGTGATATTACAGATATTTCAGTTGAGGAAGTGTTTGACGAACTGAGTAGTCAAATGCAACTGAAAATTTAGTGCGTGTATTGGTTGTCAAAACATCATCCATGGGCGATCTCGTGCACACCCTGCCAGCATTGACCGACGCAACGGACGTGTGTGGTGACATAAGATTTGACTGGGTTTGCGAGCCTGCTTTTTCGGACATTCCTCTTTGGCATCCATCGGTCGATAATTTTTTGGCGATCCCCCTGAGACGTTGGAAGGGAAAGTTGTTTCGGCTTCTGCTCTCCCATGACTTCGCGGCATTTAAGCAAGTCCTTGGCGCAGAACGATATGATGCTGTAATTGATGCTCAGGGATTATTGAAGAGCGCATTCTTGATTACAAGATTTACGGATGGTCCAAAGCATGGGTTTGATCGACAATCAGCAAAGGAAGGCATGGCTTCGAGTGTTTATGATGTGAAACATAGGGTGGCTCGCTCAAAACATGCCATTTCACGTACCCGCGAATTATTTGCAAAAGTACTCGGGTATTCTGTACCAGAGACAAACCCAGATGCCTCAATTGATTTAGGACGACCGCGAGAGTTAGCCGACCGATTGGTACTCATTACACAGACCAGTCGGCAGGCAAAGTGCTGGATCAGCGAAAGATGGAGAGCGGTTATTGAGGACGCAATTCCCCGATTTTCAGAGGTTGTCTTGCCTGTTGGGAGCGAGGCGGATTATGAAATGGTTTTGGACATGAGCGATGGATTACCAGTGCGCATAATGCATCAAGCTTCTTTAGATGACGTTGCATTTGAAATCTCGCGAGCGCGAGCGGTAGTGTCTGTCGACACTGGGCTTGCTCACGTGGCTGACGCCTTAGGTAAAGAGATGCTTGCGTTGTACGGGCCGACTAAACCTCGCCTTGTTGGACCAGTCGGCGCGAGATCACAAATTTTGAGAAGTCCAACGGGCAAAATGACTGATATAAACGCATCAGCGGTGATCGAATGGGTTAGTCAGGCTGGTAAAGTGTCTGATTAGTGAGATCGGGACTTGTTTTAAATCGTTTGTGCATCCACATGTACTGCGACGGATGATTTCTAACAGTTTTTTCAATGTATTGATTCAGTTGATATGCATTTTCAACCTCGTCTTCACAGGGATAATTATCGGGCATCGCGACAAAAGAGAGGTGGTATACGCCTTCGAAATCGCGGTGTAGATCGAGAAAAATGCTAATCGCTCCAGAAATCCGGGCTAATCGAGATGGGGTTGTCACGGTGCACGCTGGACGACCAAAAAAGGGGGCGAAGACCGAACCCTTTGGCCCCATATCTTGATCAGGGCCGAACCAGACAGTGTCACCTTTTTTTAAGTGTTTTGCTATCTCGCGTAATGCTCGAACATCGACTAGTTCTGCATAACGTGTTCGCCCACGACGGATCACTTGGTCAAAAGTTGGGTTGTCATTTGGGCGGTAGCTGATCACAAAACGTCCAGTTACAGCGTGCATCAGCGGAGCAACCAAATCTAACATGCTGTAGTGAGGACATAACAGTAGAACTCCTATTTGTTTCTTTTTTGCAGCATGGAGGAGTTCTTGGCCAGTAACGACCACCTTATCGTCGATAAAACCCATCGGGCGGTGCCAAGACCAAGCAGTTTCGGTCAATCCAACCCCGTTTTGGATGAAACACTGCTTTACCAGTTTTTTCTGTTCACCTAGGGTTAGCTCCGGGAAGCTAACGGAGATATTCCGCTCGCATACCAGCCTGCGGCTCCTTGCAGTAACGAATAGCAAAGTTCCTATAAGGCGCCCGATAGCAACTCCGAGTGAAGGCGGCATGGCAGCCAGTAGCCTGATAAAGCCAATTCCAAGTGGAACGAATGAAAAGCCCATGTGTAATCCGGTTGGGTTCGTTGATGAAGCTGGGTACTATAACAAGCTTCGAATCATGAGAGATCTTCTGTGTCACATATATTTTCCGCATCGCGAGTTATCGTCGTTGGCGATGTTATGTTGGACCGTTACTGGCACGGCGATGCGGGACGGATCTCTCCAGAGGCTCCTGTTCCAGTCGTGCTCGTGACGCACGATGAGGTTCGACCCGGCGGCGCTGCCAACGTTGCTCTGAATTTGTCATCACTTGGCGCACACGCCGCTTGCGCAGGATTAGTGGGTCATGATGCGGATGCGGATCTTTTGGAGAAAACGCTTCAAAATCATAATGTGAATCCGTTATTTATCCGCGTTGAACAACGCACAATCACTAAATTGCGCGTATTAAGTCAAGCCCATCAGATGATTCGACTTGATTTTGAAAACTCTTTTGACGAATCGAATGCGAAAGCGTTAGCTGATTCAGTATCGCTTGAAGGAATTACAGCAATTGTTTTAAGTGATTACGCGAAGGGTAGTCTTGAGCCTCGCTCACTGATCCAAAAGGCGCGTGCTTCCAAGATACCGGTGGTTGTTGATCCAAAGGGAACAGACTTTGAGAAGTATCGTGGAGCCACACTATTGACGCCTAACCGTGCCGAATTTGAAGCCGTTTGTGGATCATGGATAACCGAACAAGAGTTGGTTGACAAAGGTTTAACGCTA
>PBZM01000021.1 GCA_002731015.1 Gammaproteobacteria bacterium
GGACTGTAAGCCATGATTGACGTGAATAACATGAATTGGTGACGCCTCATCGTCTTTAGCATAGCCGCACAAGGCGTGAAGCAAGGCAACGCTGTCAGCACCACCCGATAGTGCCACCCACCAGCGAGGCGCCTGCATCACGGCATGGGGGAAAGGTTTCAGGAAGTCGCGCACTTGGTGTGCACCCGCCATTAGTTACCGTATGACATCAGCCTGCGATAGCGGGCCTCGAGCATCGCATCAGTGTCCATGGATGAGAGCCGATCAACCTCTTTCAAGAGGTGATTTTTTAGCCGACTCGCCGTCTCGACAGGGTCACGATGCGCGCCACCGAGCGGCTCGGGAATCGTCGCATCGACAATCCCTAATTCCTCAAGCTTCGAAGACGTCACACCCATTGCCGCTGCCGCATCGGGCGCGTACTCGGAACTTTTCCAGATGATGTTAGCGCAACCCTCTGGCGAGATCACAAAGTAGGTCGAGTACTGTAGCATCGCCAAATGGTCACCCACACCAATGCCTAAAGCACCGCCTGAGGAGCCCTCACCAATCACGATACACACCAATGGGGTCTTTAAACGCGACATCACCGCCAAATTCTGCGCGATCGCCTCACTGATACCGCGTTCCTCTGAGTCGATACCAGGGTAGGCTCCGGGTGTGTCAATCAAGGAAATCACTGGCATCTTGAATCGCTCCGCCATCTTCATCAGACGCATGGCCTTGCGATACCCCTCGGGTTTGGGCATGCCAAAGTTTCGATATACCTTGTCTTTGACGGCGCGACCTTTCTCCTGACCGATCACCATCACCGGCTGGCCGTCCAAACGGGCAACGCCCCCCACAATGGCCTTGTCGTCGGCGAACTGGCGGTCACCATGCAACTCGTCAAATTCGGTGAAGATTTCAGGAATGTAATCCAGCGAATACGGGCGCAAGGGATGCCGCGCGACGCGCACGATATCCCAAGCACTCAAGTCGGTGTATATCTTCTCAGTCAGCGCCGTCGACTTTTGACGTAGCCGCTCAATCTCCTCACCGAGGTTTAGATCGGCATCGGCACCCACACCCTGCAGCTCTTCGATCTTCATCTCGAGTTCCGCAATGGGCTGTTCAAAGTCAAGGTAATTGGGATTCATAGTATTAAACCAGCGAGGTGTTCCACAGAGGGCGTCCAGAGAGCGCGAGTCTACAAAGCGCGACGGTCGGCGTCACGCCCACTGTTAAAAAGTTGGCTATGTCGTTACCCTGCCGGCCATGACAGATAACGCGCATCTGCAACCCCGTCTGATACTCGCCCCCATGGAGGGCGTCGTCGATGCAGTCATGCGAGATCAACTGACCCGCATTGGCGGTTACGAGCGCTGCGTTACCGAATTTGTGCGTGTGTCTCAAACACTTCTCCCAAAGCGGGTGTTTATCCGTTACAGCCCCGAGCTGCAAAGCGGCGGACATACCCCATCTGGCGTACCCGTCTTCCTACAACTGCTCGGGTCGGACCCCGAGCTTATGGCAGCCAATGCCCAGCGAGCAGCCCGGCTAGGTGCACCGGGCATCGATCTAAATTTTGGCTGCCCCGCCAAGACCGTTAACCGGTCACGGGGCGGTGCGGCCTTGTTACGAGCTCCCCAACTGATTAGATCCATCTGTGCAAGGGTCCGTGAGCAGGTGCCCAGCGAGGTTCCCGTTACGGCAAAGATCCGCTTGGGTTATGACTCTGACGAGCGCTTTGATGAAATCCTGGAGGCCCTTGCCGTGGTACCGCTGACAGAGGTCACCATCCACGCGCGAACGCGCAAACAGGGCTACCGACCTCCCGCTCACTGGCATCTGTTGCAAAAAGCGCGTCAGCGGCTCTCCTGCCCGGTAATTGCCAACGGAGAACTGTGGACACCCGCCGACATAGCGCGCTGCGCCGAGGTCAGCGGTTGTAACGCTTTCATGTTGGGCAGAGGGGCGCTTTGTCGACCGGATCTCGGTGCCGCAACCCAAGCGCTCTATGCAGGTTCACCAGCACCAGATTTTGGCTGGGAGCAGGCGCGCGCCATGTTGATCGATTTCTTAGGGACCAACCTCAGGTATTACGACACACGCTATGCAATAAACCCGGTCAAACAGTGGCTAGTCTACCTAAAAGTCTATTACCCGCAGGCCGCCGCATTGTTCGCCAAAGTCAAACGAATCACCGATCCCGATATGATGGCGTCAGCGTTGGCAGGGCATGAGCCCGTGTTAAGCGCAGCGTGACCTGCAACGTTCACACCACCAAGAGGAGACGTTATGAGGCCGTCTAACGTAGCACAGCTCGAGGGCGACCTCTGGGGGCACCCGAAAGGGCTCTATATCTGCTTTGGCACAGAGCTTTGGGAGCGATTCTCGTTCTACGGGATGAAATACCTGCTACTGCTGTACCTCACTAAATACCATCTATTTTCGGACACTGCCGGCCTCGGTGTGCTTGGAAGCTACGCCTCGCTGGTCTACGCCATGCCAGTGCTCGGCGGCCTAATCGCTGACCGGTTCATCGGCATGCGCAAGGCCGTGACGCTGGGAGCCCTACTGCTGGTGGCGGGCCATCTAGGTATGGCATACGAGGGCGATGCCGCACGCCAGACAGCTGAAGGGATTGAGCGAGACCAGCAAGCGCTATCAATTTTTTATCTGTCACTGGCGCTCATCGTAGTGGGGGTGGGATTCCTAAAGCCCAACATCTCAACCGTCGTTGGCAAACTTTACGCAGAGGATGACCCCCGTCGCGACGCCGGCTTCACCATTTTCTACATGGGTATAAATATCGGCGCATTCACTGCCACCCTGCTCTGCGGCTGGCTAGGCGAGGTGTATGGCTGGTCATGGGGATTTGGTGCAGCGGGGATTGGTATGCTGCTTGGGCTGATGCTCTTTCAGCGGGGTCAAAAATATCTGCTGGGCCATGGAGAACCCGCAGAACCCGAAAAGCTCAGTCAAAGTCTCGGGGTGCCAGGGCTCAGCATAGAACGGGCAATCTATTTGGGCACCCTGCTGTTGGTCGCAGTCGTCTGGCAGCTGGTGCAGCTCACCGATACCGTCGGAACGCTTCTGCATGTGCTGTCCCTAACCGTGCTTGCCGGGCTGGGTTGGTTTCTGTTTTTCCGATGCGACAAAGTCGAGCGCGAGCGCATGTTTGTGTTGATCGTTCTCACGCTGTCGACAGTGATCTTCTGGGCGCTTTTTGAGCAGGGTGCCGGGTCAATGACACTCTATGCTGACCGCGTGACTGACAAAACACTGCTGGGCATATCGTTCACCGCCGCGCAATTTGGCGCCGCCAATTCTTTTTTCATTTTCTCGCTGGCGCCACTCTTTGCACTGCTTTGGATCCGTTTGGCACGGCGCGGGTGGGAGCCCAGCACGCCAGTGAAGTTTTCGCTTGGCATTGCCCAGGCGGGCCTCGGATTTGGCGCTTTGGTTTACGGCGCACAATTTCCCGATCAGGCGGGCTTGGTGTCAGCCTGGTGGTTGATACTCGCCTACCTGCTCCACACGACGGGCGAGCTCTGTTTGAGCCCAGTGGGGCTATCCGCAGTGACCAAACTAGCGGTGCCCTCGGTCGTCGGGGTCATGATGGGCAGCTGGTTTCTGGCATCAGCCTACTCATCTTATGTCGCGGCACAGATCGCCACAATTGCGGCGCGACCAGCGACAGAAGCCACTCTGGACCGGGCCAGTGCGCTAGCGGGTTACACAGAGCTGTTCGCGCAGTTGCTGACGATCGGACTCGCTGGCGGCGCGGTGCTCATTGTGTTGTCACCAATCTTGAAGAGGCTGATGCACGGCGTGCGCTGAATTAGGCGGACAGAGAGATAGCCTCAGGCACATCAGTCGCTGCACAAATGGGTGAGATCAGCGAGCCAGCAGACCAGCCATATATGATGAGTTGATAACATGTCTCCGAGGAGCTTTTGTCGGCCTTAACAAATCGCACCAGTAGACTGCAGGGATTACATGAAAATTCTGAGCCTTTTCTTGATCCTTACGTTGACGACCCTAGGAGGTTGCCAGCCTACCGACGACAATACCGACTCAAGTCCCGCGGGTGCTGCGCCAAATGTCATCCTCCTGATGGCTGACGACATGGGTTGGGCGCAAACCAGCTATTACGGTCATCCCATTTTGAAAACTCCCAACCTCGACGACATGGCAGCCAACGGCCTACGTATGGATAGGTTTTACGCCGGTGCACCAAGTTGCACGCCCACTCGTGCGTCAGTGCTCACCGGCCGAACCAATGATCGCACTGGGGCATTCAGAGTGGGTCAGTCCATAAACAAACAGGAGAAAATGCTGTCGACAGCGTTTCAAAATGCTGGTTATGCCACAGCTCACTTTGGCAAGTGGCATTTGAATTACAGCGGCGTTGGGCTAGAGCATCCATTGGAGGCGGATGATCCGCATAATCCCGGTGAGCTCGGTTTCAGCTATTGGCTCAGCCACACAAGCGGCTTCGATTTTTTTGAAAGCTCGGGCGGCGCGTTTGAACTGAGCCGCATGGGACAACGTGAAACGTTTAGGGGTGATGGGTCTGAGGTAATTGTCAACGAGGCGCTGCAATTTATCTCAGATCAAGTGCAACAAGACAAATCAGTGTTCGTCGTTATCTGGTACTCATCGCCACATGGTCCTTGGAAGGCGACAGCTGAGGACATCGCTCCGTTTCTGGGGCAAGTTGACCGCACATCCGCGAATATGCACGGAGAGATAGTTGCGATGGACCGTTCTATCGGTGCGCTCCGGCGAGGTCTTCGTGATCTCGGGATCGCGGACAACACGCTTGTCTGGTTCACTAGTGATAATGGCGGTTCTGCTAATATCGATACCGGCGT
Source organism: Gammaproteobacteria bacterium (assembly GCA_002731015.1). Taxonomy (GTDB): domain Bacteria; phylum Pseudomonadota; class Gammaproteobacteria; order Pseudomonadales; family Litorivicinaceae; genus HIMB30. Next base: position 4,863 of record PBZM01000021.1, read on the forward strand.
TACCTACCCTGATGGCCAGGACAAACCGCCAGTAATCGAATATCCCTCTGACTGCAGTGACTCGGTTGATCCCAACCTGACCAGCGAAGAATCGGTTGCGCTTGGTTGCATTCGTGGGGCAAAACCGGACAGTACCGGCCACTTGCGGGGATTCAAGAAAGATTTTTACGAGGGCGGTTTACGGGTCCCAACCCTGGTGGAATGGCCTGTAGCTATCAAACCTCGAGTCACCAGTTTTCCATCAGCGACCTACGATATTTTCCCAACTCTCATAGATGTCGCTAACTTGGATCCGGAGTCGATAAACCCGGTGCATGACGGAATGTCGATTGTCGATGTTTTCCACTCGGATCCGCCACGTCGGGATAAACCTCTGGGTTTTAGGGCGAGTGACGGTCGCATGTGGATGGATAATGATTGGAAGCTCGTGCAGAACGTCTCGTTCACAACACGAGGGTTCGTAACTGAGCCACTCGAGCTGTTCAACATAATTGGAGATCCAAGCGAAGAACAGGACCTCATCAACGTTTATCCAGAGCGCTCCTTGCAAATGCAAAGAGAATTAGAAGAGTGGAGCATATCCGTCAGCCGAAGTGCGTTGGGTGCTGACTATCCAGAGGGATATGTATTACCGACAGGCCGCAAGTTTGATCCGGTAGTTAAAGAGAGACGCGAGCGCCGATTTGCACAATGGGCAGAAGAAATTGGGCTGGCTGACAATGAATAAAAATAGCGGATAGGTTTCGATCACCTGGACTCAGACCTTCAACAAGGCTTGGCACCGAGCTTTAGTCCTGCAGAGTAGATCGTTAAAGCGGTTATCGCACAGGTGAGCAGAGACCGAGCATATCGTCTCTCCGCTCTGCTCACCCAAAGAGTGCGTCTATCGACGAACAGCAACTGAAAGGTCTTTTGGAACGCCTGCACAACATCAAGATGATTTTCCCGAGAGGCACCCAGTCAGAGCGCTACGGAAACTAGTCCAGTCTAGGTTCCTTGCCATCATCTTCACCCAAAATATCGGCTCCATCCCAACATTTTGGGACTGTCGCATGTGGGAAAATAGCATCTGTTCTTGCTTAGCAACGAGATATCTTCTTCATCATTCTTGATGATAGGAATGTCCGCGCTCGACATCTAAGATAGGAAGGAATGGAAGAAGTCATTGACCCCACTGCCGTCAACACTTTGCGGCTAGCCAGCGGCGCACAGATGCCTGCCGCAGCATTTGGTACTTTCCACTCCGACTGGGCACAAGCCAGAATGAAGCAAGCCACGATCGAAGCGATCCGACTCGGGTGGCGCCACATCGACACCGCGCGCGCCTACGAAAACGAGGCTGTAATTGGAGAGGCCATTAGAGAGGCAATCCGCAAGGGCTACATAGGATCTGCGAATGACTTATTCATTACAGGCAAACTATGGAATGGCGACATGCATCCTGCTGAGATAGCACCGGCGGCAGAGCGCACGCTGCGAGCGCTCGGTGTCGACAAAATCGACATGTACCTCAATCACTGGCCCTGGCCAAACGTGCACGCTCCTGGTGCCGATGGCGAAGAGCGAAACCCACATGCAGTACCCTACATTCATGAGCAGTTTCTAGAGGTATGGAATGAAATTCTTAAGCTGAAAGAGGCTGGCAAGGTTATTGGCATTGGCACCTCTAACCATACGCGAGGCCATATGGAGATGCTGTTACGAGATGTCGCCGATAGTGAGCGACCGCTCGTGAATCAAATGGAAATGCATCCCCTTTTTCAGCAAACCGAACTGCGACGCTTCTATGAGTCAGAAAACATCGTTTGCACCGGTTATATGGCTGTTGGTTCACCACACCGACCAGCTCGCGACACATTCAAAGAGCATCGCAGAGATTTGGATGCGCCGATTATTTGCGAGATTGCCCGAGAACTATCCGTATCTCCTGGACGAGTGTGCTTGAACTGGGCCAGCCAACGCGAGAGTCATAGTGGAGGATACGTCGTGATGTCAACGAAGTCCGAACACGCGCTGGATAATTTGCGGGCGGCTACCGAGGATATTTTATCTGANCATCATTTGCTGGCGATCTCGGGCGACGGCTCAGATGCGCATCCAGGAATTGACGCTAACAANCGCTTAATCCGGGGTCAGGTGTTTTTGTGGCCAGAAGCCAACGCNGATTGGCGGGTGCTTTGGGACGATAGTCAACTGTTTGAAACGCGCGACGATTACGCTGCTTTCCAAGCAGCCCGGTAGCCCACTGCAGGAGCCACTCTATGCGACAGGCAATTGTGACAGGACCAGGTGAGATCGACTTCTGCGACTTGGATGAGCCGATCGCAGGTAACGGTCAAGTAAGAATCCGCATACAGCGCATTGGTATTTGTGGTTCGGATATCCACGTGTTCCACGGCAAACACCCATTTGTTACTTATCCGCTTGTGCAAGGGCACGAGTATGCCGGCGTGATCGATCAACTGGGTGAGGGTGTGACGGGCATCAATATAGGAAGCAACGTGACTGCTACCCCGCAAGAGACTTGCGGTGGCTGCCCACCTTGCTTACGTGGCCAATACAATGCCTGCGAGTCTTTAAAGGTCCGAGGTTTTCAAGCACCGGGCTGTGCACAAGATTATTTTCTTACAGAGGCCGACAAAGTCATCGTGTTACCCGATACTTTTGATCCAAACCAAGGTGCATTCGTGGAGCCAGTTGCAGTTGCTGTGCATGCCACTGCCCTTGCAGGTAGCTTGACCGGTAAGAATGTCGTGGTATCCGGCGCTGGAACAATTGGTAACTTCATAGGACAGGCCTGCAAGTGCCGCGGTGCGGCCAAGGTGCTTATCGCTGATATCAGCGAATACCGTCTTCAAGTTGCAAGCGAGGTCGGCATAGACGCGGTTTGCAATGTTACAGAAGAGTCGCTTGAGTACGCAGCCAAGCACTTTTTTGGCGAGGCCGGATACGACATCGCTGTTGAGGTGGCAGGTGTCGAGGACAGCCTAGATGCGCTGGTGGCAGGTATCGGTAAAGGTGGGACGCTAGTGCTAGTCGGGGTTTTTGGCGAGCGCCCATCTGTTGACATGTCAGTGGTGTGCGAGCATGAACTCAATCTAAAAGGATCAATGATGTATCTCCGCGAGGACTTCGAAAAAGCCGCACAGTGGATAGCTTCAGGACACATCCAAACCGAGCCGCTGATCTCAAGGCATTTTACCTTTGAGGATTTTTCCAGTGCCTACGACTACCTGGAAGAAGAAGGTGAAAACGCGCTGAAAGTCATAATCGATGTCGACCGGAAAAAATCAAAATTGGGCAGTAGCGACTCATGACGGAGAGGTATACCCCTGACTGGGGATCATTACGGAATCATGCCACACCAAAATGGCTTCAAGACGATAAGTTTGGGATATACACCCATTGGGGAATCTACTCTGTACCGGAGCGCGGGCCAAATGGCACCTGGTATCCCCACAACATGTATCGGCCCGGCAACGGCAAAGGAGATCAAGCTGCTTACCACGAAAAAACCTTCGGCCCCGCGTCGCATTTTGGCTATAAAGACTTTATCCCAATGTTTACAGCTGAAAAATTTGATCCGGACGAATGGGCCGAGCTCTTCAAGGCGTCGGGTGCACGATTTGCCGGCCCCGTCGCTGAACATCACGACGGTTTTTCAATGTGGAATAGCAAGGTCAATCAGTGGAACTCCATGCGAATGGGGCCAAAACGTGATGTTACGGGCGAGCTCGAAAAAGCCTACCGCGCTGCAGGAATGCGCTTCATGGTGGCGCTACACCACGCTGAACACTGGTGGTTTTATCCCCACTGGCGAGACGATTGCGACGTCTCAGACCCAAGATATGCCGGTCTCTACGGCGAATTGCACAACCTTGAGGGCTTCGCTGAGGGAACAATAAAGAATGGAAACGACTGGCTGGCACAAGACCGACCGAGCAAAGCGTTTCTTGATAACTGGCGGGCAAAGATAGATGAACTCATTGACGGCTACCAGCCCGACCTCATCTGGTTCGATTTTGGCATTCGCCTTCTACAAGAGAACTACAAAAAGCGCTTCTTGGCTGATTACTACAATAAGGAAACAGAATGGGGCAAGCAGGTAGCAGTTACTTATAAAGGGCACGACTTCGCACCAGGGGCAGCGATTGTTGATTACGAGCTGGGTCGGATGGATCAACTGACCTACTATGACTGGATCACGGACACGTCCGTTGATGACATGGGCGCGTGGTCGTTCGTGAGAGAGGCTGGCTTCAAAAAAGTGAGTACGCTCGTCCACAACCTCGTCGACAATGTAAGTAAAAATGGGTACCTGCTGCTGAATGTCGGTCCTAAAGCGGACGGCACGATTCCGCATGGAGCTAAAGAGTGTCTGAGGGGCATAGGTGATTGGCTGAAGATAAATGGTGAGGCGATCTTCGAGACCCGGCCTTGGGTGGCCCATGGCGAGGGCCCAACAGAAATGGAATCAAAAGGTCACTTCAGTGAGCGTCGAGAGGTCAATTACACACCCGAAGATATTCGCTTCACATGCCGCGATAACATTTTGTATGCAACGTTTCTGGGTTGGCCTGGCGAGAACAGCGTGATCCGATTCAACCAGGACGAGTCCTCTAGCTTCGCGACTATTAAACGTCTTGAAGCGAGCGAAATAGAGTCGGTGCGCATGCTGGGGGTTGATAGAGAGCTTGAATTCGCGATGACACGAAACGGACTTGAGATCAAAGGGCCATCGGAGCCGCCTTGCCAGCATGCGTTCGTTTACAAGATCGTGCGGAAGGAACCATTTGAAAGCTGAGGGAAGCTCGGAAGATTTCAGTGTCGCAGTCGCCAGCCACCGTCCACGTTTAAGACCTCACCGTGAAAATACGCTCCCGCACGACTACACAGCATCACTGCGACTCCCGCAATATCTTCCGGGCCTCCGTACCGATGCGCAGGTATGCGCTCAAGCTCTGCTAAAAAAGACTCAGCCTGTGGGTCCTCCCACGCACCTCTTGTCATTTCTGAGTAAAAGCGCCCTGGCGCGATTGCGTTAACACGGATGAAGTCGTCGGTGAGCGCAAGCGCTAGAGATGGCGTCAGGTGTTCCAAGGCTTTTTTGCTAGTCGAGTAAGCGAGCACACTGGGCAAGACTCTGCTAGCAGCAACAGAACTGATAAAGATAATGCGCGAAGGGTCATCCAGCGTTGCTTTCGCCTTGAGCAAATCGAGCAACGCCTGTGTCAGAAACAATGGCGACCGAGTATTCAGGCCCATGGATTTGTCCCAAGCCTCGGCTGTCATAGTCTGAATTTGGGTGCCTAGCCCAAGTCCCGCGTTGTTAACGAGAACGTCAAGGTGGGACTCCCTCTTCGAGATCGTATCTGCGAGGACTTGCACCCCCTCAAGATCGCTCAGATCACCAGGTATCCCTATGCACTGCCCTTTACCTAAGGCTGACAACTCATCGGCCTTTTTGAAGAGTTTGTCCTTTGAACGCCCCGTGATGAAGACACGTTCAGCACCGGCCTCCAAGAAGCCCTGAGCCATATAACTACCTAGGCCACTCGAACCGCCTGTGATAAGGCAAACCTTCGCGGTCATTGAGAACAAGTCTTGAATCATTACCATTTCCTTACGGAGATAGGAGTTACAAATTTAAGCGCACTAATCAATAACAATGCTTAAGCCGCGAGTCTATCAACTCAGAATGCGTAGCATGTCAACTTGCACGATTATCCCACCCATTTCCGAAGATGATGGGTGAGTTTGATCGTCTCACGCCTAGCATGGGTGCGCCTATATGCACCCCCGCTGATAACATAAAGACAAACAACGCGGCAGGCGCAGTTACGCGATGGCTTGCACAAAGGCAGCTTATGAAATTTGAGACAATTCTTTACGAAGTGCAGGACGAGGTTCTGACCATAACGTTCAATCGGCCAGAAAGGTTGAACGCTTGGACAAGACAGATGTTGCAAGATCTGTTGACTGCTTTCGATAGTGCCGACGCCGACGACGGCATCGGAGCAATTATCCTCACCGGTGCCGGCCGAGCGTTCTGCGCTGGTGCAGACTTATCCGCAGGTGGTGGCCAAACATTTAAAGGCGCAGGCGGCCAACCAAACATAGACGAACTAGGAGACAGTGGCGGTGCTGCCTCTCGACGTATCTTTCGTAGCCTTAAGCCGGTGATCGCCGCCTTCAATGGCCCTGCCGTCGGTGTCGGCCTTACTCTGACGTTGTCTGCAGACGTCCGAATTGCCGCACCGGATATAAAGATGGGCCTAGTTTTCTCGGCACGCGGCATCATCGCGGAGGGCGCCTCTTCGTGGTTTTTGCCTCGCCTTGTTGGCATGAGTAAAGCACTGGAGTGGGCAATGTCGGCACGCATTTTTCGTTCTGAGGAAGCACT
>PBZM01000022.1 GCA_002731015.1 Gammaproteobacteria bacterium
GGAGCTACGAGCATACATACCTGGGGAGAGTGGTCTAACCTTGGGATTGCTATGCGTCCCCAATGATAGGGATAAGCTACAAAACGAAGTGATCTGAGTAGTTATCGTGTTGCAATTGTTGCAGGGTGGCGTTAATTATGTCCACAGTGGAATAGTCAAGTAGCGGAAAAATAAAAATGAATCGCTTCCTTGTATTTTTTAAAAAAAAAATGATAAAAATGCGATAAAATAATGATAAAATTATAAATTTATATATTGATTAAAATTTGAACAAAATCATCGGGGGTAGGTATCCCGGGGTGTTGGCTTCCGCTCTAACTTTTTATCCAAATAGTTATCCACAGGTTTTTGGGGTAACCAATTTGTCAATACGTGGATCGAAAAAAATTCGGCTAATTGAAAGATTGGACGCATGCCTCAGAATTTAGAATTTAACAAAGGAGTAAGTAATGCTTGACCTCGAGACCGCCAACAATATCGTAAATCATATCATCGATGCTGCCAGAAAACGTGACGATCTAAATCCCATGACAGCGGTTGTCCTTGATTCCGGCGGATCTGTGATCTGCTCGCAGCGCCAGGACGGCGCGTCACCGATCCGGGTTGATCTTGCAAAAGGTAAAGCCCATGGCGCTGTTATGATGGGCATCAGTAGTCGGAAGCTTGGAGAGCGGGCAGAGCATCAAGCCTATTTTATTCAGGCGGTGAATGCGATATGCGATGGGTCATTAGTTGCCGTTGCTGGCGGTGTATTAATTCGTGATAATTCGGGGAATGTTATAGGTGCTGTTGGCGTGACAGGCGACACCTCCGATAATGATGAGGAGCTTGCCGTAGCGGCCGTCGAAGCCCAAGGACTTAAAGCTGACGTCTGATTTAATTCATCGTTGTAGTGATTGGTCTCGCAGTAGACGACGCCGCTATCGGCTTGGTCGGTTTTGGGGTTCTGGTCCGATAGCCTGTGTGGTCGGACTCAACCCCTCGCGGGCGGATGATAAACATGATGATCCAACGAATCGAAGACTGATTAGCTTGCTAACTGGCTTAGGATTTGATGGATATTGGCTGGTTAACTTAATCCCGGAGTCTACGCCTTATCCTAATAACTTGGGCTCAGCACCTCGTCGCCTTTCCGCCATTAATCGTCAGTTGATTCAGAAATCGATCAGCGATGCAGACAAAATTATCCTAGCATGGGGTCATGGAGGTTGGCGTTGTCCTTTTCGGAGGCAGATTACTGCGTCTATTCAGAACCCTACTTGCTTTGGTCTGACCAAAGACGGCGAGCCGAGGCATCCCCTCTACATCCCGAAAAATTCAAGCCTCCAACTGTTCCCAGGCTATCAATAGTCATAGTGCGCGAATATCTGATAGAACGTGCGTCTCACAGATTCTTGATATTCATCATCGGAAGCCAAGCCTGACGCAATTTGGTGGACCCGAGCATTGGGGTAGTAAGATGCAAGATCCAAAGCAAGTTGTAGCGGATGAAGCGCATCATGAGATTGCCCGATCACATCCACACGACCCTGATATTGACGAATTTCGGATATTTCTATTGACAATGCCTCCCGATCCAGTGCTCTCATCCAATCCATGAGATCCTCTGCGCGGGGATGATTTAGGAGACGTCTGTAGGTTTCCTGATTCCGAGGTGCTGATGTCGCAAGGACCTTGAATTCTGTTGTCTGCTCCAGTGTCTGGAGCCATTCGGACCTAGGTCTTTCATGAACAATTCTCTGAAGTATCCGAAATACACCGAAGTTATGCGTATCGCCGTTGATCCCAAATGCGGGACGCGACAGAACGAGATGAGATGTAGCGATTTGCGTACTGAGTTGCATTATCAAGGCTGCGCCCAGAGAAGTTCCACCAATAGCTACAGGGCTCTCACCAAGATGGTCGATCAGCTCGACTAAATCAGAAACTGCGCGGGTTAATGACAGAGAGGATTTTCGCCCAAGTTCACTCAGCCCATGTCCTCGAGTGTCGAGGCAAATCAGACGAATGTTACGAAAGTCAGGCCAAGTATCGACCACCTGTTGGTGGTCCATTCCAAATCCGTGCTGAAATATTACGACCGGGCCTTGGCCGTGATCCAGATAGGTAAGCTGTGTATTATCTGACGCCCTAAAGTTGACGAGCATCTGTGCCTTCAGAGGGAATCGATTTCCTCAAGTGAGTCATGGCCCAAATAAATAACACATGGTGCCTTTTCTGGCCCATTAGACTCGTCATTGATTTGACTCCACCAACGTGCAAATTCCTCTTTGGTCATTTGTTGCGGATAAAGTGAGCCTGTTTGGTTGTGGTCTCTATTCATCACCTACTCCATCTAACGGGCCAGTGACGATCCATGTCTGTGGTGGTACCAACTTGGTCTAATAATCCTGCACAGGTTTTGTAACGACTGCAAGCTCTGCATGGTCTAATCCCCTGTTTTAGCTATTATGTTTTAGCGGTTGGGACCGATTGACTCAAGATGGAGGAATTATTGTGCGACTACTACTAATTGTATTAAGCATTGCCGCAAGCACGTCTTTGTCTGCTGAAACTTGGCTATGTAAGCACGAAGATCCCGAACGAGAGGATTTAATCTTCGAACCACAGAATGACGGGACAGTTGCTTGGAAACATCAAAAACTAGGTTCACTCGATCCCTTGAAACTGATCGTGGATTCGGGTGGATTGCTGACCATGTCGACTCAGCGCGTTAACATCCTATATTCCCGTTTTTTTCACTTAGATAAATTTAGTGGACGGATGGGTGAGACAACGTTTCGTGCATCGATACTTCGTAGACTGGCTGAAAAAGATCCNGAGCTGAATTGGCATACCGTGACCACATTNTGGCAATGTCNGAGCGACGCTAAAGGNCTGAAATAGATGCACTAACAAGTGGGTCGTTCAATTGGAATCCGAGGGTGTCTGCGTCTTTTTGCGGCTTNATTCAATATACGAGGTGGNCAGGTTAACCATATCGGGAGATCTCTTCGAACTCCCGAAATCAAAAAGATGATGGATCCCTGTGGAGCGATTTAGGTCTCGATTCTTTGGCATCAAGCAGGGACCGGGTCATGATTTGCTGCTCGTCTGAACATAATAATACTTCGTGCGAGGCTAGAGACTCTCGGATTTACTCACGGCAATAATCGATCACCGGACGTTTCCGTTCAGGAACGTGCTTTTGTGATGCAGCGAGCTGACTAGTGTTATTTAATCTATTTCAGCATATCGAATAGGATCGAAGAATCACACATACCAAGATCTTGTTCCATGATCGCTTTGTATTGTCTATTTACGAATTCAAGGCAGGGCAGTGAAAGGGTCTGATCTAGGGCTGTTTCATGGGCAATACCGACATCTTTTGCGTGTAGCCGCGCTTCTATCCCCGCATCAAAATCTTCGGCAATCATTTTTGGCGCCATAAGAGACATCATTTGACTACCGCCCATCCCGTCCTTAATCGCCTGAAATACAGCATCAGGATCAGCGCCAAGCTTTTTTGCAAATGTGAGACATTCAGCGACACCTTGAATAGTGATGGTCTGCGCTATCTGGTTACTCAGTTTAGCGATTTGACCGTGTCCCGCGGTACCCACCCGCGTGATGGTTTTGGCGTAGCAATTGATTATTTCATTGGCGCGTAAACAGGCCTCCTCAGAACCTCCTTGCATGACGATGAGACGTCCTTCTTCTGATGCCCAAACCCCGCCAGAGACGGGTGCATCCACAAAATCCATACCGAGTGCGTCAAGTCTTTGTGAGATCCCTTTTGTGCGGGCTGGGTCAATGGTCGAGTGATCGATGAAGATCGTATTAGGTTTGGTGAAGGATGCAGCGCCTCCCTCACCGAGCAGAACGCTTTCAACGTCATCAGTGCCGGTGACGTTCGTGATAACGACGTCAACATCTGTTGAAACCTCTGAAAGGTTAAGGCAGGGGATCGCACCTTGTTCGACTAAACTTTTGGCTTTGGTCTCAAAAATCGAGGCACGTCTTGCATAAAGTTTTATTCGAAATCCCCGATTTACGATATGTCGTGCCATGGGCAATCCCATGGTTCCGAGACCTATAAATCCTACAGTGAGAGCCATGAGTTGTCCTTGATTCGTTCTTTACATATTTGGAAAAAATGTGCTCTTTATCTTGCAATGATCGGTGCGCAATCTGCAACTATTTACGCCTCTGAGAGGCCATGGTGGGAAGCGGATGTGGCTTCTGAAATGGAACGTATGGAGGCTCAGAATTTGTATATTTTGAGCGAGATAGAGGCTGAACTGCGATACCATAACAACGCAACTTTTGAGAAACTCGAGGGGGTTTCTGAGTATTATCTTCAGCAAACAGAGCGGCAGTGGACGGAGTACGATGAGGGGATTATTCGTAATGAGGTCCGCCGACTGAACGATTCAATGCGGCCGTACTTTGATGCTGACAGGCGTTTGTTTGAGGTGGATATTTACATGACTGATCGCGCGAAGCGATGAAGGCAGTCGCTGACTTGGTCTCAGTAGAAGAATTTTTGTTCGTGGTTGTTATGTCGCCCTCGGCACACCTAAAAAATAAAATATTTAACCTCATCGGCTGTTGGTCCCTGTCCATTCCGAATTAACCGTGTCTTGGGTCGGTGCCGAAGTAATTCCTATCGTGACCTTAGCTGATCGCCGTGAGCGTAATTACCCGCTTGGTTAATTCCACGCCCCGATCTTCTAGATGGAAGGTAAAAATACCGACGTGTTGTTTTGACCACTAAGCCCGTAGACTAGTTCGGCGCATGAATCCACTAAAGGGAAACGAAACGCTCGGACTCTTTACTAGCAAAGTGGTTGTGGAATCCGGTGACTAGTTATCACTGACACGATGACTTAAGCAGTCATATCACAAATTGAGGTGTTCGCTAGATGGAACGATGCAGCGATATGAACCCTCGACGAGCGTCTTTGACATGGGGAACTTGGCCAAGTGTTTAACGTTTTAAAAGAACATCGAATTATCTACGCGTATCTACTCGGCTTTATTGGTGTGCTTTGTTTTGCCGCGACCTTGCCTTTGACGACCATTGCACTTAATGATTTTTCACCAGCCTTTATTACAGTGATACGCGCAGTGATTGCGGGGTTCGCTGCCTGCCTCTGGGTTTTTTTCAGCTCCTCAGGTAAGCCAAGAAGCGACGAAATCAAACCCCTTGTGGTGAGCGGTTTGGGTCTGGTTTTCGGTTTCCCCCTGGCGATGGCCATCGGACTGCAATCCGTACCGTCCTACCACGGTGCTGTTGTTCTTGGAATCCTTCCGTTGGTCACCGCGGGTCTATCAGTCATCGTCTATGGATACCGTGCCCGGCTAGGATTTTGGGTCTGTGCTGTAGTTGGAACTAGTCTGGTTGTGGTGTTTACCTTGAGAGAGCAAGATGGGTCGATGAGTTGGGCCGATCTGTGGCTCGTCTTGGCCGCGCTGATGGCGTCTTCTGGCTACGTCATCGCTGGGAATCTAGCTAAGAAACGACCTGGCCCCTGGGTAATCTGTTGGTCACTGATCCTGTTATCTCCGATCTCGGTGATGGCGACCGTACTTGTTTGGCCAGATTTTTTTTGGGTTCGTCCCGATAGCTCTTTAATGGCTTTGCTTGCGTTGGGTCTGTTCTCAATGTTTTTTGGGTTCTTCGCTTGGAATACGGGACTCGCTCTGGGTGGAATCGCTGAGGTCGGACAGGTTCAGTTGTTGCAGCTTTTCCTTACACTAATTTGGGGGAGCATTCTCATTGGAGAGGTTGTGACCATTGATGTTTGGGTGTTCGCTGTTTTGGTCGCGGCCACGGTTTATCTTGGGCGGAGACTCTCCTGATGCAATGGACAATTGACGCTGCGGGTGCTCGTGATTTGGACCGACGTATTACCGAATCCGGTGTGGGAGAGTTTTGTCTGATGATGCGTGCGTCCAAGGTTGCGGCCGATCATTTGCTTCGTAATAAACCAACATCCGTCGTTTGTCTCGCAGGTTCCGGGAATAACGGAGGTGATGCTTACGGTGTTGCCGCTCATTTGCTCCTGTCCGGCATACCCACAACAGTGGTCGCCCTGAAGGAGCCGAAGGGGGCTGCCCAAAGAGCGCGAGGTTTCTATCGAGATCTTGGGGGTACGGTGTTCAGCAATCTCGACCAAGTTTCGGACACAGATTGGATCGTTGATGGTGTGCTTGGTACCGGCTGCAATCGTGCCCCTGAGGGGATTATTTCAGTCGCAATCTCCTGGATCTGTGCGAGGCGTATAGCCGGCTCATCAGTACTGTCGCTCGATCTCCCCTCCGGCCTAAATGCATCAACAGGTTTGGCCTATCAGCCATCGGTCGTGGCTGATTTAACTATAAGTTTCCTGGCTCCAAAAACCGGATTACTAACCGGAGATGGGCCATCGCTCTGTGGCCAGATTCAGTTCGAGACCCTGAAGCCCTGGGATGTAGGCGATTGTGAATACCATACGCGACTAATTGGATATAACACGATCGATGTCCCAGAACACGCCCAGACGGCACACAAAGGAACACGGGGTAGCGTTTTGGTTATCGGCGGGCGCCACGGAATGGAGGGTGCTGGCCAATTGAGCGCCCTAGCGTCACTGAGAGCAGGATCTGGAAAGGTATTTTGGGCAACTGATTCATTCTTATTCGAGGTCCCCGAATTGGTTCGAATTGGTTGGAGTGTGGAGACCATTCTTGAATGCGCAAAGAGGGTGTCTGCGATCGTTATTGGACCGGGACTTGGGCTGGACGCAGGCGACGTGATTTCGGCGATTTGGGCGCTCGAGAAGCCGCTTGTGGTCGACGCTGATGCGCTGAATTGGCTGTCAGAGAATCGTCTTCCTAACCGAGATACCCCGTGGATTGGCACACCGCACCCCCTAGAGGCGTCTCGGTTGACTGGTGCACCAATGGCCGACAGGTTTCATTTGCTCGACCGTCTTGAAAACGTCTACGCAACAACATGGATTTTGAAGGGCGCCGGTACCCTTGTCTCGGGGGAGCCGGTTTGGCTGAATCCAGTGTCTGATCCGACACTAGGGACCGCAGGTTCCGGTGATGTGCTTTCGGGAATAGTCGCAAGCCTATGGGCGCAAGGCTCAACCTCTCCAGCGTCGACGGGTGTGTGGCTACATGCGCAAGCGTTTCTTGTCGCAAAAAAACTCAGGGGACCCGGTGTCATAGCGAGTGACGCGGTAAATCAGATAGGAAGCGTGAGGATCGCTTGATTCATAGCAATGTCTGACCTAACGTAGGCCTACGTTAG
>PBZM01000023.1 GCA_002731015.1 Gammaproteobacteria bacterium
ATTGAGTTTCACGACCACCTGCTTTACAAGTATGCACTTCACGAGCAATCGACTTCAATTAGTAAATCAAAGGTTCAAACCGAGAACACCTTCTTGACCATGAAAAATGCACTTGAACGCATGGGACTGATGGAATGGAACGTTGTCAAGGATCACTCGTACAGCGGTCCGCGTGCTGTCAAGTTCACGAGGTCAGTGATGGAAATCGACCAATTTGAGGATCAAATTTTTGTTTCGGTCGTTATCATCACAAGAAACAGGTCAAAACTTCTGTCTGATGCAATAAGGAGCGTCCTGAATCAAAGCTACGAGAATTTTGAGTTGTTAATTGTAGATGACGGGTCAGAGGATGAAACAGAAGAGGTGGTTAAACAATTTGCAGATCTTCGAATTCGCTACCTGAAAAAGGAGGCATCAGGTATACCAAAATCGCGAAACATTGGGGTTCAGATGGCCAAGGGAGAGTACATCGTTATCATGGACGATGACGATTTGATGATGCCTAATCGAATACAAGAGCAACTCGACTGCCTATCCGATGGCTCCTCTGGTAGCTTCGGAGGTTGGATCGATCAAGATGCAAATTTGAACCATGAATATTTTTCAGGTGGAGAGCACGGATACAGCCAGATATTGTTCGGGGGGAAAATCATGCTCCACCCTGCGAGCATGATTAAGCGATCTGTTCTCCTCGAATTCCCGTACGATGAAAATTACAGTTATGGAACGGATTACATCATGAATCTGGAAATAGCGCGGGCAGGACATAAACTGGACCATACGGGGTCGTACATCTTGTTGAGGCGGTTCCATGGTGGTAATGTGACCTTGACAAATGCTGGCGAACAGAAAAATACGGCTCGAGTGCGTTGGCAGGAGTTCGTTGACGGCCTTGACAAAGAGACAGAACGAAGGATGCGAGACGAGTGGAGAAACACGAAGTTTTTTTCAAACATTTTCAAACCTAACAAAGAAATTCTCAGGAGGTCCTTCCCTTGGATTTCGATGTTTAAACGAGATAAAATTGAGGTGGGTACAAGCGTAAAATCCGAGTATGCAATCGCTAATTACTGGTCTCAGATAGGGCAACGTCTCATTTTTGATGCTTCTGGGAGAGATATTTTCTTTGAGATGCCCATAGGTTGGGACCTCAACAACACCCATGCTGATATTCTTCGAATCGCCCATCATTTCTTGTGTTCTCCGTGGGACAGAACCATACTGAATAATTGGGAGCCAACGCGCCAGAAGGGATGGAGGTGCGGTTTAGCGTTCAGTGCGGGGGTGGATTCCACTGCATGTATGGAACTTATGCCACCAGAAACGGTCTTGATGTACCATCAGCGGGATGGGTTTGAATCAAAGTTGAGTCATGCCAACGCCATTCGTTTCATAGAAAAGTTACGAGAGAATGGGAAACAGGTTGTGATCGTAAAGAGTAATCACGAACAGATACGACTTGATCACGGGAAATCTGTGGGCTTTAGCACGGATTTTGCGGGAGCCGTCCACGTCATTCTGCTTGCTGATTATTTCGAGTTGGGTTCAATTGCCATGGGAATGCCATTGGAAAATGCCTACCTTTTCCACGGACATAAGGGAAGGGACTTCAATCTCTCATCGTATTGGAAAACACACTCGTCAATATTAGAAAAAGCAGGCTTAGATCTTGTTTTTCCAACCTCTGGGGCATCTGAGATCATCAATCAGCGCATTGTGGACAACTCTGACTATGCGGACTATGCAGAGAGTTGCCTGCGTTCCAAAGAAGCGGGCAAGGTTTGTGGAAAATGCTGGAAATGCTTCCGCAAGAATTCGATGAAAGGAAAAGAAGTGCAAATTCAAGGTGAAATTGAGATCTTTTTGGAGAAAAAACCACTCAAGCAAGCGATTTCGACTTTGTATGCCATTCAGCGCCTCCCGCAAGAGCAACAGAATTTTATTCGTACCAAGTTTCCAGACGTCGGTAAATTGATGGACGGAGATTACACAATGATTGAACGGTATAATCCAGCGTTCTTAGATCTCATTCCTGATGCTTACAGAACCTATGTGGCTAAGAAATTGAACAACATCGCAGAACCCATGTCGGATTCGGAAGTTGAGACCTTGTTGAGCATTGATCTGTTTGCAGATTGACCTATCACTCCAGCCATAAGTCGATTTTTGCCTCAACTGGCATGAGTGGGGATTTGCTCTTCCGTTGATTTTTTCGGAAACTGACCACAGAGAGAATCGTCTCATTCTTCTCTTCGGCATCAGATACCACAAGATTCGGAAGCAGATAATCGGGAATTTGTCCCAGAGAGGGTTGGGCGCTCGGGAGAATGAATACCGTCTGATTGCGCATCAGCAAACTCTTGCAATCGTATTCCTCATGGCGTAAGACCAGATATTCTGCATGTTCGGGTGTGTTGATAATGTTCACGCCGATTGACTTCAACTGTTTACCCACTTCGTCTGACGGTTCGTGGTCAAAGAAGATTGTATTCCGAACGATGGTGTCGTGGTCGGTAAAGTGGGAAAGCGATTTTGCTTTCGTGAATTTCTCTGAGCGTTGTTCAATCGTTTCTAAATCTCCCCGCACATGAATCCAGTAGAATCCGTTCTCCGTTTCACATTTCCTTAGCACGGACATGAGCCCTGCATAGGGATATTTTCCGACAAAAACGAATTTTTTTGGCCGGTACGCTCGGATGATACCTAACAGAAATTTTTCCAGTAAAGCATTCCATTCTTTTGGCTCAATGTCCATTTCTCGCCGGGTAGGAACGGAATGGCGAAAATTTGCATCAATCAGTGAATCACCGATACCGATGCCTATGCTGTTTTCAGAGTAATTTAATGACTGGTTGATGAAGGATTTTTGATCAGATAACCGCATCTTCTCTAGATCATAGACAAATATACAATCCACCAAGTAGGGCAGNGCATCGTTCGCAGCTTTGTCCTTGCGATGGGAGAGAATACGCTTTGGCAACGAAATCGGGAGCAGCGGGATCTTCCAAGGAGAAATCAAAGATTTTCTGAGTTCATCGCCAACAGCAAACGAGTACGAATCCTCCGCCTCCTTGTTCACTCGGATATGATGTTGCTTCAATCTACTTCCTCCCTTCTTCTGAAGCGTAATACGATGAAATTGCTTCTTGTGGTTCCCCAATGAATTTGATTTTTCCATCGCTCATGTGGATGACACGATCACAGATTGATGTCATGAGGCCAAACGAATGGCTCACAATGACCACCGTGCCGGCCTCGGATACCATGTCCAGAATTTTTTTCTTTGATTTTTCCTTGAAAACAGGGTCACCCACGCCAAGCACCTCATCAATCAGCAAAATCTCAGGATTAAGAGCGCTTGCGACTGCGAGGCCCAGTCTGGCCTTCATTCCTGCAGAGTACGTTCGTAGCGGCTCATCGATGAACGATTCCAGTTCACTGAAGGCAATGATCTCATCCATCAGTTCTTTCATGACGGCTTGCTCATGGCCCAGGATGCTTCCGTAGAGGAAGGCGTTTTCACGGCCTGTCAAATGGCCAGTAAATCCGGTACCAAGTCCAGCCAATAGTGAAATTTTTCCAGCTGATTTGCATGTTCCCTTATCAGGAGAAAAAATCCCTGCGATGATTCGAAGGAGGGTCGATTTACCACATCCGTTTCTGCCAATGATGCCAACAACCTCGCCTTTTTTGACAGAGAAATTGATCTTGTCTAGGGCGAGAAAACTGCTGGTATCGCTTTTCTTCAACATTTGAAGAATACTTTTTTTCTTTGGAAAGGACAAGGAAACATCCTCTACAATGATTGATTGGCCCATCATAAGTACTTCACCGCCGAGTGTTCATATTTGCTGAAAAGGGCTGAACCAATCACCCACATGAGGACGCCCCAGCCAACTGAAATCATCATGCCATTCAATGGAAATTCAGTCACATGGCCCAAAAAGCCGTCTCGCGCTAAGGTGATTGGAAACACCATGGGGTTCCAAAGAACAACATCAGCTGCCCACCCTCGTTCAACGGCCATGCCCCAAGTCCACATGACAGGAGAGACAAAGAATCCAGCTCTAACTATGAACCGGATGAGGTGTTCAATGTCTCTGTTGATACAGTTTGCAGGCGCCAGAAGCAAACCGAAGCCAATCGCATTGAAGGCTGCGAGGAAAATAGCGAGTGGAACGAGAAGAAGTTGCCAAGAAATTTGGATGTCGTAGATAAACAAAAGCGGAATGAGCACAAAGGAACTCATCACCGTGGTCCAGATGGTGGAACCGACCGTGGAGTATGAAAAAATGATTCTCGGGAAGTAAACCAGATGGATTGTTGAGGCGTTTCTGGTTAACGATGTGACAGTGGCTTGCAAACATTTCCCGAAACACGTCCACACAATCACGCCGATGATGACCCAGACAGGATAGAGTCGATCGGGATTGTCTGCGAGCATGATGAAAAGAAAATAGTAAACAGACGAGAGCAAAGCCGGTTCCAGAACAGTCCATGAATAGCCAAGAAATGAGTTATTGTAGCGTCCTTTTGTTTCCCTCTTCAACAAATTCTTAATGAGAAATCGATGAGAAAAAAGAATTGAAAGAGAGGAAACAGGAGCGGTGAAAAAAGAGGTTTTGGGTCCAACTTCGGTGAGTTGGATATCCATTCGGTCCTCCATAGGGCGTCCTTCGCATCAAACCTTTATGAAATCCTTCCATGCCGCTATCGCAATAGTTGAATTGATGAGGTAAGGCCAACTCGCCAGACCATGT
This sequence comes from Gammaproteobacteria bacterium, assembly GCA_002731015.1. Lineage (GTDB taxonomy): Bacteria > Pseudomonadota > Gammaproteobacteria > Pseudomonadales > Litorivicinaceae > HIMB30. The sequence continues at coordinate 4,761 of PBZM01000023.1, forward strand.
CAACCGGCGAAATGTCGCACGACTTTACGCCAGATACAAATCCTATTGTTGGCGTAGTCGGCTTGGGTTATGTTGGGTTGCCAACCGCTATTGGATTCCACGATTCAGGATTTCAAGTGTGGGGTTGCGACACGTCAATGAGCGTCATTGAAGCCCTCCATGAGCAGAGAAATCCAATCGGTGATGCGGCTCTTGATGATCAAATACCGTCAACAAAACTTGACTCGTGGAACATAACAAGCTCCGTTAAAGACCTGACCTCAATCTGTGACATCATCCTGGTCACGGTGCCAACCCCTATCACCATTGATTCCAAACCGGACTTATCGTATGTTTTTTCAGCGGGGGATAGAATCTTCGCATCCGTCGATAAATCACGTCACACCACCGTTGTGCTTGAGTCCACGGTTTATCCTGGTGTCACGGACCAAACATGGCGGCCATTAATACAAAAATACGGTCTTACCGAAGGCAAAGAAGTTGACATCGCTTACTGTCCTGAGCGGTTCAACCCCGGAGATGAGAACCGGACCGTCAGAAAAGTCGCTAGGGTAATCGGTTGTAATAACAAAGCGATTGGCGAAGGGCTGGTCCGGTTTTATCAGCACTTGACCAGTGAGGACGTCCGCTACGTTGGAAAACTCGAAGTTGCAGAAGCTGCCAAGGTCATCGAAAACGTGCAGCGAGACATCAACATCGCCCTTGTGAACGAGCTGGCTCGTATTTTTCCCGCCATGGACGTTGACGTCGAAGACGTACTGTCGGCCGCTGCAACGAAGTGGAACTTCCATCGCTACACGCCCGGCGTCGGCGTGGGCGGGCACTGCATTCCCGTCGACCCATATTACATGATTCAGCGAGCCAGCGACGTAGGAGTACCCGCTGGACTCATCACCGCCGCCCGCGCCGTAAATCGCTCCATGCCGAATCACGTCGCGCAGGTCCTGGTCGACATCTTGTGGAAGGCCGGTTTGTCGGCGGAGGCCACCAAGGTACTCTTCCTTGGCTGGTCGTACAAAGCCGAGGTGGGCGACCCTCGGGAAACGCCGGCTGAACCGCTAGCGAAAGCCCTCCAGCAACGCGGCATCAGCGTCAGCGTTTACGACCCCCACATCGACCCTGAGACCTTCCCTGATTCGGTGGACGTCATAACCGACCTTTCCCAAGCCAAAGGTCATCACCTGGCTGTCTTGATCACGGCGCACAAGGCTTGCGTGAATATTGACTGGCTCACCCTCGCCCAGCAAATGGAGTGGCCGCGCATATATGATGGTCGTCGAGTGCTCAATTTGGAAGCCCTCGGAGGTATCGGTTGGGAGTGCTATGCCGTCGGCCGCCCTCTCCCGCCGTGAGCTGGCTCATACATTCCTTTCCCCCTGTTGGCGTACCTGTGCTTGCGAACGAGTAGCTGAAATGTTAGAGGAACAATTGAGGTGAATGAATGGATTTTGTAACTCCGTCCTATTACCTCTACTTCCTTCCGTTGGTGTTCATACTCACCTTCGGTCTTGCCTCAAGACAGCGCCGACGACAAATCCTCATACTCCTTGTGATGAGTTACATCTTCTTTTGGCTCGCATCTGGTTGGCATCTGATTCTCCTTCTCATTTCGACTTGTATTGATTGGACTGCAGGGCGAAAGATGCACGAAATAGACAATACAACTACACGAAAGCGTTGGCTTCGCATCAGTCTGATCACCAACCTATCATTGCTAGGGGTTTTCAAGTACCTCGATTTCATAATTGAAAGTTGGAACTTCGTCTCCCTTCGCCTCTCTAACAATCTCGAAGTTGGGGCGTTGGGATTGGTCTTGCCTGTCGGCATCTCCTTCTACACTTTTCAAACCATGTCTTACACAATTGACATCTATCGAAGGAAGCAAAAGCCATACGATTCCTTCCTTGATTTTGCCTGCTATGCAGCGTTTTTCCCGCAACTTGTGGCCGGCCCCATTGTTCGAGCAGATCATTTTCGAGAGCAAATCAAGGAACCATTGGCACCCGCGGCGTATCGCTTTCGTCTTGGACTGACGCTGATTATCTACGGAATTGCCAAGAAACTCGTCATCGCCGACAATGTGGCCGTTCACGCCAACGAGGTTTTTATCGAAGGTGAGCATTTAGCCAACATCGGGTTGGTTTGGTGGGCCACCTTGTGTTTTGGCATCCAGATTTATTGTGATTTTTCCGCCTACACGGACATTGCCATCGGTTCAGCTCATCTGATTGGGGTAGAATTGCCGGAGAACTTCAAGACACCATACGCCGCCACGTCACCTCAAGATTTCTGGCGCCGGTGGCATATATCACTCTCAACGTGGTTGCGAGATTATCTCTACATCCCACTAGGAGGGTCACGAAACGGTCGAAAACGCATGCTGTTTGCGTTGATGATGACCATGCTTCTCGGTGGCCTTTGGCACGGAGCTTCGTGGAACTTTGTGCTATGGGGTTTTGTACACGGTTTGCTGCTTATCCTCCATCGGTTTGGGAAAGAAATTGCCCCAGTCAAGCAGTTTTTCACCGCATCCGGGCGAGGAGGCATCGTGCTCTCGTGGCTTATCACTCAATTTTTCGTGTTCTTCACCTGGTTGATTTTCCGAGTGGAAGACACCAAAGTCCTCGTTCCATCGATGAAAACCTTCCTCGGTTGGGGCGGTCACTTTGATTTGGTTGAAATGTATGAGTTCCTGCCCGACATCAAGTTCCTCACGTTCGCCCTGGCTGGATGTTTCATTCTTCTTCACGGTGTGAGCGGCTGGATGGGGGGAGGAAAAGCGTGGTTGGCCCGCCAACACCCGGTTGTTTGGGGTTCAGTTTGTGGGCTTATGTTGTGTTTGGCCTTCTACCTTCGCCCGGTAGAAACCATTGATTTCATCTACTTCAGATTTTAAATCCGGTTTCACGAATTTCGTTTGAAATAATAGAGCACATTTTTTGTCTTCCATTCCAGTTTAAGTGTTCATAGTCGTAGAAGTCATTTCCTGTGAAATTATTTTCCCACATCAAATTCACTGCAGAGACCTCTTCGTAAGATTGCAAACGTTCGATTGAAGTATTATGTTCGTCCAGTTGAGACGCCTCCAAAGCGTCCATCGCCAAGGGATGGATCGGATAGGATACAAGCAATGTGGGGATTCCGTTTTCACTAAAACGCGAAACCATGTACTCCAGAGCCTTTAAGTTCAGGTTATTATCAAGGTCGGGCTTGTATCTGTTTCTTTGCATAAGGGATGGAATGGTTTCATTTTCGTAAATCGTAAGTTCCTCACCAGACAGTCGAGACAGATAATCTGGTAGAAGGGTCGGATTGGAAAGGTACTCATCCCACTCTTTGTCACTCGGATGCGGGGTGCTCAGGTACCAATCGCGCTCTTTGTTCCACCACTCTTGGCTACCATGATTGTCAAGATATCTCGTAATCATTTCTTCTAATGAGTCATCGAAATAGAGGCTTTCTGAATTGTATCGATTATCAAAAATCCCATCAATGTATTTTCTATGTTCTTCGGTGAGTATCTCTTCCCAGCCACCATAATCACTGGTTTTCAAATGCAATGAACCAAGTGTTAATCTCAATTGTATGTTGTCTTCCGAAATGCCAGCCACCATGGCAAGATTGATTGGATTGAGTTCAAGAAGAATCAATTTTGGGTCTGAGTTTATAGCTCTCTCTGTTTGAATCATATCAAGGTAAGGATATGAACCAGGAATCCCGAGGTTGAATGCTATTTCGTTGTTGTTCAGGTTTTGATTTCCAATACACGAACCATTGAAACCGTACTGAGTTATTGAGGAACCGACTGCAACGATCGTGGCCTCATCGTGCTGGGAGATGCTATCCCAGGCCTCAAATGAAAAACTGTATCTTCCCGATCGTACTAATGTCCCATCATAGGTTAATGGTTTAATCAGAAAATTGGAGAATGCACTGGCCAGCAGGAGCATCACGATAGTTGCAATGATGATAGAGTATATGACTTCGGAAATCGTGGTTTGTGGTTCGATTTCCATGAAATTCCCAAAGAGAACAATCTCAAAGAGGTTTCTAAATTGTTTGGCATTAGATAGTCCGTCTCAAGGCAATAACATGTGTCGGCCCATTCTTGCAATATCGGTTGAAAAATTGACCAAGAGTTATACCACGCCCTCAGCACGGAGGTCTGTAGCCAATTTTTCTGGCATGGTGAGACAATGAAGTATCAACTCAAGTGTCTCAAAACAGGCGAATTGATCAATGATGCCTACACTCTTCACCACACCGATAACGCTCTTTTGCGCGCCGTTTACAAGGAACCGTTCGCTTTGAGAAAAAACGCAGAAGGCGTGTGGAAATACCTCTCATGGCTACCTGTTTCCCAGGCGAATAGGTACGTCGCGGGCACCGTGACGTACCGTGCAGTAGCGCTTGGTGAAGCCCTTGGCCTCAGCAACCTTTGGGTCACGTTCCACGGCTACTGGCCGGAAAAAGGCGGCTTGTGCCCCACG
>PBZM01000024.1 GCA_002731015.1 Gammaproteobacteria bacterium
TTCCTCGCACGTCCCGATAACTCACTACTTTTTCTACGGCACCTGGTCAAGCTAAACGGAAGAAAAGCCCTCTAGGGTGAGCGCTCAGTTTGTGCCAATGTTTCCGTGGCCACTAAAAGCCAGAGAGTTACTGTTTTAATGCCCAGTGGTCGGTAATTTTTTACCGAGTGCTGCTGCCTCAGTGGCATAGTCAGAGTACGAGTCTTTCAGCACGGCCGAGTTCAGAATCGTCTCTGCCACTAGCTCGCGACTCTTTGCATCGAAGATAGACGTCTTGATCCAGTTTGATTCTGTTCTCCGACTCTCGCTAAGAGCAATGATCTCACGCTCGAGCTGGTAAGGGTGATTGACGAAAAGAGGCCCATTAATCAAGCGAATTTCCTGCCCAGCAAAAAGGCCAATTGCAGGACCTCGAGCGCGAAACCCTGCGCTCCCACTCGAGTACTGGGTCAATACGCTAATCATTTCTATCGGTATGATGGGCAGTCCCCAGGGGTTATCCGAGCTTGTATAATAGGAGTGTCTCTCAGTGATTTTGGCTAGCTTTTGGTTCAAAGAGAATGGATACATTGGCCCCATATGTTGGCCAAAATCCATAATAACATCCTCAGGATTCGCGGCCCCTTTTTGACCTACCTTGAGATCCGCAAGAATGACAAGCTGTTCAGAGGGCTTTAACTTAGCTAGACGACGGTCAACTTCAGTCTCGCCGTAGTCCGGCCCCACTGAGGCGGTACCGGTGAGTACCGGTGTGCCATCCCTCTTCTCAGCACCGATAGCCACGGGATCCGAATGGCTTCCTCGTGGTTCAGCGAACACCCTCACCTCCTCACCATCAACAACCATGTTCTGATAATGGGCACTTATGCACCCTCTCTCAAACCAGACGTCGCCAAACAGCTTTTGCAAGAGTGGTACAAATTGGCTGAAGTGAGTCGGGCCCTCAATCGGCGCTCCAGAAAAACCTAGATCCTCCGCCATTTGGTCATCGTGAATAGACAGATGACCGTCATACTCCTGCGCGTCTAACATCTGCTTCGGAAATCGGTACTCGCCATAAATTTTGGTCATATGAAATCCAGATATAGGAAATTCCCGTTTTGTGCATGCGCTGGACGCCTGCGCACTTCATCACTGCAAAACGATTATTACTGATTGACGATCCAGAGGCTGATCATCATCACCAACGACTCATCAGCAACTAAACCGGAACTCTAAGTTTTGGCACTCATGCGACATTTCCCAACAACTTTTGTTTCGCTGCCGCCTGTATTTCGCGCTTCGCAACTTTGCCAGAAGCAATGCGAGGCAGAGGTGACTGCCGAAATTCAAAGTAGCGAGGGACTTCAAAATGTGCGAGTCGATTTTCTAGAAATTCGCGCAAATCTGATTCTGTCAGCTCACCTCCAACATAAACGGTTGCGCCAACCTCTTCACCGAGACGCTCGTCGGGCATGCTATAAACACAAGCCTCGAGGACAACCGGATGCTCGGCTAATGCAGCTTCTACACGACCGCAACCAATGTTTTCTCCGCCACGAATCACCATGTCCTTTATCCGGTCTACGATGAACAAGAAACCATCCTCGTCTAGATAAGCCGCGTCTCCGGTGCGAAACCAATCTCCGTCAAAAGCCTCGATGTCGGCGTCAGGTCTGTTCCAATATCCACGGAACATGGAAGTACCTCTTACCTGCAATTCACCGCGCTCACCCGCCGCCAGTTCCTGGCCGGCCTCACCAACAATGCGAAAATCAAGCACCGCTGAGCACTGGCCTGAGCTCGTGGGCCGCTCGAGGTAATCAGACGCAGCTATACCCGCACCGATGGCATTAGTTTCCGTCATCCCCCAGCCAGTCGATGGCACCACACCATCAGTGAGTTGAGCTATTTCGTGAACCTGTTCAGGCGGTCTTGGCGCGCCGCCGCCGCCAACTACAAGTAGGCTGGATAAGTTGTGATCTGTTTTTTTTGCCGCTCGAACCAAGTCACCAGAAATAGCAGGTGTCGCAAGCAGGCTGGTTAGGCGCTCGCGCTCAATGAGTTGCATTGCGAGCTCGGCATCCCATTTGTACATGCAGACGACCTTTCGCTGCACTCGGACACACGAGAGCATCGCTGCGTGACACGCAGCAACATGGAATAGTGGCGTGGCCAAAAGCATACCGCCTTGATGAAGGGGCTCTGGCACTTCATAAATGCCCATTTGTGAACGTAACTCCCAATCAAGCTCCCAGGACAGCAGTGCATGAAGAATACTGCGATGTGATGACACAACTCCTTTTGGGTGACCAGTGGAACCAGACGTGTAGAGAATGATCGCGTCGTCATCAGGCTCGACGCCGGTTTGCGGCATAGCAGATCCAGCGTGGGCCTCGATAGTTGCCTGCCAGGTCGTACTTGATAGCTTCGTATGCTTCGGCGCGCGGACCCGAATCACCTTAGTGTCGCTCGTGATGCGATCGCACTCCGCTAGCCGAGCTACTCTCTCTTCGTCAGCAATAACAACTCTCGGCTCACAGTCGGACAAGCTAAAGTCGAGTTCATTCCGATTCCACCAGGCATTCACGGGAACAGCTATCGCTCCAATCGATGTGATTGCAAACAAGGATATGACCCATTCGGGATAGTTGCGCATCGCTATAAAAACACGATCACCCTTCCCCACTCCGTAATCTAAAATCAGCGCTGTAGCGAGTGCGCTCGCATGGTGATAAACCGTCTCGTAACTCAAGCGCTCTTCTTTATAGATGAGAAAATCAAGGTCGCTTTGATTCTCAAAAATCAGATCGTGCATCGTCAAAGGTGCATTGACGAAAACCCTGCAGGGTTTCCCGCGGATATGGGTGGATTTCAGTTCAAAAGGTTGACCCGGCGCGCAAACTTGTTTTACGGCCTGTCGACGCGACATGATAGGTTTAATCAAGTGCGAGCTCTTCAAATACTGTTGAACCGACCGACGAGATTAACACCAAGCCTGCACGCGGGTTAAATGTGACATACCCCAAAAAAATTTAGGCCTCTGCAAACGCTAGGACAAGGGTAACCGTAGAGAGATACTAGCGACTATGAATCCGAGTCGATACAGGCCATTCCACCTAGAGGACAACGCTCGCTACCTTGGAAAATACATTTGGACGAGCGCTGGTCAATTGGCCGGCTTCGGGTCTCTTGAAGCTCCATCAACGCAACTACGAATCCCCGGAGCGAACCAAGGGGACGCATAGAATACTCATGTCAAAGCGACGTGTATTCAGATACACCACGTGGGCACCGCCGCGTTCAATTAAGCCGCCACAAAATGGACAGATTTATGAACCAACCACTATTTAGCCCGCAAGGGGTTTACGCGCAAGGCGAGGGAGCGCCACCCCGAGTGATCAGCGCGCCACAACGCTATATACAGGGAGCAGGCGTCCTCAAATTCACAGGTCATTACGTCAAGTCGCTATTGAAAGTAAGTCGTCCGGCGATTTTCGCTTCACGTCGCGGGTTGAAAACTCAAGGCCTGGAAGTGGAAATGAGTTTGAAAGTCAATGGTATCAATAGCGTTACCGCGCAGTTCGGAAGTGAATGCTCTCTGAGTGAAATCGACTCCCACACCGAGACCCTGGGCGAAGAAGGTATCGACTGTCTGATTGCGATCGGCGGCGGAAAAGTAGCTGACACCGGCAAGTGCATTGCGCACCGTCTAGCAATCCCTGTTGTTGTGGTGCCTACTTTGGCAGCTACCGATGCGCCCTGCTCCGCGCTATCGGTCGTCTACACGCCACAAGGAACAACAGACCACGTTCAATTTTTCCCGCAGAACCCAGAAATGATTGTTGTCGACACTGATGTTATTGCAGATGCGGGGGAACGTTATCTGGTGGCCGGCATGGGCGATGCAATGGCGACTTGGTACGAAGCTGACACCTGCCTGCACAACCCAATGGCGCGCAATTCACTGGGTGCCCTACCCACGCTGGCCTCGGTCGCGATCGGTGAAATTTGCGCGCGCACCCTGTTTGAATTTGGAGAAGCTGCGGCAGAATCAGTGCGTGCCAAGCAAAATAGCTTGGCGCTCGACAAAGTTGTCGAAGCAAACACCTTGCTCAGCGGATTGGGCTTTGAGAGCGGTGGACTCGCGCTAGCCCATGCAATTGCGGGCGGTTATCCCGAAATCAAGGTCGTGCATGACAATTACCTCCATGGAGAGATGGTGGCGATGGGCGTCATGGCGCAGCTAGCGATGCAGAACTCACCAGATCGTGAGAGGGTCGCGAGATTTTTTGCCCGGGTTGGTCTACCAATTCATCTCAACCAGCTTTCAATTTCGGCCCCCAATCGGGACGACATCGATAAAGTCATCAAGCTGGCACTCTCGCGCCCAATAGCCAAGAACATGCCCATGCCGGTTACTCATGCGACCATCAAAGAGGCTATTCTCAACGGCGATAAACTTGGACTGGCAGTGACAAATGAAATCGGTGACGACGCATACCGGCGCCTTCATGACTAAAACCGGAGCAGAGCGAGGATCATGGATTACGAAGAGATCATTTACCAAGTCGACGAACCAATTGCGACTATCACCATAAACCGGCCTGAGAAACTCAACGCACTTACAAACCTGACACAGGCGGAAATCCGCCATGCGCTTGACCTATCAGAGCGTAACCCGGAGGTCATTGGTACNGTCCTGACAGGAGCCGGTCGCGGGTTTTGCGCGGGTGTTGATATGAANTCGCTGANCAGCATTAGTGAGGATGGNAANCGCAAAGNTTCGCGTTTCAAGCATCTCGAGGCTCATCCCGGTAACCCTGACAATGACCCTAATTTCAATTCATCACCAACATATTTTCTGGGCCTGCGTAAACCGCTCATCGCCGCAATAAACGGCGCATGTGCCGGGCTCGGTTTTAGTTATGCGACCTTCTGTGACATACGGTTCGTCGACCCAACAGCAAAGTTTGTAACGTCATTTGGTCCACGCGGCCTTATTGCTGAGCACGGCACTAGTTGGATGTTGCCTCGTATAATTGGACCATCCAATTCCTTGGATCTTTTTTGGTCGTCGCGGCACATGCTCGGTGAGGAGGCCTATCGGATCGGATACGCTAACCACTTGTGCGCCGAGGGAAACTGCCTGTCTGAGGCTCAAGACTACCTTCGTGAAATTGCCGGGACATCTGCACCCGTGTCTATCATGATGATGAAAAAACAGGTTTATCGTCATCTCATGCAGGAGCTTGGTGACGCCATGGATGAATCAACTCGCTGGATGGACGAGAGCTTGGCCCGAGACGATTTCAAGGAGGGCGTCGCGTCTTTTGTTCAAAAACGACCACCCAATTTTGCAAAGATTGAGGTCGATTAGGCCTGCAAGCTGTAAATCCTTTGTGCGTTCCCCATGAACATGGCGTGCTGCTCCTCAGCACTAAAAGCACCGGCCATTTTTTTAAAAGCATTCCATAGTACGTTGTATGACACTGACAGCCGATCGACCGGAAAATTGCTCTCAAACATACAACGATCAGGGCCAAAGCAATCGATCGTATGCAGATAATATGCGCTATGTGCAGCGACGATCTCGTCGGAAGTCGCTGGAGTTGCTCGCTGATCCCATCCCCAGCCATTAATCGGCATCGCTAAACCCCCAAGTTTTGCAACGACATTTTCGCAAGTCGCAAGCTCTGCAATATCGTGCTGCCACTGCGGAAATATTTCGAGCTGCTTGCCCGCATACTCGCCAATACCCATCGGACCACCGAAGTGGTCGCATATGATCGTCGTGTTTGGAAAGGCCCGTGCTATGTCAGTGAGCTCAGGAATTTGCTCATGGGTAAGCCATGCATCAAAACTCAAGCCCGCTGATGCGAGCTGGGCGAAACCTTTGCGGAATTGCTCATCGAGCAGTAAGTGACGGATACGGCCGGTATAACGCTCAACCGCTGGGGGGTATGGGTAATAGGCTACAGAATGTCGTATACCCCTCAGCAGTCCTGCTGATGCCTCCCGGTGCGCCTCAAGCACCTCAACGACGGCATCACCTAGCTTTAAGTCCGCGTGGCTGACGATTCCTAGAATCGGGGCTCCACTGGCAGTAGACCTATCATGCGACTTATTTGCTTGAGTCACCACATACTCGGTCTCGCCAACAGGCCACAACGGTTTAGGTCCCACATTACGGTAATTAGTACTGCATTCCACAAATACAGTACCTACAACGTTGTGACCCTCGGTCATGTCAGACCAGAACTGCTCTATCTGATAATCCGAGGCTTCTTCCTTATCGCTCCACAAATGATGATGCGGATCAATAATCGGGCGCTCAGGGTCAACGATTTCCTCCTTTACTTGTTCCAGCCAAGAGTTGGTTACCATGACGTCTCCTGAGTTCTTCTTACGACACGAAACTGAAAAACGTGCTCGGGTCGATTCGGGAAGGCTATACCCACCTTCTCTAAAGCTGATTTACCGGCGATGCGAGTTCGTATTACCGTTCAGCTATTCCACAGCGACCGCATTTGCTCGTCGGGATCGGATTCAATCCTGAGCGCTCTGTCGATAATCAGACAACTTCGGTCATTATTGTCGTACACGGGCCAGTGTGGCAGGTCACCTCCATTCGGATCACCGCTTGCGACGAAGCGAGCAATGGCATCAGACCAGACGCTTGCGACACGCTGGACCTCAAGGTTATTTCGATCATGAAAAATCAGACTGTGCGTTTCTAGTTTTTCAAAAATATTGAACGTAAAAGCAAGCTCACTAGCGTGGGCCGCGCCAAGATCTTCCATCCCGGGCAAATCGGCTGGCATGTCAAAACGATAAAACCAAGCGTCACATCCAGCGCCTGAAGTGGTTTCTGCCGCAATCAGGCAAATGCGTCGGAACATATTGTTCCAAATCATCTCATGGAAAGTGCCAGGAGATGAGGTTGGAAACTCGCTACGTAGCGCGGCCAAGAAAGTTGATGGATCAGCCCCAAGCAACGTCTCTTTGGCTAATGCTCGATTAAACCCTGAATAGTGCTCCTTGTCGGTGTGCTGACCTAAGGTATACAAAGTACCCTCTCGCAAATTGCTGCCAATCAGCAGCGGCACGCCGGAAGCACCCCGATCACGAATTGCCTCCATAGTCGGGCGCGTAATGACGTCCCCGTCAACATACACTCCAATCGGGAAATTAATATTAGCGATTTCATTGGCGGGCATTGTCTTTAGCCTATCAAGCAGCTGGTTTGGCTCGACTCCAATGCAATCACTCAATTGCTCCGTACGATCAGTTTTTTCCCGAAAAACACAAGTTGCACTATGCCCAATCGCCTTGTGATAGAGCGAGTCTGCCGCCGGCACGGCGAGCAAGCTCATGACCATGGTGGCACCGGAGGATTCACCCGATATCGTGACGTTGCCAGGATCGCCGCCATAATCGGCTATGTTGTCCCGAAGCCACTCGAGCGCGAGGAGGACATCGCGAACACCATTTGATTCCGAACCGGCATACTCAGACCCAAAGCCTGAGAGCCCAAAAAAGCCGAAGACGCCCAGACGAAAGTTAACCGTGACAACAACAATATCCCCTTGCATTGCGAGTACTGAGCCGTCGTATTCGTTCGCGGATCCCCGGACAAATGCGCCTCCGTGGATCCAGACCATAACGGGACGCGCCTTATTGTCTGGCGCCGGCGTATAGATATTCAAAAATAAGCAATCTTCGCTGCATTCGCCCGGGACATCTCGCTTAAAGATTCCTGGCGAGTCAGTCTGCATGGCACGATTTGGATAACGGGTCGCATCATGAACTCCGTTCCACGCAGACGCTGCAATCGGTGGTAAAAAACGCCGCGCAGCTGCGGGTGGATCGCCATATCGCAAGCCCAGAAAAGAGTGACCATAGGCATCCTCCCGGCCCCGCACCTTCCCTAGTCTGGTTGCAATGATGGCCATGTCGTTACATCTTCAAACAGTTGCGAACTGCTGGCAAAAAACATCCCATAATGAATTTCCCCAAATCCCAGCGAGTAAATGTCTAACCTTTGAGCTCTCCAGTCATAGGATTACCGAGAGCAACCAGGTCGCAGCTCATGCGCTGAAGATCACTCTCGCTTAGCAGAACGGCAGCAGCACCGGCAGCCTCGATGCCTTGTTCTGAAGTCCGCAAGCCACACAAAATATGCGTAGCGCCAGGCTGGGCTGCTGTCCAAGCTATGACCAGTTGCGCGATTGTACAACTGTGGTGCTCGACCAGATCCTGCCAACCGGAGAACATATCTAATAACTTCTGCCGGTTCTCTCGCCTGAACCATGGAAGCCACTGCTCTGCATTTGCGCGCCAATCCCCCGCATTGAAACTGCGGTCTGGGCCGACTTTACCGGTCAAAAGACCTTGCTCCAGTGACATGTAGCAGATACTCGCAACATTGTGCTCAGCGCAGTATGGCAAGACGTCATCCTCGGGTGCGCGAAACAACATGCTGTATCGAAACTGATGGCTGGCAAGCTCACCTGCGACCCGGTACCGGTCTAGTTGCTCTATGGAGACATTGGAAATACCAATCGCGCGAACCTTACCTTCCTCCTTTAGTGCCGCCAAGCAGGCCATAGTCTCCTCGATCGGTGTCAATTCAGGCTCCACAGCAGGCTTGTGACACTGCAACAGGTCAATTGTCTCTATATCTAACCTACGTAAGCTGTCCTCAACTTCGATCCTAATGGTGTCCGGCCGCAGACTCAGTCTCACATCTTTCCCATCTTTTTCACCGATAGGTGAGCCTCGTTCATCATGCCACCACAACCCACATTTGGTTGCAATGACGACGTCGTCACGACGCCCCTTTATCGCCTTCCCAACCACCTTTTCGCTATGACCCCAGCCGTATGAGGGGGCGGTGTCAATTAACGTAACACCGCGATCAAGCGCGTTATTTATTGCGGTGATGTACTCTCGGTCATTTTTACCGCTACCGGCCAAGTAGGTACCCAAGCCCACAATAGATGCGGGTATCTCTGAGCCACCTAAGTTCCTATATTGCATGACCTGTGTCCTTCATCACTCAGCAAAAAAAACGGGGGCTTTAATCTTGTCTTACTTCCCACTGATAAAAAAAGATGCTTATCTACTTTTCACCCATCATTCCGATGGCATTAACTCTTCATTCAGCAACGGATAGGTCTTCAGAATGTTTGAACTCGGGGTTTTAGCCGATGATTTAACGGGCGGCATGATGGTCGCTAGCCTGCTAGAGAGTGAGGGTGTCGAGTGCCCTTTGGTTACGTCGGTCGATGAACTCGCTCAGGTAGCAGAGTCAAGGGCAACAGCGGTTGTCGTCGCGCGCAAGATTCGGTTGGTGGATGCGGCACTGGCCCAAGAGGAGGCGGTAAGAGCAGTTCAGGCACTGCAAGACATCGGTTGTAAGAGGTTTTTTTACAAGTACTGCGCGACCTTTGATTCCACAGAAAAAGGCAACATCGGACCGGTGGCCGACGCGATGCTAAGCACATTGAGTGAACAGCACACACTCTTTTGCCCCGCATTCCCTCGCTACACTGTGACGCTAGTAGATGGCATTTTATACCTGGGCAAGACGCCACTGGGCGAGTCGTTCAAGCGTGATGATCCAGTGACCCCAATGACTAACTCAAATCTTGTTGAAGTATTGCAATTGCAATCCCAACGGAAAGTTGGGCTGATCTCTCGAGAAATGCTGAGCCGAGGACCGGATGCAATTAAAAAACACATTCAGGATGGCGACGCTACAAGCTTCTACATTACAGATGCAGCGGATGATGAGGACATGACACGCATTGCTGATTTTGCACTCGACTGGCCATTAACCACTGGCGCCGATGCGTTACCAGTCTTTCTCGCGCGTGCTTGGCAACAACGCGATCGCGCCGTAAGAACGACAGAGGCAAAAACTCATCTGCCAGCCAGCCCGGGGTATGAAGCTTTTATCGCTGGGAGTTGCGCCGCGGCCACGCTAAGTCAGGTGGCATATTTTGAGCAACGCCACCCTACATTTCGCGTAGATTTGATTGAAGCGGCGGAGCGATCTGATTATGTCGACCATATCCTTTCGTGGGCGGCTGACAACATTGCCAGCGGGCCTATCGGCGTGAGCACTTCTGTCGATCTCAAAGGACTGAAAATAACGCAGAGTAAGCTGGGACGGCAAGGCGCTGCTGATCTAGCCGACCGAATCCTGGGTGAAGTGGCTAGTGGACTACATATCTTAGGTGTCCGAAAATTTGTGGTTGCAGGAGGGGAGAC
>PBZM01000025.1 GCA_002731015.1 Gammaproteobacteria bacterium
CCCCTGACATACACGGGTGTTCGAAAGTGTCCGATCGGATAGTCTCCGCGCACTACAACTTGATCTCCCGGACTGAAATGGGTGGACGCCATCAGAATTCCTCCAGATCTCCGGCTTCTCGAAGCCGGGTCCGCAATTGCGCTACTTTTTTATCAATCTCATCCTGAGTCAGGATGCCTTTGTCCACCATTTGACGCTGTAATGCAGCAGTCCATCGTTCGTAATAAGACAACTTGTCATATATTTCGTGCCCAAATTGCTCGATGGTCCTTCTATTTTCATGTGTCGAAACAATCCCCTTGGAGCCAATCACTGCTCGAATTGCATCAATTTGTAATTCCCAGAATGTCAGAGAATATTCTTTCGGATCGATCGGTCCGAAATCGAGACCGCCGATATCATGTGGACCGCGCATCCTTCCTCCCTCGTGTTTTAGGACTCCAACATCACCTTGGAGTACTCTACAGCGACTAACGAAGACTGTCATGCAGTAGCACCCAAAATCAGATCGGCATATCGCAAAGGTTTGCCAGAGTCTGGGTTATCGGCTAAATCTCTTCCGAGTCATTATCTAAGAGCGTAAATCTTCCAGAAATTTGAGTGATTTGTGTTGCTCTTAATTACCCGAGGGACGGGCCCAAAGGTCTGTTTGGTAAATCAAAGGTAACCAAAGAATTTTAAATTGACATTATCAAAGGACACCGGCGGAGAGGGTCGCCTTCCATCTTTTTTTGAAGAACTTATTTATTCTCTGAGTTAGGTCGCGAGACCTGACAGGGTCTAATAAAACTTGCTAAATTTAAATTCAACCCGGAGAAAACCTTGCCATCCGGTATCTATTTATATTCCTAGCCTGTCTGTTGAGCGGCTGTTTAAGACGGCCAGTAAATTTAACAGAAAGACAGGAGCGCTCTAAAGATTGACATCCTCAACAGACTCGTCGAGTCAATACGCACGGTCAGAATCAAGCATAAGTGCAACTGGTCTCGCTCCACCAAGATACTCAACGGCGATTTTTAGCACTACAATCAGTGGACGAGGTCGGAGCATGGCGCAGCCTGGTAGCGCGTCTCGTTCGGGACGAGAAGGTCGCAGGTTCGAATCCTGCTGTTCCGACCATCAGCATCGAAGGCTTCTAAGACGAGGTCGTTATCGCGTCTTGGTACACTTTCTCAAGGCGCTTGAGTGCCTTCTTGGAGATACCACCACTCAATTCCAGAGCTGATCTTAGGCGGACCCTCGTCCGATCAGGGCCAAGCAATGCCGCGAGATCAAAGACACTCATAGAGTGCCTTGACCCGCTGAGTGCTAAGAATATGACAGGCATCACTTCTCTAAGGTTAAGATCCAATGCATCACAAACCCACCTGACCTCAGGTTCAATGGTCTCGCGACTCCATGAGCCTAGTGCCTCAAGACGCCAGATCAAGTATTGCAGGACACTCGTTAAAGTGTCCTGCTCTAAACCGGTCGCCTCGAGCGTGTCGGCTGACAGCTTAACGTCCCGGGACCACAGCGGGGCTAACCACTGACCAGCGTCAGAAAACACATCAACCCGAGACTTGAGGTGCGGTAAGACCGACTCAAAAAAACCGCGCGAGCACATCCAGCTCATCAGGCGTTCGATATAGTCGCTGTCAGAGAGACTTTTCTGGAGCCACTGACCATTCAACCAGGTCAATTTCTCTAAATCGAAGATCGGTCCCCCGAGCGACACACGGTCGATATCGAACGCCTCAACCATCTCTGATAGCGTGAAATGCTCCCGCTGGTCTGGCATCGACCAGCCCATCCGGCCCAGATAATTAAGGAGCGCCTCGGGGAGATATCCCTGGTCACGATAAAAAAGTATTGAGGTCGGGTTCTTTCTTTTACTGAGCTTCGACTGGTCTGGGTTGCGGAGCAGCGGGAGGTGGCAAAGCTCTGGCATGTCCCAACCAAAATATTGATAAAGCAGCTGATGCTTTGGCGCAGACGGGAGCCACTCCTCGCCCCGGATCACGTGTGTGATTCTCATCAGGTGATCATCGATAACATTTGCGAGGTGATACGTGGGCAGACCGTCGGCCTTCATCAGTACCTGCATATCGACCTCGGACCACGGGATACGTATATCGCCCCGCAGCCTGTCGCTAAACACACAGTCCCCGTCTGCCGGGACACGCATCCGGACAACGAACTCCTCGCCCCGCGCCTTTCGGGCGTCTGCCTCGGCGGCTGACAAGCGTGAGCAGCGCCCATCGTATCTGGGTGTTTGCTTCGCAGCCATCTGCTCGGCCCGCATCGCGTCTAGCTCCTTTGCCGAGCAAAAGCAACGGAACGCGTGGCCACTATTAATCAGTGTCTCGCAATGAGTTTGATATATCTCAGCACGCTCGCTCTGACGATAGGGACCATAATCACCTCCTACGTCAGGCCCCTCGTCCCAACTCAGGCCAGTCCAACGAAGCGCATCGAGAATGGCTTTTTCCGACCTGGCTGTTGAACGCTTCTGGTCGGTATCCTCTATCCTTAACACGAATTGGCCGCTGTGTTCCGCGGCGAAGGCATAATTGAAAAGAGAAATGTAGGCGGTCCCGACGTGGGGCTCGCCCGTTGGAGAGGGCGCTATGCGTGTACGAACAGTCATCTAATCCTCCGGATGAGACGGAGTATAACGCCTACCAAAAAACTACGGGATTTTAAATGGTGATCTGATCTAGCCGTCCGCCCGAGCTGAGGAACACCTCGACCCACTTCGGCTTCCGACCGCGACCGGTCCATGTGTTGGAACTGTTTGACGGATCACGATACTTTGGCGCGACCGGACCACGCTTTTTTACTGTCTTTGGTTTAACTTTCCGTGCCCTCACGACAGATAAATTCTTTAATTCAGTCGCGGAAAGACCATACTCAGCGGCGATTAGTTTGATTTTTTTTAATCCCTCCTCCTGCGTTTTTGAGCGACGTTTTTTTATTTCTTTTTCAATTTTCTTTTTTAGACTTTCAAGTTCCTTTGTATTTAAGGCGGAGAGCCGGATGGTATTACTTGCAACCAAAATAATCTCCCAAATATGATTTAACAACACATGTGTTTATATATAATGAATCAGAAATTTAATTCAACTGAGTATTTAGTTTAAATTACTTAAGATGAATAAACATAAATTAAAAGACAACGATCCTTTATAAAAACCTTATTCAATGACCTTGTCACATTATCGTTTCTCAACCGCGCCCATGATGGAGTGGACCGACCGACATTGGCGCGTGTTTGCGCGTACGCTAACCCAAAAGGCGCTCTTGTATACTGAAATGGTTACAGCGCCCGCCCTAATCCACGGAAATCTGGACCGCCTCACTCAGCATTCAACAGCGGAATATCCTCTGGCATTACAGGTCGGCGGATCAGACCCGGACGAGCTTTATAAGGCTACTGCATACGTAAAAGATCTTGGATTTTACGAGATTAATCTTAACCTCGGATGTCCCTCGGATAGGGTTCAGGCAGGATGCTTCGGTGCAGCGTTAATGACCGACCCGGACCGTGTTTCGGAATGTTTTGAGGCGATGCTCAATGCCGCGGGCTCGCAGGGGCCGCATGTCACGGCGAAAATTCGTCTGGGTGTAAATGAACAAGAAACAGAGCAGACATTGCCCGAATTTCTTGAAATGCTCCGTCGAAAAAATATTAGTCGTGTGATTATCCACGCGCGAAAGGCAATTCTGGGAGGATTATCTCCGAAAGAGAACCGAGAAATACCACCCCTAAACTATGCCTTGGCTCAGAAAATGAAGAATCAGTTCACGGATATGGAGATTATTTTAAATGGCGGACTGAAGACATTAGACCAGTGTACCCAACAACTCTCGATATTTGATGGCGTCATGGTCGGTCGCGCCGCTTACCAGACGCCGCAGATACTACTAGGTGTGGACCACCATGTCTTCGAGTCCGACCCACCCCACGAGACAGCGTTCGAGGCGCTGATGGCATACCAGCCCTATGTCGAGTCTGTCCTTGCCCAAGGGTTTCCCCTGAAACATCTGACAAGACATCTCGTTGGTCTGTATCATAATGTTCCTGGCGCTCGGCGGTATAGACGAATCCTCAGCGAGCGTTCGCACATACCGGGCGCTACATGGAAGGTAGTCGAGGACGCGCTCGCCGCGATCCCTAACGTAGAGATGATATGAATACCTTAGACCAACTTCGTGAGCACAGTATTGTCGTCGCAGACACCGCTGACTTTCATGCGATAGAGCTTTTTAAACCAATCGATGCGACCACAAACCCGTCCCTTATTCTGAGACAAGCCCAGTCACCGGTCACGGCAGGTTTGATTGAAAAAACCCACAAGGGTCTCGATAGCGGCCGTTTTGAATCCGCCGCTGACGCGGCGCTCGATTTATCAGTGTGCTTTGGCGTCGAAATCGCGAACAGGATCGAGGGATACGTCTCGACCGAGGTGGACGCCCGTTTGTCGTTCAATACTGAACGCTCAATCGAGCAGGCACACATGATCATCGAAAAATATCAGGAACATGGGATCGGACAAGACCGAATTCTAATCAAGCTCGCGTCAACGTGGGAAGGAATCCAAGCCGCAGGGGCGCTCGAGTCAGAGGGCATTGGGTGTAACCTTACGCTCCTGTTCTGCGAGGCGCAGGCAGTCGCAGCGGCCAACGCTGGCGCCACATTAATTAGCCCGTTCGTTGGTCGAATCTATGACTGGTTCGTCGCCAGAGGCGACGTCCCAGGATCGACGGAAAAAGATCCCGGTGTGTTATCAGTCAGGAACATACTCAACCTCTACAAATCACACACAGTGGAAACAATTGTGATGGGCGCCTCTTTCAGGACCGCGGATCAGGTTCTGGCGCTCGCGGGTTGCGACCGCCTGACAATCTCACCTGCCCTGCTAGAGGAACTTGGCTCACGCGACCAATCCGTAACACCAATAGCGATAACGGAGCCGACGGGCCAAACCATAGATACACTGACACGTGATGAGTTCTTGCTCGCGTTATGCGCTGACCACATGGCAAACGAAAAACTCGCCGACGGGATAACCCGATTCATTCAGGATCAAGAGACGCTCGAAACGCTATTGAGCGGATGAGTTCTCGTCTAGGAACGGGTCTTCAAGGAACAGATCAACAACGATCCCGTCATTGATTTCGTAGCGGCGGCGCTGTTCATAGGCGCTGCGCATTAACACATACGGATCGCCAACCGATTTAAGCTCCATCGGCAACTGCGCTCGGGTCTGAATCCCTTCAGCGACCATAAGCTCGGTCACTCCCACCTCGTCCTGCCAATTGACTGGGTTCAGTGGCCTGTCGACAATACGACCACCGAGGTCACGTAAATTACTGGGGCCGAGGATGGGTAGCACTAAATATGGACCTGAGCCGACACCCCAATAAGCCAAGGTCTGACCCAGATCCTCTTTTTCTCGCTCAATACCCATGGCGCCCGCCACGTCAAAGAGCCCAAACAGACCGATCGTGGAATTGAAAATAAATCGGGTCAAGGAACGAACGGCTTTCTCAGGTTTCGCTTGCAAAACCGAATTTACTGCAGTTATGGGTTCACCGAGATTACTGAAGAAGTTACTGACTCCTGTCCGGACTGGTTTGGGTGTGACGGCTCTGTACCCTCTAGCAACCGGACTCAAAACGTAACTGTCCGCTTTTTGATTGAAGGCAAACATTGCACGGTTCCAGCTCTCAAAAGGATCAGTCTCAGTATCGCCAAACACAAGGCCAGGCGAAAAACACAAAACAACAACGAAGTAGAAAGAACGCGTCATAGTTTTCGGTATTCCCTCAAAGCAGTTGATAACCGTTTATACGAGACTTTATCACGTGTTTTCAACGATTGAGCAAAACAAAGCACGCGAAATTCCTCAATTTGCCACCTAAGACCCACCAACTGGGGGTCCTGATAGCGCCAATTATTAGGACAAGTCGGCCACAATATTTTTAGACTCGTTTCGAGGTCGTCGATCTCTTTTTGCCACTGTGCGTCGAGAAGAAGCCGGGACTGAAGCTTCTCTAACCTTTGCTCAACCGCGTGCAAATATCGGTCGAGATCGATCAGACGGTCCGGCGGAGTGCTATATAATGGTGCTTCGCAAAGAGCCTGTATATGGGATTTCATAGCAGTAATTGAGCTAAGCCAAGGTGCTGGAACTTTTCCACCAAGCCGTCGCTTTAGGGATCGATATCGGGCCATAGCCGATTCAAGCGATACAGATATCCGAATCGCTTGATTGATCACTTCTTTACGAACGTACTTTTTTGCATCCACAAACTGCGTCTCGGATAAGATCTCCTCACTCAGCTCAAGACAAGACAACACGATTAACCGGTTGAACTTGTGTTGATCGGCCTCGCTGGAGCACAGCGCGATCAATGCCTTCTGGTATGCCGCGTCTTTTGTTTTTAAAAACCGAAATAAGTCAGCAGACCGAGCTACCAATAACTGCCCCACGGCCTCCTGATTTTGAACGGTTGCGTCTTTAGGGTCAAAAACAGATGTCAACACGACCTCATCGTCTTGCAACGTTAATCTCTGAAACTTTTTCATCTCGACACCTCCGATGACCGTGCTTGTGTCGCACGCGAGGTCCAATCCGGTTGGCCAATCGGTAAGCACTTCTCGAGCATCAGTTAGTTTGAGCTTACTGACTTGATCGCTCAATCGATCCTGAAGTTTCGCCAGATTACGATCCGCATCAATCACTAGACCGTCTGAACCGACAACCTCGATTCTGAGTTTCAGACGGGGGTCTATTTGTTTTTCCGCCCAAAACAGAGCATCAACGGAAACACCGGTTCGTTTTGTAACACACTGGGCGACTGATTGGCCCAAACCACCAGAATTCGGGTCGATTAATGGCATGATATCTCGCACAAAATCAGGAATTGGAACCAATTTACGCCGGATCGACTTTGGCAATCCACGGACCATAGCCTCCACCTTTTCCACGACTGCACCCGGCACAGTCCATTCTAAATTATCAGGATCTAACTGCATCAGGGCTTCGAGCGGAACCTGAACCGTAACACCGTCTTCGTCTTTGCCTGGCGCAAACTGATAGCTGGCAGGTAGTTTTAAATGCCCGAGATCCACCTGTTCAGGATAGTGCTCAGTGCTAACGGTTGCTTCTTGGTCAATTTTTAGGTCATCGATAGACAGATAGAGCGATTGCCGCTCATCTTCCGAGGCTGTTTTCCACCAGGCCTCGAGGGTCCGCACGTCATTGATCGAGTCTGGAAATCGGGAGCCAAACCAATCAATCATATCGTCGGGACTTCTCATCAAGTCCACACGCCGCAGTTTTGCCTCTATATCAGACGCCTCCAGGAAAATCCCTTTGTTATGGGTCAGAAACGGCAACCTCGTTTTGATCTCGCCGAGAATCAGGCCTTCGGTGATAAACAATTGCCTCGCATGATTTGGGTCAACGGATGCGTACCTGACCGGTTCTCGTTCCCGCAAAGTGAGGCCGAACAATCGTGTCGACCGATAGCAGAGAGCTCGGCCTTGTTTTTTGGACCAAAAGGGTTCCTGGTGTGTGAACTTGATTAGTCTTGGCACTGCCACGATCACCCATTTTGGATCAATTTCAGCAATGGTCCGCGCAATTATCCGATGCGTCTCGACCAACTCTCCGGCCAAAACCCAAGGGGGTTTTGATGCTAATGTTGTTTTTGGGATACGGAAACGCCGATTTCTAACGCCTTGATAGTCTACCTCATCGCGCCGTCCAATCTGACTAGAAAAACCGGTAATAAGTGCTATGTGAAACCCTTCGCGATCAAGCTCATAGCCCTCGGATAGGCGTTTCTGACCTCGAAAACTTAGTAAAATCTGTCGATGAATCTCCCGCCACTCTCGTAATCGATTGTAGTTGAGGCGCGTTGCTACGCACCACTGTCGAAACTTTGAGTTCGACAAATCATCGCGCGCGTTCTCCACGTAATTCCAGAGATTTAGCAACGATATAAACTGACTACTCGCATCTGAAATTAACGAATCATCAAATGTAGATTCCCTAGGATCTTGTATCGATAGCGCGGAAGCGACAATACTGACCTCCCAAAACACGCACCGTGATTCTGCTTCTACTAGTATTCGCCCGACACGCGGGTCCAGTGGAATGTTGGCGACTCGTCGACCGAGCTTAGTCAACTGCACTTTTTGTGTAACCAAGTCAAGCTCTCGCAATTGCTGAATACCATCACGAATCAACTGTGGTTCGGGCGGATCAACGAACGGAAATTCGAGAGGATCGCCGAGTGAAAGATCGAGGCACTGCAGTACAACGGAGGCCAAATTTGTCCTTAAAATCTCAGCATCGGTAAACTCAGGTCTTGCCTTAAAGTCATCCTCTTCGTAAAGACGAATAGCGATCCCAGGTTCTGTTCGACCGCAGCGACCAGATCGTTGATTTGCGCTAGCTTGGCTGATGGGTTCGATAGGTAAGCGCTGAATCCTGCTGCGTGGAGAATAACGACTGATCCGAGCGAGCCCTGAGTCAATCACATAGCGGATTCCTGGAACTGTCAACGATGTCTCTGCAACGTTTGTGGCTAAAACAAGACGTTGCGATCCACGGTCAACTGGATTGAAAATACGTTGCTGTTCCTTCACTCCAAGCCGCGCGTAGAGAGGCAACACATCGAGACGGTCCACCGATGCCTGTCTCAGAAAGTGTGATACGTCACGAATTTCACGCTCACCGGGCAAGAATGCCAAAATATCACCCATCGGTTTTCGCGATTCTCGATCGATCGTACGCAAGTCAATAACTGCCTGATGAATCGCTTGTGCCAAGCTAACCCCGTCAGCCTTCGATGCGTCCAAATCCCTCATTGGGTGATACTGAACTTCTACGGGATAGGTTCGACCCGACACCTGAATCACTGATGAGTTAAGAAAATGGGCACTGAATTTTTCATAATTGATCGTTGCCGAAGTAACAATCACCTTGAGATCTGGCCGGTTTGGAAGAATCGTCTTAAGAATGCCTAAGAGAAAGTCGATATTCAGACTGCGTTCATGCGCTTCGTCGATGATGACCGTGTCGTAACGTTCGAGTAATGGATCATTTCGGAATTCCGCCAACAGCAAACCATCTGTTACTAATTTGATAGGGGTACCATCAGAACTTTGACGATCAAACCGCACTTGGTAGCCACACAAATCACCAAGATCAGACTGGAGCTCCTCTGCTATGCGAATTGCAACGGAACGTGCCGCAAGTCGCCGTGGTTGCGTGTGAACGATTTGTTTCTTTTTGCCACGACCGAGTTTCAAACAGAGTTTCGGTAACTGCGTTGTTTTCCCAGAACCTGTCTCACCGACCACGATAATTACCTGATGCGATCGGAATGCGGCTTCCAACTCAGACAATGCGTCAGTCACCGGCAAGTCTGGAAAATTGAGGGTGAGCGGCGAATTGTCTCTCAATCTTGGATGGGGGATTTCACAGCTAAATGACGGCAAAACAGACTCACAACGGCTCAAAAAGGAAACTGAAGGATCACAACGAAAAAATCAACTCGGAACTTTTTTATTCAAACAACATGTGTAACCTTAAATCACAATACTTAGGATGTCGCATGAGTCGGTCAAGAGCCATTACTGAAGTTGACACGGTGGCGGAAATATCTGTCTTTCCTGTAAATCATCTTGCATTTTTAAGTCAGGATGAAATCGGTCGGCTGATCGATCGTACCGACCGGACGATCTATCCATTGATCCGTAGCTGCACCCTCGCAGTATTGAGTAGCGGCATAGCGACCGACGATGGTCTTGGTCTGTTTGCTAGGCATCCCAACTTTGATTTGAAATTCGAAAGGCATCCCCGCGGACTGAAGGTGGTATTGAAAAATGCACCCCCGGAAGCATTCGTCGATGGCGTCCTAATTGAAACGATCCACGACCACCTATTTTCAGTGCTACGAGACCTTCTACATTACCGCGATCTTCGGACACAACTTAGCCAACCAACTGGATCCGAGTCCGCCGACTTAGTATTTCAAATTCTACGCAACGCAAAAGTGCTCGACTCGGACCAAAACTTGTCCCGAGTCGTTTGTTGGGGCGGTCACAGCATTAGTAAACCCGAGTATGATTACGCGCGTGCCGTCGGCCAGGAACTCGGTTTACGGCGGTTTGATATCTGCACCGGATGCGGACCCGGTGCGATGAAGGGATCGATGCTTGGAGCGCTCTATGCGCACAACCGCCAGAAATATTCAGCTGGGCATTTTATCGGTATCAGTGAACCTGGGATCATTGCCGCTGAGCCGCCGAACGACATAGTATCCGACCTCGTGATAATGCCCGACATCGAAAAGCGACTAGAGGCTTTCGTCAGGATCGCTCATGGTATTGTTATTTTCCCGGGTGGTCCGGGAACCGTAGAGGAGATTCTATACCTACTCGCAATATTGACAACGCCCGCCAATAAAGAGGATCCGTTACCAGTAGTTCTTACAGGTCCTGAGTCTTCCCGACCCATTATCGATACCTATGCAACATTCCTTGAAGCTGCGCTCGGACAGGACATTACGTCCCACATTGATGTCGTGATCGGCGATGCTGCCTGTGTAGCTAAAACGATACTAGCGGGTCGTGATAGAGTTGAAAAATATCGGCAAGAAACTAACAATGCTTATTGTTTTAATTGGACCTTGGAAATTCCTGACTTGTTGACGACAAGCTTCGTGCCGACACATGAGTCAATGAGTGGGCTCAATCTGTCATTAAGTCAAAGCTCGCAGCAGATCGCCTCGGAACTTCGGTGTCTATTTTCAGGGATTGTGGCGGGGAACGTGAAACCTGAAACACGCCAGCTCATAAATGAATCAGGACCATTTAAAGTTCGGGTAACATCTGAACTTGGGGGTAAGATCGAATTGTTACTAGAACGACTGATAGCTGAAAACCGAATGAAAGTTGATGGAGTTTATACGCCCTGTTATCGCATCATCCCAAGCTGCTGAAAAACCTTGAAGTATTTGGCGCCCTGCTACGCGCTAATCTGCGCATCGCCCTGCTTATCGCATGGTTTTTATTGTCGTTGCTTCAACAGACTGCCGGGTTTTTATTAGGTACAGGTGACGGTCGTCACCTAAGACTCCGGTTTTACAGGGGTGCTCTGCGTATTCTAGGGATTCGTATTCGTGTATTTCATGATTTTAGTCCTCGCCGACCGCTCTGTATCGTTGCGAATCATGTGTCATACCTTGACGTATTCGTCCTCGGTAGCCTCATCCCAGCCGTATTTGTGGCCAAGAAGGAAGTCAGAGAGTGGCCCGTAATTGGGTGGATAGCTTGGTTACAACGTACGATCTTCATTGAACGCAAGCGTTCAAAAGCTAATCAGGAGGTTCGTCCGCTCGTTAAAGCCTTAGATCGGGGCTCAAACGTAATTGTTTTTCCGGAGGGAACATCAACGGATGGCTTAACCATCCTGCCTTTCAAGAGCACACTTTTTGAAGCACCAAAGCGCGCAAATGCTTACATCCAACCGGTGAGTCTTGTTTACCGTGAGCGACATGGCGACAAACTATCCGACAAAGATCGTCAGTTTTATACGTGGGGAACGGACGCTCCCTTTTTTCACCATTTCTCGAAACTCATAATGCGGCCGGGCGTTCTCGTTGAGGTGTGGATCCGAAAACCGCTGAGTCCGCAACTTAGCAGAAAAAATCTTGCAAAAATGTCAGAACAGCGCATTTATTACGCACTTAGGCGTCTTGTTAACCGGTAAGTTGCTTAAATTTCGATTGTGCAAAAAGCAATAGCATGTGAACGATCGTCGCTGATACTGAGGTGAATCCTACAAGGGATGGTGTCGCTCAGTACCTTATTCTTGGGATTCAATTTGACCACCGGCCGCCCAAGTTCGTCATGGCGCACGAACAGATCACGAAACCCAAATCCCCGCCCAATACCAGTCCCCAGTGCTTTGGAAATTGCCTCTTTTGCCGCGAAGCGCTTAGCAAGAAATTGAGGGCGCTGTGATTCCCTCACCGACTTAAACTCTGAGTACTCCAAAGGATCAAGAATACGCGAAGCAAAATGATCTCCATAACGTTGCAACGCATTTCGAATTCGTTCAACGTCACATAAGTCAACACCAATACCGCTAATCATCTGCAAGCACGATCCATGATCAACCGAAATTCTCTCACGGCCTCCGGCAACCCCACCAACAGCGCTCTTGCCACCAGACTGTGCCCGATATTCAACTCATGCATTCCACCGATACTCGCTATTGGTGCGACGTTAAACTTTGTAAGTCCATGCCCTGCGTTCACTATGAGGCCCAGCCGTTGTGCAAACACCGCGGCCTCCTCTAGCCGTTTCAGTTCCAAGTCCCTTTTCTCCGGTGTGAACGCATTAGCATATTCACCCGTATGCAACTCAACCACCGGTGCTCCGACCTCCTGCGCAGCCTGCATTTGCTCTGTATCAGGATCAATAAATAAACTAACCTCAATGCCACAGTCAGATAGTTTCGCGATTTGAGCCCCAATTTCAGAGATCTGATTCACCACGTCGAGTCCCCCCTCCGTGGTCACCTCCGTCCGATGTTCCGGAACAATACAGCACGCCTTTGGCGTTGCTTTTAGTGCGATTTGGACCATTTCATCTGTTGCCGCCATTTCGAGATTCATTGGTGTGCGAAGGTGGTCCCTCAACAACCAAACATCGTCATCACGTACATGCCGTCGATCCTCACGTAAGTGGACAGTAATACCATCAGCACCTGCCTCCTCAACAGCCAGAGCCATTTGCAACAAGTTTGGATCACTCCCACCACGGGCGTTACGCAACGTTGCCACGTGATCGATATTGACACCGAGCCTTACGTATTGATTCATTTACTTTTTCTCACTTCCGACAACATCTCCCTAGAAACCAAGCGCCGACCTCCCAGCGCGTGGTCCACCAAAGTTCGGTGCAACCACTTTGCATGCCTCGCGGCAACCGGTTCAGTATAGACACCCCTTGATAAGGCCATCCACTCCGCACCGGACAGAGCATCAACTTCATCAGAATTCACTTCGACTAATTCTTGAAATTGGTGCAACCGATAGTATGTTCGATCATGGAGACGTTTGCCGTTGCGATCAATATCAAGAACGGGATATGTTCCAGCCGCTTCCAATAAAAACCGCTCAAATCGACGCAAGATATTAAACGACTTGAGCGAGATACCCTTCACCGAATCCGTGTATTGGTCAAACAATCTCTCCACTTCAGCGCCTTCTGGCAGGATCCAATTTGTTATTTCATTAAGGTATAGAGCACTAATCAACTCCGTTCCTCGGAGCGGCACNCTAGACCCTGCTGGCTCAATTTTTGAAAGGGTTGCGAGGTTTTTTTTCAAAGTTAATANTCCGAAAAATGGTTGGAATTCGCTGGCCTTGATTCCNCCCCTAGCGATGCATCGGGTAAGCCGGTTGTTATCAGCTAACACAGTTAATAGGGCGCTATTCTCGCGATAAGGTTGCTTCCGGATGACCCAGAACTTTTGCATCAGTCGCGCTCGAAGTAGCCCAAAGACTTCAGTGCACGTTCATCATTTGACCAACTCGCCCTGATCTTGACCCAAAGTTTTAAGGCTACTCGAGCAGCAAGTAGATCTTCTAAACGCTTTCTGGCCTCTATCCCTATTTGTTTCAGACGACCACCACTCTCACCCACAAGAATTGCTTTTTGCCCATCTCGCTCAACCCAGATCAGAGCATGAATTCCTACGAGATCGGCATTGCGTTCAAACGATTCAATCTCAACTGTCGTCTCATAAGGCACCTCATCACCAAGTTGTCGCATAATCTGTTCCCTAACAATTTCTGCCGCGAGGAAACGCTCTGAACGGTCTGTAAGCTGATCTTCCTCGTACATAAAAGATCCTATAGGCATCTGTTCTTTCAATCGATCAAGCAAGGGTTCCAAATTCAGATTTTTTCGCGCTGAAATAGGAAAGACTTCGTCAAACACATGATCCGTGATGACAGTCTGGATGTGAGGAAGCAGCTCGTTCTTATTATCTAACTTATCGACCTTATTAATAACCCAATAACTGGGGCAAGACGACCGCCGCACCTTCTGAAACACGAGCTCATCGAGCTCGTTCCAAATTTTTCCTTCGGTTAGCATGATCACTGCGTCGACGCCTGCAATTGCTTGTTCCGCGGTTCGATTCATAACGCGATTCATTACCTTAGGCTGTGCCGTATGCATACCGGGCGTGTCAACAAAAGCGATTTGAATTTCACCTTCGGTCCAAATACCCAAGATGCGATGACGGGTAGTCTGGGGCTTGCGAGAAGTGATTGACAGTTTGAATCCGAGGACATGGTTCAAGAGCGTGGATTTCCCTACATTGGGTCTCCCAACGATAGCCACAAAACCAAATTTTTTTTTCATGGGACGCTTAAGCGAATCAACGCATCGGCTGCCGCCGCTTGCTCCGCCTCACGTCGGGAACCACCGGTTCCGACTGGGAAATCTGTTAGTCCGTCCACCTGAGCCTGAACACGGAAGGTTTGCTGGTGCGCAGGACCGAGCACCTCTAAAACCCGATATACCGGCAAGCTTTTTTTTTCGCGCTGAAGCCACTCCTGAAGCGCCGTTTTCGGGTCCTTGTCGACCTGATTGGGATTCACAGACGCGAAATCTAGCTCAAACCACTTGTTAACTGCCTCCTGACACGCCACCATCCCGCCATCTAGAAACACAGCCCCTATCACCGCTTCCATCGTATCCGCAAGAATAGAATCCCGTCGACGACCGCCACTCTTCCTCTCACCACTGCCGAGTCGAATGGCCTCACCTAACTGCAGTCGCCTCGCTAGCTGAGATAAAGACTGACCTCGAACCAAAGACGCACGCATCCGAGTGAGCTTGCCCTCCCGAGCCTCGGGGTAGCGTCTGAACAAGGCTTCCGCTATTACAAAATTAACGATAGAGTCGCCCAAAAATTCAAGCCTCTCATTATGTGAGGGACCCATGCTCCGGTGGGTTAAGGCCGATTCTAAACAAGTGATATCCTTGAACCGGTAACCTAATCGAGACTGCAAATCGTCTAGATCTGATGAACTCACTGTATGATCCGAACATCGCTCAAGGATGGTATAGAGAGAAACGCCTCCCAATGCATCCAAACAGCAAAAGCACGACCAACGATCAAGGAGTCGTCGACAAAGCCCCATTCACGGCTATCATTGGAATTATCCCGGTTATCACCCATCACGAAATACTGTCTGTCTGGAATCACGACCGGCCCAACGTTGCGCCCTGGCATCTGTCTCCGCCAGATAAGATGCTTGCGATCACCCAATTGCTCAGTGGCCTGCTCAGTGAAGGGAGGTATAACGACGTTTTCATCGACGGGCAAAGGGGTTAGCGTTTGGGCATTACCATTGACATAAATAACCTTATCCCGATACTCAACCGTGTCCCCGGGAATACCGACAACGCGCTTTATAAAGTTAATACGACTGTCGTCCGGGTATTTGAAAACCATGACATCGCCGCGCTTTGGCTGCCCTAATTCGACGACGGTAGTACCAAATACTGGTAAACGAAGTCCATAATCAAATTTATTAACGAGAATAAAATCGCCGATCTTCAACGTCGGCAACATCGAGCCACTCGGTATTTGAAAAGGCTCAAAAAGAAAAGAACGCAACACCAAAACAAGAAACAAAACTGGAAAGAATGATCGGCTATAATCAATGACGATTCCTGGATCTCTGCCATCACGTCTACCTTTAAAATAAAAGATATCGAGGCCATAAACCAAGCCCGTTACTAGCACTATAACCACCAGGATAAGTGTGAAGTCCATTTCTTAATCCACCTTCAGTACGGCAAGGAACGCATCCTGCGGGATTTCCACACGACCTACCTGTTTCATTCTTTTTTTACCGGCTTTTTGCTTTTCTAACAACTTACGCTTTCGTGTTGCATCGCCACCATAACATTTTGCGGTCACATTTTTACGCAACGCTTTCACCGTAGTTCTCGCGATTACATGTCTACCAATCGCTGCCTGTATCGCAACGTCGAACATCTGGCGAGGAATCAGCTCACGCAACTTCTCTGACAACTCACGGCCTCGCGCCTGAGACTGGTCCTTATGCACGATAGCTGCGAGGGCATCCACGCGCTCACCGTTTATCAGAATATCAAGTCGGACCAGAGGACAGGTTTCAAATCGAACGAAACCATAATCTAATGAGCCGAAACCCCGAGTAGCAGACTTTAGCCGATCGAAGAAATCCATAACAACTTCGGCCATGGGCAGATCGAACTCGATTTGTACCTGAGTTCCCATGTACTTCAAATCTCTCTGTACCCCTCGCTTTTCGATACAAAGAGTAATCACAGCGCCCACATATTCGTTTGGTACAAGAATCCTAGCCCCTACAATGGGCTCTCGCATCTCTTCAATTGACCCAATGTCGGGAAGCCTTGATGGGTTATCAACCCATAATGTTTTTCCGTCGCTGGTTATCACCTCATACACCACAGTTGGAGCTGACGTAATCAAATCCAAGTTATACTCACGCTCGAGCCGCTCTTGAATAATTTCCATATGAAGCATGCCGAGAAAACCACAACGGAATCCAAACCCGAGGGCATCTGAAGTTTCAGGCTCATAGATCAGGCTAGCATCATTTAGAGTTAACTTTTCCAATGCCTCTCGGAAATCCTCGAAATCATCCGTAGACACTGGAAAAAGACCCGCGTAAACCTGTGGCTTGACTCTTTGGAAGCCCGGTAAGACAGCTGTATTTGGGTGTTTGGCATCGACCAAGGTATCACCAACAGGTGCACCATGAATATCTTTAATACCAGCAATCATAAAGCCGACCTGACCAGCATGAAGCTCATCAGTTGACTGTCTTTTGGGCGTAAAAACACCGACCTCGTCAACCTGCCAATCACGACCGGTACTTTTCAATCGGATCTTTTGCCCTTTTTTCAGGGACCCTTGAGTCACTCGAACCAACGAAACGATTCCAAGATAATTATCGAACCAAGAGTCAATAATCAAAGCTTGGGACGGTAAAGTGCGGTCGACTATTGGTGCTGGGATTTTTACGAGCACTTGCTCAAGCAACTCATCAATGCCCATACCACTCTTCGCAGAACAGTGAATCGCATCTGTTGCATCGATACCTATTATATTCTCGATCTCCTCCTTCACCCGCTCCGGCTCCGCTTGCGATAGATCCATCTTGTTAAGAACGGGCACGACTTCAAGTCCCTGCTCTATCGCGGTGTAGCAATTAGCGACCGACTGAGCTTCAACACCCTGCGCAGCGTCAACAACTAATAAAGCGCCCTCACACGCGTACAAGGAACGTGATACTTCATAGCTAAAGTCGACGTGACCAGGCGTGTCGATAAAATTCAGTTCGTAAGTCTCGCCGTCTCGGGCGGTGTAGTTAAGGGTAACGCTTTGCGCTTTGATGGTAATACCTCGCTCGCGCTCGATATCCATCGAATCAAGAACCTGTGCAGCCATTTCACGATCAGATAGACCGCCGCACCGTTGAATAAATCGATCAGCTAAGGTTGATTTACCGTGATCAATATGAGCAATAATTGAAAAGTTACGAATGTGTGACGGGGCTACCAAAGCTCCATTGCTCCTAGCAAAAATTCCGATAGTTTACCCGTCTAGTCGCAAAGTGAGAAACGTTGAATTACCGCCTCGCACAACTAAAACTGGAATCGGCCGATCAGTCGGCAACGAATCCATCAAACTCTGTAAATCCGAAATATTATTTGTTTCACGACCACCTACCTGGATGATGATATCACCTGCACGAAGGCCTGCACCAAGAGCGGGGTTTTGAGTGACTTCCTTTACCAAAATGCCGCCCTTTAGGTTATTCTCCGATCTCAACGAGTCCGGTACCGCTTCAACGACCATGCCAAGCAACGCTCTCGGCTGCGAAGACGTTCCCTGTGCAACTTGATTGGAGTCGGGCAAGAGCTCGATGGTGACATCTAAGGTTAACCGATCCCCTTGGCGTACTACCTCAACAGGAACTGAAAAGCCTGGCCGAACGAGACCGACCATGGGTGGCAGGTCTGAGGACCGCTCAACGTCTTTTCCGTTGAATTGAACGATTATATCTCCAGGCTGAATTCCGGCTTTGCTAGCCGGTCCAGATTCAGATGCCTGTGCAATCAGAGCTCCCATGGGCCTTTCGAGGCCGAAACTAAGTGCGAGGTCCCTGTTCACTTCTTGGATTAATACCCCCAGCCAACCGCGACGTACAACACCATCCTCTTTGATCTGCTCAGCAACGCTCATAACAAGGTTCATAGGGATAGCGAACGAGAGGCCCATGAAACCGCCAGACCTAGTAAAAATCTGAGAGTTAATCCCTACGACCTCGCCCTCAAGATTAAATAGTGGACCTCCCGAATTCCCGGGGTTGATGGCAACATCGGTCTGTATAAACGGTACATAACTCTCGTCAGGTAATGCTCGCCCGGTCGCACTCACAATTCCGGCTGTGACGCTATAGTCGAAACCAAATGGAGACCCAATCGCAACTACCCACTGACCACGTTTGACTAATTCACTGTCGGCAATTTTGACGACGGGAAGGTCGTCGGCGTCCAATTTCAGAACAGCAACATCTGAACGTGGATCTCTGCCAACAAGTGTAGCAATATATTCACGACGATCATTCAACCGAACAATTATCGTATCCGCTCCTTCGACAACGTGGTTGTTGGTTAGAACATACCCGTCTTTAGAAATAATAAAGCCGGAACCTAAAGAACGTCCCTCACGCTCTTGCGGCGGCATCGGCACTCCACGTTCAAAAAACTCGCGAAACAATGGTGGAAGTTGTTGTAAATCAGGCATCTGCTGGTTTCGTGGCGCAGCCTGCGACGAGCGAGTAGAAATGTTAACAACTGCCGGAGAAACCTCATCCACGAGCTCAGTGAACTCCGGTAACTGCGCTTGCACGTGGGCACTAATTACTATGATGAAACCCAACACGATTTGCGACATTGCTTTCATCGATTGATCCTTATTTGAAAACTTTTCGACCAGTGACGACTGACCACCCAACCCAAGCTGAGCCCTACAACTGCAGCACCTGCCTGGGACATTTCACTCCACCCCTGTGATTGACCGACGATAATCGGTACTGTCAAACAGGCCAAGATTGGGGCGTAAACCCTAATCACTAGTTCGCTCAATTGATGATGACCCAAACTTAGTGTCACTACCTCACCGGCATTCACTGAAATGGGATCAGTTACCGGAATTTCAAAGGTTCGGTTTGGAGATTTTTGGCGAAACCAATCCGAACGACAGTGACCTACTTGCTCACACGCCGAGCACAAAGTTTGGGCGACAGGGCGAACTGTTAAGTATTGAGCATGCACCGCCACAACCTCGACCAGTCGATCACAGCTCATTGAACACGACTTAGCAACCCCTTCAAGCCATCGACATCGAGTGCTTCAATAATTGTCTTACCAGTCTTTTGCGGAATCTCTCCTACTAACGTGACTCTCAAGGCCCCGCTAGATAATGCGTAATCCTTTCCAAGGGCCACGGTTGGTCCAAGCGTAGCCTCCATATCGGGTTCTGGCCGAGTATCGGTCAATTCAAGAAATATCGAAAAACTTCCCAAACCGTCGGTATAGACGAGCGTATATACCCGATTACTTCCAGCACGAGACGGCAAAGCGGATGCCAGTTGGTAGCCTGCCGGTAACCAGCTCGCTGGAGAAAACTGCAGAATTGAATCAGGTTGAGTTATCGGATACATCTTAACTTGTAACGACTCCTCTCCTTCCGCAATTTCAACAACTTGAGGACCAACGGACAATTCTGAAAACTCGAATTGTTCTAGAGTCTGGTTTTTCGCATTTAAGGTTTGTAAACGAAGTAATAGAGAGGTCTTATCGTCCACCCAAAACTTATATGTGTGTCTGTGTCCATCCATTGACTCAACCAGAACGAGCTGTGCTGATCGATCAGCAATCCGTTCAACACCCCCAAGCGTAATTTGATACGGAGCTTCAAAAATTTTAAGAGGTTCTGGATTAATAAACCCAGGAAGAGGATAACCTTGTCTCAGTACGTCAGGACCCGGAACAGCCTCAATCAAAGCATTACCAGATTGTGCCCTCTCCATCGGTTGACCAGAAAGCCGACGCAATCGAGCTATTTCTTCGCCATTTACGACATCATGTTGAAAGGCTAAATTAGCTAACACATCAGCACGTTGGTATACGAGTTTTCCGGAGTAGGATAGAGATCGTACCGCCACAGCCATTGAGCGTAATATTTCTTTCGCTGATTCCGAACTAATGGCAAAAGCAGACTGG
>PBZM01000026.1 GCA_002731015.1 Gammaproteobacteria bacterium
TGAATGGCGTGATCCTGGTTGCTCGATGGGTTTGGCAATGAACGCCGATCGATTGGGTCCAGGTGAGCATTGTGCTTCTACATCTAATCGTAATTTTGAGGGGCGTCAGGGGGCAGGAGGACGAAGCCATCTTGTGAGCCCTGCTATGGCAGCCGCTGCGGCAATTGCGGGGCACTTTGTTGATGTGAGAGAGTGGTTGTAGGGACCAGACCATGCAGAAATTTGTTAAAGAAACCGGTTTGGTTGCTCCTTTAGACCGTTCCAACATCGATACCGATCAGATTATTCCAAAGCAATATTTGAAGTCCATTAAGCGGACAGGTTTTGGTATTAATCTCTTTGACGACTGGCGCTATCTCGATCCTGGTGAGCCCGGTATGGATCATTCGGCTCGTCGGTTGAATCCTGACTTTGTGCTGAATAATAAAAAATATGTTGGTGCAACGATTTTACTGGCAAGGGATAACTTTGGATGTGGATCGAGTCGGGAACATGCCCCATGGGCAATTCTTGAATATGGATTTAAGGCAGTGATAGCACCATCATTTGCGGACATATTTTTTAATAATAGTTTCAAGAATGGTCTGTTGCCGGTGGTGTTGACGGAGGCTGAGGTAGATACCTTGTTTGGATTGGCAAATGCTGAAATGCCTGTCGAGATATCAGTTGATCTGCAAACACAGCAGGTTACCGCCCCCAAAAGTTTCAGCGCCTCATTCGATATCGACGCATTCCGAAGGACATGTTTGCTCGAAGGTTTGGATGAGATCGGCCTGTCGTTGAAAGACTCGGACGCGATTCATGCCTATGAGAAAAGGCGTGCGATAGAAGCCCCGTGGTTGTTTAGAGAGTAAATACCGAATATGCCAAACATTCTTTTATTGTCAGGCGATGGGATAGGGCCTGAAATCATGCACGAGGCCAGCCGCGTTCTTGATCGAGTGAATGACCTCTTCTCGCTTGGTTTGACGATGGAAACTCGGTTGATTGGCGGAGCTGCCATAGATGCCACCGGAGAACCATTACCTGTTGAGACTTTGGCCGAGGCAAAACAGTCGGATGCTGTGATTCTTGGCGCTGTCGGGGGCCCTAAGTGGGACTCGTTGTCGATGGATAAGCGTCCTGAGAAGGGGTTATTGAGAATCCGAGCGGAGATGGACTTATTCGCTAACCTTCGACCTGCATTTCTGTATCCGGAATTAGCATCTGCATCGACACTCAGAGAAGATGTCGTGAGTGGATTAGACTTATTGATCGTCCGAGAGCTCATCGGGGGAATCTACTTCGGTGAGCCTCGTGGAATTGAGGGTGAACCGGGTCAGCGCGTGGGGTTTAATACTGATCGCTACTCGGAATCAGAGATTGAGCGGATTGGTCGCATCGCATTTGATGCCGCGATGGCCAGAGAAAAAACACTATGCTCGGTAGACAAGGCGAATGTACTCGAAGTCACCGTGCTTTGGCGTGAAGTGATGGAGCGGTTGGGTACAGAGTATCCCGAAGTCGAGTTGTCACATATGTACGTAGACAACGCGGCCATGCAACTTGTTCGCCAACCTAAGCAATTCGACGTGATGGTGACGGGTAACTTGTTTGGAGACATATTGTCGGATGCTGCCGCAATGCTGACAGGATCTATTGGTATGCTTCCATCTGCATCTTTAAATCGCCAAAAACAGGGGCTTTATGAGCCGTGCCATGGCTCAGCGCCAGACATTGCGGGTCAGGATATAGCCAATCCTTTGGCGACAATTCTATCTGTGTCGATGATGTTACTTCATTCGCTCGATACCTCAAAGGCAGCTGCTGCGATCGAAGAGGCTGTGAAAAATGTATTGGCTTCTGGGTACAGGACAAAAGACATCTTGACGGGTGCATCGGGCGAGAAGGTCGTCGGATGCAGAGCGATGGGTGAGGCCGTGCTTGACGCACTGAATTAAGGAAAAAAATGCGAGCTGGATTTGTAGGGTGGCGGGGCATGGTCGGATCCGTTTTGATGGACCGGATGCGCGCCGATCATGATTTTTCGGATCTTGAGTCTGTATTCTTCTCAACCTCCCAGGTTGGCGAGGATGCACCGTCTGAAGCTACTGAACCAGTGTTACTTGATGCGACGGCTACGAACGAGTTAGCGAGCTGTGACGTTATAGTTACCTGTCAAGGAAGTGATTATACCAAATCGGTGTATGGACCGCTTCGAGCATCGGGATGGAGCGGATACTGGATTGACGCCGCGTCCGCTCTTCGAATGTCTGCAGACAGTGTAATTGTTTTAGATCCTGTAAACCATGATGTCATCAACAAGGCGTTGGCTGATGGACGTAAAGATTTTATTGGTGGTAATTGCACAGTAAGTCTCATGCTGATGGCTATAGGGAGTTTGATTCGTGAGGGTTGGGTTGAATGGGTTACTGCAATGACCTACCAAGCGGCCAGTGGCGCGGGTGCAAATAATATGCGTGAACTGCTATCGCAGATGGGTCATTTGCAGTCACAAGTTTCCAGCGAATTGGCGACACCATCCTCAGCAATCTTAGCCATCGATCGTAAGGTAACTGAAGCACTGCGAGGGGACGAAATTCCGACCGAGTATTTTGGTTATCCGTTGGCCGGTAGTCTACTGCCATGGATAGATAGTAGGCTCGAGAATGGCCAGAGCCGTGAAGAGTGGAAGGCAATGGCCGAGTGCAACAAAATCCTCGGTCGAGAAGGTAACCCAGTACCAATCGATGGAACCTGTGTGCGTATCGGTGCGATGCGCTGCCACAGCCAGGCGCTCACGATCAAGCTCACAACCGATGTACCGATCGATGAGATTAATGATGTACTTGCAAAGAGCACCGAGTGGACTGATCTAGTCGCGAACGAGCGTGAAGATACTATGAAGCGGTTGACTCCGGCGGACGTAACAGGGACGCTCAGAATACCCGTGGGTCGTGTTCGTAAAATGAATCTCGGATCAGAATATCTCAATGCATTTACCGTGGGTGATCAGCTACTTTGGGGTGCTGCTGAACCACTGAAGCGGATGCTTGCAATCCTTAGGCATACTCAGTGATTGAACTCGTTATTACAGGCGCAGGGACCGGTCTTTGTGATTCAATCTTGGAGGCGATTGATTCTGTAGAGAGTGACTATCGCGTACGACTGGTTGATGCCATCGAGTCGGCTGGCGAGGCACGACGGTTCCGAGGACATACTCTGGTGATTGAGCTCGATAGTGAGGCCGATCTCGAAAGTGCAGATTTGGTGTTTGACCTGAAGCAAACTTACAAGGGGCATGCGGTTGCTTTCCGTCCAAATCTATCACTGTTCCCGATGTTGAGAGTAGTTTTTGAGCCCCTCGAATCAGGCAACATCAAAATGCTTCATGGTGTCGTGAGAGAGCCTGCGGTGGAACATATTGGCGGTGTTGAGGCACTGGCGTCGCAGGTGACGCAGT
This sequence comes from Gammaproteobacteria bacterium, assembly GCA_002731015.1. GTDB lineage: Bacteria > Pseudomonadota > Gammaproteobacteria > Pseudomonadales > Litorivicinaceae > HIMB30. The sequence goes on from PBZM01000026.1 coordinate 3,443, forward strand.
TATTTAATGGCAGGGATCCAAATCCCGAGCCGTTTGGGGGCACGTTAGCATTTAACGCGCGAACTTTAGATGAGTCTGGCGAGGTGAATGCACTTAGGTCGATTGGTGCCTTGCGTGATACTGTCATTTCGTTAGAGCGTCTGCAGACTGACTCGTTCTATACTCTGCATGCGAGTTTGTGGTTGCAAGCATGCTCACCCGACGTTGCCGATCTTATTTCAGGATTTGGGACGGAGGCTTACACAGAAGGCTTGAGTATCTCACCTGATTCTGGTCGGGTAGCCCATGACGAAGGGATCAGGGTGAGCGCTCGTCGTGTGGCAGGCGACTGGGTTCATATGATGCTGACCGCGGATCTGGAAAAGACGATTTGGGCCAAAGAGGCAAAAACTATACTTGTCGATGCGTTAGGGAAAGTGTAATGAGACGTTTGGCTCTGATTCCGTTGATTCTTTGGTCATTAATGGCCAACGGATTTGATTGGAGACCGCCAATTGCATTGTCTCATCAGGGAGAGCCGCTGGAGGTCCGGCTAGAGATAAACAACCTCGCATCAATTAAGCCCGCGCAATTGTTTCCACTACTCGCGTCAGAATTGGCGTTTACAGAACAAGGTATTGATCGTCCCGAATATTTGTCAGGGCTTACATACGCTATCGACTCCAACGGCGATCAGGTTGATCTGGTCATTCGAACAGCAACAGCGTGGAACAAATCAGACCTGACTACGCTCATCGAAGTATTTACGCCCAATGGTCCGGTATCGATTCCAGTTTCCGTCCAGATCGCGACGAAACCCGTGTTGATAAAACAACCAGATTCTAAATTGGTTTCGCAAAAATCGGACACCAAAATTACAGCCGACGAGAGGTCCACCGTTCCAGCGGCGTCCACGAAAATCAATAATAAAATATTGATTGTCAGAAACGGTTCAACACTTTGGCGCCTAGCTAACACTGTGAAGCCTGATTCTCTAACCATAGAGCAGGTAATGATGGCCCTTTACGACGAAAATCCAGATACATTTGAATACAACAACGTCAATGCCCTAGAAAAAGGTAAAACCCTCGTTGTGCCCTCGGTTGAGCGTCTGGCGCAAGAGTCAGCGATCGATGCAGCGAAGCGTTTTGATGCGCATATGAAAGCGCCAACGAAAAATTTCCCTCGTAAACTCAGACCTGCAACCGAGCTCGTTGATCAAAAATTGAACCCAAAGCTTACATCAATACAAAATACGCCGGATCTAAGCCCATCGGTGCCCGATACGCAAGAAACTGAAGAGTTCTCTGTATCCGCGGCAACTCAAACCACCGAGCCTTTGGACCAGTCTCAGATTCAACAAAACCGCGCGTCCGGTCTTACATCAAACCCTGCTGCGAACGATACGGGCAGTTTGAAGATGACAGAGCTCCTCGAGAAGATCACCTCCTTGGAATCGAAACTCGACGCCATGGATGCCAGGTTCGAAGAGGTTGCAACTGAGGCCAGAGAGAAGCAGTCGGTTGAGGTTCGGATTCCGGATTCTCAAGTGTCGCCTACAAAGTCAGAGTTTGATGAGAAGATTATGGCCCTCGAGTCGAAGCTCGACGCTATGGATGCGAAGGTTGAGGTCATCGCAAGTGAGGCCACGGAAAACAGCGAGCCTTCGTTTTCAGAAGCGGAGACAATGCGAGCAAACAGCGACCTAGGATACGATCTCACTAGGTGGTTACCATCACGTGCGAAGATGGAAGCTTACCTCCAAACTGTGTTTGGCTTCGATTTTGATATTGATGAATGGCTGCCGTTATGGGATCAAGCTAAGGCCTTCTCGCGTAATGATCTAGGTAAAGGCGCACTGATACTTCTCACAATGGTCGCCGTCATTTTGGTGGGCTTTCGTACGCTTAAGAAAAAGCGTTCGAGCGCTAGATCGGATGACCCGACCTCTGATTCACCTTCCCCTCAGGTATCAGAGCTAAACTTTACAACGACGCTAGAGTCAGCTTCTAACCTCGGCGGCAAGATCACTCCAGAGGAAGAGGCTTTGGAAACGGCAATAGAGCGTCTTAAAGCAGAGATTGAAGAACCGACTGGGCGAAAAGAAATAGCGGGTTCAGAAACGGCTATTGAGCGCTTAAAATCAAGGATTGAGAATCCTGAGAGTCAACAGCAGGCTGAAGAGCTGTACGCGGGAACGGATGACTCACTGATTGATGCATTTTCCGCAGATACGCTGAATCAAAATCCAGAGTGGGGCGAGGACCCTGATGATGAAGCCGATGTGGCATCACATCAGTTAGAGCTCGCTAGGAATTACCTTGACATGGGTATGACCCAAACAGCGATTGAGCTCCTTGAACGTGTATTAGTGTCGCCCGACCATGCGAGCGCAGAAAAGGCACGCAGTTTACTCGATGCCCACAAGACCTGACAGCCAGCAACGACGTGTTGCTATTTCGGTTGAGTACGATGGATCTAGCTATCGAGGCTGGCAGACACAAGCACATGATAATCAGGTCGTACAGACGAAGATTGAGCAAGCACTATCCAAAATCGCAGCCGAGCCTATTTCGGTGACATGCGCCGGTCGAACTGATTCTGGAGTTCACGCAAGTTCGCAGGTCTGCCACTTCGATACATGGGCGATTCGGGATCCATACAACTGGGTAATGGGTGTCAATTCACAACTACCCGGTGATATTTCGGTAGCGTGGGCATTAGAAGTTGATCCTTCGTTTCATGCGCGTTTTGGTGCCTTGTCTCGGCAGTACGTCTACTTAATCAAATGTTCGTCGTCGCGGAGCGCTCTACTAAAAAATGTGGTAACACTTACACACCACAGGTTGGATCCACAGTTGATGGCAGTCGCTGCGCAGTCTCTGATTGGTACTTACGATTTTAACGCCTTCCGGTCTGCACAGTGCCGGGCGAAGATGTCCGTACGATCGGTAACCCGTTTGAGTGTGCATTATCACGATCAGTTGATCGCTGTGCATGTAGAGGCGAACAGTTTTTTGCAACACATGGTGCGAAATATTGTTGGCGTGTTGATGGCGATTGGGGCCAAAGAGCAACCGATCAGTTGGGTCAATTATGTTCTCGCTTCAAGGGATCGTACTAAAGGTGGCGTGACAGCTCCGTCACATGGCCTTTATTTTCTTGGGCCGACTTATTGTGATGACTATAATCTGCCAGATACCGTCCGAATTCCACAGATCGCCAGAGACATCTTGCGAACAGATCCGTTAGAGTGTGTATTATGACTCGAGTAAAATTTTGTGGGTTAACGCATAGAGACGATGTCGCCAAGGCTGTCGAGAGCGGTGCAGATGCACTTGGGTTCGTATTCTATGAGTCGAGCTCCCGGTATGTGACGCCTGAGCAGGTATTGGAATTAACGCGTAATATTCCTGCGTTCATTACCCGGGTTGGCTTGTTTGTTGACGCTGAAGCGTCCCTAGTTCGAGGGATTTTCCACCATGTGGGACTCAATCTGGTTCAGTACCATGGCAGTGAAAGTTCGGAATTCTGTGATTCGGTTGGTTTACCATACATAAAGGCATTTCGGGTTCGCCCTGATAGCAATATTCTGGCTGAAATGGAGCGTTATCCAAACGCCTCCGGTTTTCTGCTGGATGCCTATGTTAAGGGACGACCGGGCGGGACCGGAGAACGATTTGACTGGGGCTTGATCCCAAAGACAGACCGCACAATCATACTTGCCGGTGGGTTAACCCCGGAAAATGCGAAGGACGCGATCGAATCTGTTGCACCTTGGGCTCTTGACGTCAGTGGTGGTATTGAAACCGAGCTCGGACGAAAGGATCCTGATAAGATGCGACGCTTTGTTAGCGCATGTCGTAACTAATTTTGAGAAAACTATGGCACTGAAAGAACAGGAATTAAGAACACTCGATTATGAGCCGGATACTGGCGGTCACTTCGGTGATTATGGGGGCCGCTATGTGTCTGAGACATTGATGGCTGCTTTAAACGAGCTTGATCAGAATTATCGAAAGCTAAAAAACGATCCAGGCTTTAAATGTGAGTTTGATGCTGATCTTGCCTACTTCGTCGGACGGCCCTCACCACTTTATCACGCAGAGCGTTGGTCAAAGACCGTTGGTGGAGCGCAGATTTACTTTAAACGCGAGGACTTGAACCATACGGGCGCCCATAAGGTCAATAACACGATCGGTCAGGCGCTACTTGCGAAGTATTCCGGAAAGCCGCGTGTAATCGCTGAAACTGGAGCAGGACAGCACGGTGTTGCGTCCGCTACTGTTGCTGCGCGATTGGGACTAGAGTGTGTGGTCTATATGGGCGCTGACGATGTCGAGCGGCAATCTCCTAATGTGTATCGGATGAAGCTATTAGGCGCCGAAGTTGTTCCGGTTGAATCGGGATCACGTACACTGAAAGATGCACTAAATGAAGCAATGCGAGACTGGGTAACTAACGTCGATAATACTTTTTATATCATCGGGACAGTGGCGGGTCCTTCACCGTATCCCCAATTAGTAAGAGATTTCAACGCAGTGGTTGGCCGTGAGGTGAAGTGGCAGTCGAGGGAAATTTTCGGGAAATATCCCGATGCACTCGTCGCATGTGTTGGTGGCGGATCCAATGCGATAGGATTATTTTATCCATTTCTCAGGGATACCGAAGTCGCCATTTATGGGGTAGAGGCTGCAGGTCGTGGATTATCTACCAACGAGCACGCCGCACCCCTTTGTTCGGGTCGTCCGGGCGTATTGCATGGCGCGAAAACCTACCTGATGGATAACAGTGACGGTCAGATTGCCCATACGCACTCAGTGTCTGCTGGTCTCGATTATCCTGGCGTAGGTCCTGAACATGCTTATCTTAAAGATATTGGTCGAGCCAAATACGTGGGTGCAACAGATGAAGAAGCGCTAGCGGCATTTCACGAAATATCTCAAGTAGAGGGTATTATCCCTGCGCTTGAGACCGCGCATGCGCTTGCTTACACGAAAAAACTTGCAGCCTCTATGCAACCAGATCAGACGATCGTTTGTAATATGTCTGGCCGAGGGGACAAGGACATATTCACTGTTGCTAGGATGGAAGGAATTTCGCTGACATGAGTAGTAGCCGCATTCAGCAGCGGATGGAGGCGTTGAAAATATCGGGTCGTAAGGCATTGATTCCTTACATCGTTGCTGGAGATCCAATGTCAACTGTGACAGTCCCCGCGATGCATGCAATTGTGGAAGCGGGCGCCGACATAATTGAACTAGGTATGCCATTCTCGGACCCATTTGCTGACGGTCCCGTCAACCAGCGCGGCGCCGAGCGTGCAATAAATGGCGGCATGACGCTTGCGGGCGTTTTAAAAGTGGTTTCTGAGTTTCGTAAAGATGATAACGATACTCCGATTGTTTTGATGGGTTACTTGAATCCCCTGCTTGCGATGGGCGAAATAATTTTCTGTGAGGCTGCAGCGAGGGCTGGTGTTGATGGTCTGTTGATCGTTGACATGCCTCCAGAGGAAGAGGGCTCACTAGTTCAATCCGCCAAGACGCACGGGCTTGATCTTATCTATCTGGCAGCGCCAACAACAACAGACGAACGTTTACGGGCCATCGGAAGAGCTACGTCGGGGTATTTGTACTACGTTTCGCTGAAAGGAATTACCGGATCATCGAAATTGGATATATCTGACGTGTCACAGCGCGTTGCACATATGCGGCAGCATGTTTCGGTACCGATTTGTGTTGGCTTCGGGATTCGCACCGCCCAAGATGCAGCAGCAGTCTCCTCAACAGCAGATGGGAGTATTGTTGGTACTGTCCTCGTAAGTCAGGTAGAGGCATTAGCTGATCAGCCTGAAAAGATTCCTAACGCGTTAAAAGCGATCTTAGAACCTATGCGTCAGGCGATAGACACCAATGGATAATCTGGGAGAGACAGTGTGAGCAACTGGCTTGACAAAATAGTTCCAACCGTCGTCCGCTCTAGAGCCGTGGAGCGAAAAGCCAATGTGCCAGACGGGCTTTGGTCGAAATGTGCAGCTTGCGAGGCTGTGTTGTACCAACCAGAACTTGAGCGCAACCTCACGGTCTGTCCGAAGTGCGGTCACCATGGTCGTTTGGGTGCGCGCGCTCGACTGAGTAAGTTCTTGGACGAGGGATCTCAAATTGAGTTATTCGAAGAGTTAGTTACCGAGGATCACTTGAAATTCCGAGATCAGAAAAAGTATAAAGACCGCCTCACGCAAGGTCAGAAGTCTACCGGAGAAAATGATGCACTTCTTGCTATGGAGGGGACTCTAAAGGCGAAGCCGATAATTGCAGTCGCATTTGAGTTCGCATTCATGGGTGGTTCAATGGGAGCGGTTGTAGGCGAGAAGTTCGTTCGGGCTGCTGAGCTGTGTATTGAAAAGCGAGTGCCTTTGGTATGTTTTTCGGCGTCTGGCGGTGCGCGCATGCAGGAAGCGTTGTTATCTTTGATGCAAATGGCGCGGACATCAGCTGTTCTCGAGAAGATGCGTGAACAGGGCCTACCATATATTTCTGTCCTTACTGATCCGGTGTTTGGCGGCGTATCGGCCTCCTTTGCGATGCTTGGTGATTTAAATATTGCTGAACCAAGGGCTCTAGTCGGTTTTGCCGGTCCTCGGGTGATCGAACAAACTGTTCGAGAGACACTTCCTGCAGGATTTCAAAGGGCTGAATTTCTTCTCGAACATGGTACCGTAGACATGATCGTACTCCGAACCGATATGCGCGATACCATCGCTCGCGTGCTGTCTCGTTTGCATCATTGAATACTCTGGCTGAGTGGGAGCGTTATATTGAATCTTTCGCACCTCCATCCCAAATAGAATTAGGGCTTGAGCGTGTCGGGAAGGTTTGGAATTCACTCACGCAGGTCGCACCGAAGCGAGTCATCACAGTAGCTGGAACTAACGGTAAAGGCTCAACTGTCGAGGCTGCCGGTGTATTAGCTAGAGCGCAAGGCTTAGTTTATGGCCAATACACATCGCCCCATATCCATACCATTCAAGAACGCATTCGCGTGAACGGCGTCAAGGCGTCTGGCCACGAACTTGTGGCGGCATTCGAGCGGGTAGAGTCCGTCAGGGGTTCCATTTTTCTCACTTATTTTGAATTTCTAACGTTGGCAGCCTTTGTGATTTTTGAGCGCAGAGAATTAGATCTTTGGATTTTGGAGATTGGTCTTGGGGGCCGTCTTGACGCCGTGAACGTCATTGATCCAAGCGTTTCTATCATTACCTCGATTGGCTTGGATCACCAACTATTTCTTGGTGACAATATCGAATCCATCGCGCGAGAAAAAGCCGGTGTGATGAGAAAGTCTAGGCCCACCTTGACTGCAGCAACGAATGTTCGGACTGTACTCGAGGCAGAGGCTCTGGAAAGGAAGGCTCAATTGGTCTGGCTCGATACTGCAGTCGAAGACCACAAATTAAATATATTTTCCTCNGGAGAACAGATCGATCTTTCGGGTATGCAATTGCCAAGAGATGCCGTGGGNTTAGCATGTCTCGCGTTTGGAAGCCTCGGTTATANGTTGACCCAAGCAATTGAAGNGCCANTATCCCGGGCGACCTTACTCGGTCGTATGTCGCGCTACAGGGCCTCAGGTCGATCCTGGATACTTGATGTCGGGCATAATCCGTCGGCCTGTAAATTTGTGACGAACACATTAGCCCAATCGATCTCGGAAGATCGAAGGGTCGTAATATTTGGGGCGTTGGCAGATAAAAATGTGGACTTAATTTTACCAGTTTTAAGAGCTTTTACACGAAGGATCGTGTTGGTCGGAATCAGTGGTGATCGGGGCCGAAATGTAGAATCGTTGGAGGACAGCTGGTATTCACTTTTTGCACAGACGTGTTGGCGGAGTTTTGCTACACTTGACGACGCTTTGGAGGGCTTGCCCTCAGAACTGAATCCCGACGATCAAGTTTTGGTCATCGGGTCTTTTATACTGGTAGCAGACTCACTAAGGCATGACCTCTTCAACTGAACCGACGCATGCAACCACTGCATCGTCACATCGTCGAAAGCATCAGTGGATTGGTGCGGCGACCATAGCCGCTCTAGCCGCTCTCGTTCTTCCTTGGTTGTTAACTCCACAATTCGAGACCGTTCGACAAGAGGGACCAAGGTTAGAGCGATTACCTGAACCGCCAGCAGTCTCGACTAAGCCTATTATTCCACCAGTGATCGATAAAGAAGCGCTAAGTGTGAGTAAAGAAAAGCTAGATGCTTTGATGAGTGCCCCAATTGGTAATGAGTCTCTGGCTAGTTTCATTTTGCAGATTGGTGCATTTAAAAATCGTGAGAACGCACAGGCGCTGCGGGCGAAACTCGAGAGCTTAGAGGTCGGACGGGTCTATCTGAGGTCCGAGGATACGCTCACGCGCGTTTATATTGGTCCGCTGCTTGACAGAGCAAGTGCCGAAAAAGTATTGAGCAAAATCCAAACTCAATTGTCTCTGAAAGCTCAAATTAAGTCATATGATGTGAGAGAGCACGGTCAATTATGACCGAGCAAGTCGGACCGGGCTGGGGGCTTGCGCCATTTGACTGGGTGATTATTGTGATACTAACGGTCTCGACGCTAATGAGCCTTCGGCGCGGTTTTTTGAAAGAGGCTTTGAGCCTCGGTACGTGGATCGGCGCATTTGTTATTGCGCGTCAGTTCCACGGACCCATGGACCAATTGCTTGAAACACAAATTATTGACTCCTTAATGCGCTCGATTGCTGCGTTCACCGCCTTGTTTTTATGCACTTTACTGGTTGGCGCAGCATTCGGTTTTCTTTTAGGAGCATTGATTGACGCGACTGGCCTCTCCTCAACGGATCGTGTGCTTGGAATGGTTTTTGGTTTTGCGCGAGGCGCATTGATTGTGACCGTGGTAATTGGATTGTTAAATCTAACACCATTGGTGAACGACACTTGGTACAATCGCTCAACTATGGCGGTTCATTTTGAAACGGTTGCGCAATGGGCCCTAGAACAACTGTCAGCCTCTGGCTTTAAAGCGCCAATTAAATGACGAGAGGAACGTCGATCATGTGTGGAGTGGTTGGTATTTTCGGTCGTGGTAACGTCAATCAGGCGCTATTCGACGCGCTTAACGTTCTGCAGCACCGTGGCCAAGATGCTGCAGGCATGGTGACTTCAGCTAATGGAAAGTTTCATCTCAGGAAAGATAATGGCTTGGTGCGTGATGTTTTTAGAATGCGCCACATGCAATATTTAACCGGTAATATGGGGATCGGCCATGTCCGATATCCGACCGCAGGTACGAGTTCGTCTGCCGAGGCTCAACCGTTTTATGTTAATAGTCCGTTCGGCATTAGTCTTGCGCATAACGGGAATCTAACTAATACCTCCGATCTTATGAAAGAACTGTATGAAGACGACATGCGTCATATTAATACAGATAGTGATTCAGAAGTTTTGCTTAATATTTTTGCGCATGAGCTTGAGGCACGTGGAAACTTCCGCCCGATTCCCAACGATTTTTTTTCTGCAGTTGAGGGTGTTCATCGACGTTGCCGTGGTGCCTATGGGGTCGTAGCACTGATCAATGGTCATGGTATTTTAGGATTCCGAGATCCCTGCGGTATCCGTCCGATTTGTATCGGTCAGCGCAAAACTGAGCGGGGCGTCGAGTATATGATTTCGAGTGAATCGGTGGCTCTTGATTGTGCCGGCTTTGTATTGATAGGTGATCTTGCGCCCGGTGAAGCCGTTTTCATTGATAACGAAGGACACCTTCACAGAAAGCTATGTGCAGGCGAGCAAGAAGCGCATCCATGTTTGTTCGAATATGTTTATCTTTCGCGTCCTGACTCTGTGATTGATGGGGTGTCTGTTTATCAAGCGCGGATTAATATGGGTAGAAAACTTGCAGATAGGATACTGCGCGAGATGCCAAATCATGACATCGATGCCGTGATCCCTATTCCAGATACAAGCCGGACAAGTGCGTTAGAGGTCGCTCAAAAACTTGGTGTGTTGTTCCGGGAGGGTTTTATCAAAAACCGGTACATTGGCAGGACTTTTATTATGCCCGGACAGACCGAACGCCAAAAGTCAGTGCGACAAAAGCTTAACCCGGTAGTTCAAGAATTCAAGGATCGCAACGTTTTACTGGTTGATGATTCCATCGTGCGCGGTACCACTTGCCATCAAATTGTTGATATGGCAAGAGACGCTGGCGCCAAGAAAGTATACTTTGCCTCAGCCGCGCCGGCCGTGGTTTCGCCGAACGTTTACGGGATCGATATGCCGGCCGCCAGTGAATTAATTGCTCATGGCCGCAGTGCCCAAGAAATTAATCAACTTATCGGTGCCGACGGACTCATTTACCAAGAACTTGATGATCTGGTGGACGCGGTGCGTGAACTGAATCCCGATTTACGTTCATTTGAAGATTCGGTGTTCTCGGCTTGCTATATCACCAAAGAAGTTGATGATGCGTATCTCGAAGCACTGGCTCGAAAGCGTAACGACGAGGCCAAACAGGGAACACTTGCTGATTCTGAAGATGCGTGCTTAGACCTCCGGGCAGACGCGTCATGATGGATCGTGATAAACGATTGAAATCAATACTCCCCAAATTATCGAGAGAGACGCAAGCAATGCGCATTGGTTTGGATCGGACGCCAGAGCGTGAGCACTCAGAGCCCATCTTTACAACCTCAAGCTTTGTGTTCCCTGACGCCTCTACTATGGCTGATGCCTTTATGAACAACTCTGGCCTCTCGATCTACGGGCGGGTTGACAATCCAACGGTGGATGGATTCTGTAGGAGATTGGCGGTTATGGAGCAGGCAGAAGCCTGCGAGGCGACCGCATCGGGCATGGGCGCAATACAGTCGATGTTGATGGCTCACTGCCAAGCAGGAGATCGTGTCCTCATTTCCACTGGCGTATTTGGTGCGACATTGACTCTGGTTAAAAATTTCTTTGTGAAGTATGGGCTAGAAGTA
>PBZM01000027.1 GCA_002731015.1 Gammaproteobacteria bacterium
AAACCTGAAGCCATGATCGCTCGCGTTGGTCTGGATGCGGCAGGTATTCAAAAAGCAATTGAAAAACGGCTCAGCTGAAAGTTTCTGGTTGGCTTAATAAATGACCAAGACGATTGAGTTTTGTTTTCAGATAGTTTTGATTGTGCGGGGTAAGCCCTGTCTCGATGGAGTGCCGCTTCACAACTGTAATTCCCATCTCTTCGAGTGCTTCAACCTTCTTTGGATTGTTCGTAAGTAACTCAACTTTTTTAATTCTGAAATGCTCTAACATCGGTCCCACCACTGAGTAGTCCCGTTGATCGGCAGCAAATCCCAGAGCCTCGTTAGCGTCTACTGTATCCGCACCTTCGTCTTGAAGATGGTAAGCGCGTATTTTATTCAGAAGGCCTATACCTCGTCCTTCTTGGCGTAAATAGCAAATAATGCCCGAGCCTTTAGCGGCCACTGCAGCCATAGCATGCTCGAGTTGAGCACCGCAATCACAACGTTGTGAAAACAGGGCATCACCGGTCAGACATTCAGAATGCAAGCGAGCTAAGACAGGCTGCTCATTACTCGGATCACCCATTACCAGTGCGATATGTTCTTTGCCAGATTCAGTATCGTTGAATCCGTGCATGTCGAACGTTCCCCACCGGGTCGGGAGTTGGCAATTATCGATATATTCGATGGTCATGGTCCTATCCTGATCAGCCACTGATCATACCAAAGACCAGCGCAAGGATAAGAACGTACCCGCCTGCAGCTATATCATCCATCAAAACACCCCATGCACCAGCCAGTTTCCGCTCACACCAAGAGACTAACCCGAGTTTTGTGATATCAAAGATTCGAAACCCAAAAAATCCGAGGCAGAGTCCGATCCAGACGGTTAGGTCAGTACACAAGCTGATACCACAAGCAGCCAGCCACATGCCTGCCCATTCATCGATCACGATCTGTCCATGATCGGACTCTCCCAACTGCCTGCCAGCTTCCGGTATACTCCATATCGCTAGCCCACAGAGCACAAAAAAACCAAGGATCCAAACAATAAGCGGCCCCTCCCAAATGAAAAACAAAAGGGGCAAAATCCCGATGGTTCCAGTTGTCCCCGGGGCTTTGGTGGATAAGCCACTTCCAAGCCCCACAGCTATCCAAAACTTCAGCCGGTTCATTGATCGTGATCCCAACCCAATTTCCAGAAATCGGGCAATGGTTTTCCGTCCAACAAAATTCGGTGCGAATCACGCTTCACCACCATACCGATGCGAGTTCCACCAGGTGGAACTCGCGAGTTTGGTGGAATAGACGCTAATAGACAATAGTCATCACCCCCAGTCAACGCATACTCCAGAGCCTTATCTAAGCCGAACCGCGTTACTAAATGTTCACACAAAGGCAATGTCCTTGATTGCAAATTAACTGCTGTCGTTTTAGTTGCCCTGTCTAATAGGTGCTGCAGGTCTTGGCATAAACCATCTGAAATATCAATCATTGCATTCGCCACACCCCGCAACGCGACACCACTATCAAGTTGTGGTTCGGGACGCCAGTAACGTTCTGCCCAAATCTCCTGATTTTGCTCGCCCTGATTCAGTACGGCGAGATAAGCGCGAGCCCCACCTAAATCTGGTCCAAAAAGCCACAGATCATCGCCGGCTTTCAGTCCATCACGACCAATAGCTCGTCCCTTAGGAACATCACCGATGACAGTAAGATGGGCGCTCAATGGACCCTTCGTAGTGTCGCCACCTATCAAATCAACACCAAAACGAACACACAACTGATGAAAACGGCTAGAAAAGTGATCAACCCAACCAGGCTCAAATGCGGGTAAGCTTAGAGAAAGCAGAACGTATCGAGGAGTGGCGCCGATGGCAGCGAGATCGCTCAAGCCCCGGCCTATTAATCTGGCAGCGAACCCATCGGGAGGACATAAGTCTGGAACATGACGTCCAGCGACAACCGCGTCAACCGAAATCACAGCTTCGACATTGTCACGTGGGGCAAATACAGCCGCATCATCGCCGTTAACGATAACTACAAATGGATCCAGTGGATCCTTCTTGAAGTACTTTTGGATTAATTCAAACTCGTTCACGAGATCTGTGCGCTTGGACCTCAATCGGACGCGTTTGAGAAGCGAGCTGATCAAGTACACCGTTGACAAATTTGTGGCCATCGGTGGCACCAAATTTCTTACTCAATGCTACAGCCTCAGAAATCACGACTTTGTAGGGAATATCAATCCGGAGCGACAATTCATAGGCGCCAAGAAGTAGAATATTGCGCTCAACCGGTGTTAATTCTCTATATTCACGGGAGAGGTATGGCTTAAAGAGGTCCACTAATTCGTCGTACTTTTTATTAATAGCCGTAAGAGCATCGTGGAAAAATACAGTATCAGCTCGTTTCAAATCGTTATCCGCGCGAAACATAGCTGCCACTCGCGTCATCGGATAGCCAGATAATTCCCATTGATACAAAGCTTGAACAACCGCAGAACGCGCGCGGTGCCGCTGTGAAGCAGAGGGTTGCAGAAGCTCTTTATCATTCACTGATTTGTTTCAGGACTGAGACCATCTCAATTGCAACCATTGCAGCCTCAGCCCCCTTGTTACCAGCCTTAGTCCCGGCCCTTTCAAAAGCTTGTTCAATATCTTCTACAGTCAAAACGCCAAAAGCACAAGGTACGCCAGTGTCTAGTTGTACTTTGCTGAGACCAGCTGCAGATTCGCCAGCAACGTAATCAAAGTGCGGCGTTGACCCGCGAATCACAGCGCCCACCGCAACGATCGCATCTACGTCACCTTTTTCCGCTACGGCTTGCGCAATTAAAGGGATCTCGTAGGCGCCAGGTACACGAACTACTTTGATTTGGTCTTCAGACACACCATTCCGAATCAGTGCGTCGATGGCCCCTTCAACCAAAGAATCAACAACAAACTGGTTAAAACGTCCCGCAACGATGGCATAACGACCGTCAGCGTCTGTATATTTCCCTTCAATCACTTGCATCGATTCACCCCTCGTATTCCAAATATTCCACAACTTCTAAGTCAAAACCTGAGATTGCGCTAAATTTCATTGGCGTCGATAACAGACGCATCTTACCAACATTCGCATGTTTCAAAATTTGCGAACCTGTGCCGACGGTTAAATAAGGAGTCAGGCGCGCTCCGGGTTTTGGCAAAGTATCCCCAACATATTGGCCTAGCCGCTCTTCAATCGGCTCATCACTGCGGTTTTCAAGGATAACAACGATGCCCTCACCTGACTCTGCTACTGCCTTTAACGCCTGAGGCAACGGCCAGCTCCCTCGTCCCTTCCAAGACACCTGAACTAAATCACGCAGTGTATCAGGCACATGTACACGAACGAGACAAGGGCGGTCCCGCGAGGGGTTACCTTTGATCAAGCATAAATGCGTACCACCAAGAACCTGATCCTGGAACATCTGCAACCGAAACAGCCCGAATTCTGTCTCGATTTGTTCCTCGCGAACCATCTCAATTGTAGTCTCAGTGGTAACTCGGTATTGAATTAAATCCGCAATCGTACCGATCGAAAGTCCATGCTGGCCAGCAAATTTCTCCAACTCAGGCCGTCGCGCCATCGAGCCATCATCATTCATGATTTCACAAATAACAGCGGCAGGTTCAAGGCCAGCCAGACGCGCAAGATCGCAACCAGCTTCAGTGTGTCCTGCTCGCATCAAAACGCCACCGGGGCGTGCTTGTACTGGAAAAATATGCCCCGGTTGCACCAAATCACTGGGCTGTGCATTTGCAGCCACGGCAGCCTGAACGGTTCGCGCCCGGTCAGCCGCACTAATCCCTGTTGTAACACCCTCGGCGGCCTCAATACTGACCGTAAAAGCTGTTTTATGACGCTCGGTGTTGTCTATCACCATGGGTGGCAAACCCAATTGATGGCAACGCGCTTCTGTCAGCGTGAGACAAATCAGTCCACGCGCATGTCTTGCCATAAAGTTAATGTGGTCAGGTGTGCAATGAGTTCCAGCCAAGACAATATCACCCTCATTTTCGCGATCCTCATCATCCATTAGAATGACCATCTTCCCTTCACGAATATCTGCAATTAACTTTTCGACAGATGCCAAAGCCATATTATGCTTGTGTCCCTAATATCCAGTCTAAGCGAAGATCCTCACCCACCTCGAAGATCCTCTGAATAATAACTTCTGGCGCATCGGCCAATTGAGTAGGGGCGATATCATACAAGGATCGCGCAGTCTGCCCAAGGAGTTTTGGCGCGTAATATAAAACTCCTTGATCCACCAATCGGTCTTCGATTAAGCGACCGAGTAAAGTTGTACCTGCCTCGAATAACACCTCGTTAATTTGACGACGCCCAAGCTCAAGGAGCAATATCTTGAGATCAATTTGACCGTCACAAAGTGGAGCAACCCACTGCTCAATTCGTCTTTTCGCCCATAGTGGGTGCTGATACTTATTTCCGGTAACCCACAAAATTGGCCCCGCCGCATCCAGCAATCGATTGGTTATTGGAAGCCGACCTTGGGTATCTAGAATCACTCGAAGTGGCTGTTTAGCCGATAGACCCTCTGGTACGATTAAACCTGACTCGTTATGCCTAACAGTCAATTGCGGATCGTCTACGAGAACTGTGTTAATGCCTGTCACAATTGCCTGACAACGTCCACGAATTCGTTGCACATCGCGACGTGCGTCCGGTCCGGTAATCCACTTAGACTCGCCATTAGCCATCGCTACCTTGCCATCAAGACTCGCGGCCGACTTTAACCAAACATAGGGTCGGCCATATATCATCCGTGAAACGAAGCCTCGATTGAGGGAGTGTGCTTCCTGTGAATAAAGCCCAACCGCGACATCGATATTTGCATCTCTCAATTTAGCAAGGCCCCGTCCTGCTACCAACGGATTCGGATCCTCCATTGCGACCACTACACGAGCGACACCCGCATCAATCAAAGCCTGTGCACAAGGACCGGTCTTACCGACATGCGAACAAGGTTCTAGAGTCACAACACAAGTCGATTCTCTAACGAGGCTCGCATCAGTCTGTTTTATTACTTCTACCTCAGCATGCGGGTAGCCGGGAGCTCGATGGAATCCTTGTGCAATGATGTTCCCATCCTTTACCAGACAAGCACCAACACGCGGATTCTCACCTGTCGTATACAGGCCTTTCTCAGCCAAAAGGAGCGCCCGACGCATTGCCAATCTTTCGAGATCGGTAAATTTAGTCATCGGATAATTTCTCGATCTCCCCGATAAATTCCGTCACATCGCTGAAGCTCCGGTACACCGAGGCGAAACGAACATAAGCAACTTGATCTAACGCCTTTAATTCACGCATTACATGATCACCAATTCGACGCGACTCAATCTCTTTATCGGGCTCCGATTGCAACTGGCGTTTAATCCGCTGAATGCAGGAATCAATTTGCACAGTACTCACTGGTCGCTTCTCCAGCGCGCGAATTAAACCTCGTCTCAGCTTATCTTCATCAAAGTTCTCGCGATGTCCATTACTCTTCACAATTCTTGGCATTAAAAGCTCCGCGGTCTCATAAGTAGAGAATCGCTGCTCACAATCTGGACAACCACGACGGCGACGAATTTGAGATCCTTCGGCGTGCAGTCTCGAATCAATCACTTTAGTATCCAGCGCCTGGCAAAACGGACAGCGCATTACACCGACTCCTGATAAGTGGACAATGACGGAAGCGCACCGCGAGTATTCTGAAGATCGTATAAGAGTACACCAGCCGCCACGCTCACATTTAAACTTTCAATACATCCAAGCATCGGGATCGATACTAAGGCATCGCACACATCACGAGTCAGACGCCGCAGCCCACTACCCTCAGATCCCATCACTAAAGCAAGTGGGCCTTGATTAAATGCCTTACACATATTAGCAGAGGATTCACCAGCAGCTCCGATAATCCAAAATCCATCTTGTTGTAGCCTCCTTAAGCAGCGAGCGAGATTTTTGACTTTCACTACAGGGATCAATTCACTTGCGCCGGAGGATGTCTTACGGGCCACCTGATTCAGTGGGGCCGAGTGATCTTTTGGGACGATCACACAACTCACCCCAAAAGCCTCAGCAGACCGCAGACAAGCACCAAAGTTATGTGGGTCGGTCACTCCATCAAGGACCAAAATCAAAGGACTTTCAAGACCATCCAAAAGAACCGGAAGCGCATTTTCGGGTTCCATTTCTCTCGGCTCGGCGAAAGCAATCACACTCTGATGATTGGTATCGCTCGAAACAGCATCATCGAAATCCTGCGGAGCAACATCAATAACCGAAATGCCAGTTGAGTGTGCAATCGCTAAGATCTCTCTCAGCCGGTGTTCATTTGCGCCCTTGCGTACCCAGACCTCAGTAGCTCGACCCCTCCGTAAAACGATGCGAACCGGATGCACACCAGAAACTGCCACTCTCCCGGATATTTGTTGCTTTTTAGGTTGTCGCCATCGGTTCTGGTTCATCGGCGCCTTCTCCCCACTTTTCTCGAACGGTCTTTGCGTGAACTTTTCCTTTTGACCTTACCCGCTTTAAGATCCGAACAAGTATTTGCCTTTTTGACCCGACCGACTGGCGCAGTACTCACCAACGCAAAATCTATACGCCGAGCGTCTAGATCTACGCGCACAACCTTCACCTGCACTTTATCGGCGAGCCGAAATACCTTATTGGTCCGCTCACCAATCAGTGTATGTTGCTGCTCATTAAACACCCAATAATCTGGAGGTAGTTGCGTCACGTGAACCATGCCTTCCACAAATAATTGATCGAGTAGAATGAAGAGCCCAAATCCAGCAACACCGGTGATTGTACCCTGATATTCCTCACCCAATTTTTCTCGCATAAACTGACATTTCAGCCATTGTCCAACATCGCGACTTGCCTCATCGGCCCGACGCTCTGTCATCGAGCAATGCTCGCCCAATGCAACCATGCGTTGTATATTTGGCAGTCCGTCACGAACCAAGAGTGCCGGATCGTCTTGAGCACCTGTCTGAACAATGCGCTTCAACAATCTATGTACTATCAGATCTGGATAACGACGGATCGGCGATGTGAAATGCGTGTAGTGATCGTAAGACAAGCCAAAATGGCCAATATCGGGATCTGGCGCATATTTCGCTTGCTGCATAGACCGCAAAATCATAGCCTGAATCAATGGAAAGTCAGGACGTGCTTGGGCCTGTTCTAAAAGATTTTGATAATCGGATGGTTCCGGTTTTTCGCCACCACCGAGGCCCAAGGCCATCGACCCAAGAAATTGACGCAGAGCAGTCAATCGCTCATCACTTGGACCCTCGTGAATCCGATAAAGAGTCGGGAGCCTGAACTTCCTTAGGCAAGTTGCTGCAGCAACATTAGCTGCCAACATACACTCTTCGATCAGTTTGTGCGTTTCGAGTCGCTCCCGCGGAACCACTCCAATGATCTTTCCTTTCTCATCAAAACTAAAGCTGGGCTCAATCGAATCAAAGTCCAGAGCACCGCGGTCTTCACGCGCTGACCGAAGTGCCTTATAGAGCGAGAACAGGTCAGCCACATTCTCAGCAACACCCTGAGAATTAAACCGTTTGGTTTCATGAATCGCTTTCTTTAAGGAACTTGAAGAGTGATCGCGCGCCGAAACCGCGTCTAAGGCATCCTGAACCTCGCTGTATGTCAGTCTTTGTTGCGACCGAAACACCGCCTCGTAAAATCGGTTGCTCGTCACTCGTCCCGTAGATGTAACCTCAAGGCGAACCGCCAAAGCCAAACGGTCCACGTGAGGATTCAACGAGCACAGTCCGTTGGACAGCGTTTCCGGCAACATTGGAATAACTTCGCTCGGAAAATAAACCGAAGTTCCTCTCTCAACGGCGGTCTGGTCTAGTGGAGATTGTTCTTCAACGTAATTAGCGACATCGGCAATTGCGACCCAAAGAGTCCACCCATTTTTCTCTCGAGAAGCAACACACACCGCATCATCGAAGTCCTTCGCATCCTCGCCATCAATAGTGACAAATGGAAGATTCCTTAAATCGAGACGCGTTGCAGCAATGGACGGATCGATGACGTTACCAAATGCTTTTGCCTGCGCGATGGCTTCATCTGAAAACTCGTGCGGAAGATCATGAGTTCGTACCGCGACCTGTACCTCAATTCCTGAATCTGAAGCATCACCAACCACATCAACGATGTGTCCAACTGGCTGTCGATTTGATTCTGGAAAACTATCAACCTGCACTACTACAAATTGACCAACTTTGGCACCGTGCATTCGATCCTCAGAGATCAAGATTTCATGCAGAAAACGATCGTCCTCTGGAGTAACAAATTTTACTCCTTCTTGATCCCGCAGACGGCCAATTAGCCTCCGGTGGGTTCGGTCAAGCACCTCAACGATCCGTGCCTCACGTTTACTCTTGGAATGTTTTGAAGCGGGCATTACCGCAACCAAAACTCTGTCTCCATGGAAGACTTTTCGCATTTGACGATTATGCAGATAAAGATTATCTCCACCATCATCTGGTTCAAAAAAACCAAAGCCGTCTCTGTGTGCAATGACACAACCTGAAACCAAACCCGTTTTATCGACCAAGATATAGCGGCCAATACGATCGGTAATCACCTGACCATCGCGACACATCGCTGACAGCCTCGTAACTAATCCTTTCCGGTTAATTTCTTCAGTTTGTGTCAGAGCTACTAATTCCTCGTAATCGATAGGGCGGCCCGTTGCTTCAAGCAACTCTAAAATCCACCTACGTGAGGCAACAGGGTTGTCGTATCGAGCTGCTTCAGCATCGCCATAGGGATCAGACATAGTTTCTCCTCTCAATGCCTGTAATAATGGGGTTCGATCTAATGGAAGTCACGCATCGCTTTAAACTAAAATGAGCAAACGAAAACTCACACGCCAGCAAGCGTGGCGTATCGAGAAGATTCAAAAAGAGCGACTCGACCGAGCGACGAGACATAAGGTAGAGGTCGAGGAATTAATTGATTCCGGTAGTCTTGGGCGAGAACAAACCGGCAGAATCGTGGCCAGATTTGGAAAGCAGGTTGAAGTTGTCGCGATCGACCGCTTGGGGCAACCAGTTAATGACCCAATACGTTGCCACCTTAGGTCTTGTCTTTCCTCATTAGTCACGGGCGATCAGGTTGTATTCCAAGCGACAGATGCTACTGGGGTGGTAACGGCACATAAACCTAGACGCAACGTGCTCGAACGACCAGACTCACGCGGTATCATCAAAGTAATGGCGGCCAATATTGATCAACTTGTTATCGTCACCGCGCTAGAACCAGAACCGCAACCCGAGATACTAGATCGTTATTTAGTCGCTGCCGAAGTCACAAACATTCCGCCGATTATTGTCATAAACAAAGTGGATCTTCTTCGCGAATCAGAAACCAACCGAAATTTGTTGATGGGTATTAAGAATCTTTATGAAGTCATCGGGTACACGGTGGTAGAGGCGACAACTAAAAAAATAGGTGGTCTTGATGAGCTATCCCAATACCTCATCGACAAAAGTTCGGTATTCATCGGACAATCAGGAGTTGGAAAATCTAGCCTTGTCAAAATGCTCTTACCCGATGAAAAGATCCGTGTTGGATACCTGCATCAACAAACCCGTCTCGGTCGACACACCACTTCGACAGCTCGGCTTTACTCCTACAAAGGGGGTGGGTCGATCATTGATTCGCCCGGAATTCGCGATTTTGGGCTAGAACAAATCTCACGTGCCGAAGTTGAACAGGGATTCATCGATATTTGTGAGTTCGCAAACCATTGCCGCTTTCGCAATTGTGGGCATAGACAGGAGCCAGGTTGTGCAGTTAACGATGCTATCCAAAAAGGTAAGCTTTCCAAACGTCGGCTTGAGTCATTTCACCGGATTTTAGATACTATGAGGGAAGGAAACGCATGAACCTAACGCAGAATCTCAACACCCTTATTCAATATGGCCTACCTGGGCACCTGATCTCACGGGCACTCGGAGAATTAGCCTTTTGCGAGATCCCAAGAGTCAAAAATTTCCTGATCCAACAATTTATCAATCGATTCGAAATCCAAATGGATGAAGTAGCCGAGCCCTCGTTAGACGCTTATGCACACTTCAATGCATTTTTTACCCGCGCCCTCAAAGAGGGAATTCGTCCACTTGCCGGATATGGTCACATAGCATCACCGGCCGATGGAACCGTTTTTGCCGGTGGTAGCTTGTCTCACGATATTCGATTAACGGTCAAAGGACACCACTTTTCTTTGATGGAACTCTTCGGGCTGGCAGACTATGAAAAGACCTACCAAGATGGTCATTACCTAACCATCTATTTATCACCCAAAGATTACCATCGAGTACACTGTCCGATGGACGGTGAATTGAAGCATATGGTGCATGTACCCGGTCGTCTTTTCTCTGTAAATGAGTCAACAACCACGTCCATCCCAGCAGTATTTTCTCGGAATGAGCGTGTGATCATGCACTTCAAGGGCAAGAATGGACCATTTTCTGTCGTGCTTGTGGGCGCAATGCTGGTCGCTTCTATCGAAACACCATTTTCTGGTATTGTCACACCGCCGGGGCGAAGCATCACGGAATGGAGCTTCCATCGCGGGACACATCACAAATTTAGCCAAGGCGACGAAATCGGCCGTTTCCAATATGGCTCCACGGTTATAGTAGTAATACCAAAATCAAAAAAGGGATTTGCATCTGATATTTCAGATGGGAGTGCAGTAAAGATGGGACAGTCACTTGGACAGCACTAAGGCCGCCCTAGTGCTTAGATTACTTCCCTGTTGGATTCTTCAAGTAACGAAAGAAATCTGACTCGGGATCGATAACCAACAGATCGTCCTTCCCTGCAAATGAATTTTTATATGCCTGTATTGATCGGTGGAATGAATAAAATTCCGGATCTTGATTGAATGCATTTGCGTAGATCTCCGCGGCAATCGCATCACCCTCGCCCCGAATCCGCTCGGCTTCACGATATGCATTTGCCTCGATGACGGTATTTTGCCGATCAGCATCAGCTTCAATCCCCTCAGCCAATTCCCGGCCCCTAGAGCGATGATCACGTGCCTCACGCTCACGCTCCGTGCTCATCCGTGAATAAACGGCGTTTGAAACTTCAGGCGGAAGATCGATTCCCTTAACCCGGACATCTAGCACGTGAATTCCTAATTCATTCAATGCGATGTCGTCAAGTTCCTTAGTGATCTCTGCCATTAGAGCATCACGCTCTCCAGAAACCACCTCGAAAACAGTCCGCTCACCGAACTTGTTACGCAATCCATTATCAACGCGCGACGCGAGAAGACTATTAGCTGAAAACTCATCGCCACCGGTTGCCGTATAATATTTACCTGCATCTGCAACCTGCCATTTTACAAATGAATCAACAATCAACGCTTTTTTTTCAGCAGTGAGATATCGCTGCGGACTAGAATCCAAGGTGATCAAACGCGCCTCGAATCGGCGTACATCATTAACCACTGGAATTTTAAAATGAAGGCCCGGTTGAATATCTGTAGAAACCACCTCACCAAACTTCAACAACACTGCGCGCTCACGTTCGTTCACAACATACAGAGAATTGGACACAATTGTGATTAGGACAACCAAGCCAACCAAAATGCTCATTTGACGTCCCGACATTATCTAATACTCCCTCGTTGCGCATCATCAGTTTGACGCGAACGTATTTCCTGAATTACTTGATCGGTCAAGGACCGAATATCCCCTGGAGTCATACCACTCGAGGCCTGTTGAACCGTTGATATCGACGGACTACCGCGATTCTGGTTTGCGATTGAGGGTGCTGCCTGACTCGCAATCCTGTCCAATGGCAAATACATGATGTTGGATCCAGAATCCACATCTACCATAACCTTGGACGAACGCTGCATAACTTCCTGCACCGCATCAATGTAGAGCCGCTGCCGTGTAACATCGGGAGCTTTCCGATACTCCGCCAATAACTTTAGAAACCGATCAGCCTCCCCCTGCGCTTGCGCGACAACTTGCTCACGGTAAGCGTTGGCCTCTTCTAGGACCCTTTGCGCGCGGCCACGCGCTTCTGGAATTACGCCATTTGAATAAGCTTCGGCCTGATTTTTGAGCCGCTGCTCGTCTTCCCGTGCCTTAATTACGTCATCAAAAGCAGCCTGAACCTGACTTGGTGGCTGACTATTTTCTAGGTTGACTTTGACGACTCTGAGCCCGGCAACATAATTATCGAGATATTCTTGTAAACGCCGCTGCACGTCACCACCGAGCGCCTCTCGGCCCTCAGAAATCACCCCTGTCATTTCAGCCGATCCTACAACGTGACGGATAGCCGAGTCCGTAGCGTGGGTAAGCGTTACTTCAGGCTCCCGAACATTCAATAAAAAATCCTGAGGGTTTGAGATTACGTACTGGACTGCGAGTGTTACGTCCACGATGTTCTCATCTTCCGTGAGCATTACTCCCTGTGACGTATGAGTACGAACTCGTGTCACGTTGACCTTGTTTACTTCATCGATCAATGGCGCATTCCAGCGCAAGCCGGGGGTCTTAGTCTCTAGAAACTGGCCGAAGCGAAGAACGACAGCACGCTCCTGCTCATCAATTTTATAGAGGCCTAATGCGCCATATGCGGTCAAAGCGATCAATGCGAAGACACTTATCGTTTTACCCGAAAACTCGAAGCCAGAGCCATCGCCAGAATCCGAACCACCACCGGAACCTCCCGATTTACCAAATAGGCCACCCAATCTCTGTTGTAACTTCTTCAAAACCTCATCAAGATCTGGAGGACCCTGGTCGTTTCTGTTACCGCCACCCCAGGGATCGCGGCCATTATTTCCGGGCTCATTCCAAGCCATGAAGCCTCCTTAATCAGTTTGATTAATCACAGCCACTATCATAGGGGCAGTCACCGGCTTTTCCACCGTTTGATGATTAGTGTTGCAAGATTTGTGAGAGGAATAGTTGTGTTCGGTCGTTTTGGGGATTGTTGAAAAACTCTTCGGGCTGGTTCTGCTCAACTATCTGACCACCATCCATGAAAATTACCCGGTTGGCAACTTTGCGGGCAAAACCCATCTCGTGAGTTACACACAGCATAGTCATTCCATCTTCAGCAAGGCCAACCATGACATCCAATACCTCGGCGATCATCTCGGGGTCGAGTGCCGAGGTTGGTTCATCAAAAAGCATCACCCGCGGGTTCATGCAAAGCGAACGAGCAATAGCCACACGTTGCTGTTGCCCACCTGACAATTGGCCAGGATACTTGTTGGCCTGCTCTGGAATCTTAACCCGTTCAAGATAGCGCATCGCTATATCTTCTGCTTCTCGCTTGGGTGATTTACGCACCCAGATTGGAGCCAACGTGCAGTTCTCCAAAACAGTCAGGTGAGGGAATAGGTTGAAGTGCTGAAACACCATACCAACCTCGCGACGAATATCATTGATATGTTTGGTATCTTCCGTCAACTCAATACCATCGACTACTATCGAACCTTCTTGATGTGTCTCTAACCGATTGATGCAACGAATCAATGTCGACTTACCTGAGCCAGACGGACCGCAGATCACTATCCGCTCGCCACGTTTGACGTCCAAGTTAATATCTTTAAGAACATGAAACTGTCCATACCACTTATTTAATTCATCAATTTTTATGATGGTGTCACCGAGCTCGGCAGACGCCATATGTGTGTCGGTGGTCATATTAATTTCTCCGATCCGTATCGAGTTTTTGTTCTAAATTTTGACTATAACGAGACATCCCATAACAGAACGCCCAATAAATGAAGCCAGCAAACAGGTAGCCTTCAATGTCATAACCCTTCCATTCCACTGACCGCGCCGCAGTCTGCGCCATATTTAAGAGATCGAGCAAGCCAATGATCGAAACTAACGACGTGTCTTTAAACAGTGCAATAAATGTGTTTACGATTGACGGAATTGAGATCTTCAACGCTTGCGGGAGCGTGATGAACACCGTCCGTCTCCAGTAACCTAAGCCCAACGCCATCGCAGCCTCGGCCTGGCCCTTTGGAATTGCTGCCAGACCACCCCGAACGGCCTCCGCGGTGTAAGCTGACTGAAACATGGTGATCCCGATCATGGCGCGAACGACCTTATCGAACTCGACACCGGCGGGGAAAAATAAGGGCAGCATCACGGATGCCATAAACAAAATGGTGATCAATGGTGTTCCACGCCAAAACTCAATGTAAATAACACAAATCGAGCGAATAACGGGCATCTCCGAACGACGACCTAGTGCCAGCAAAATACCGATCGGAAGAGCCAATAAGATACCAACGAAAGCCAGAGCAAAAGTCAGTAGGAAACCGCCCCATTGCGTCGTATTAGACTGAGGAATCCCAAAAGATCCTCCGTAAACAATGAAATAAAACACAACAGGGAACACACCCAAAAGTATGATCGATAACCATTTCTTCCCCGGCGTTCTCTCAAATAGTAGCGGAAGCAACAACGCGAAAAATAGAACAAAAATCAATGTCGGGCGCCACAGCTCCTCAGGCTTGGACGCAAAATACAACCCAAATAAGATCTGTTCTAATCGAACGTTTATGAACGTCCAACAAGCTCCGGCAGTGTTTGCCTCGCATACTGAACGATCAGTCCCTGTCCAATTAGCTTTAATTAAAGCCCACTCGAGGAAAGGCGGTACATAACTAAAGAACAAATAGAAAAATAGAAGCGTCGCAATGGAACTAATGATTGATCCGAACAAATTTTCTCGTACCCAAGCAATGGGACCCAGCGTGTTGCTTGGCGGCAAACGATCCGGAGCAGGTACAAATATTTTAACTTCAGACATGCTAACGCTCCGTCAACTGGATTCGTTTGTTGTACCAGTTCAATACAAACGAAGTTAACAAACTGAGGCACTCATAAACCGCGACTGTCATGCCAATGATGACAAGTGCCTGACCCGTCTGATTGAGCGTAATGCCTGCCCAAACAGCAACCAGTTCCTCATATCCCACAGCTACGGCGAGTGACGAATTCTTAGTTAAGTTCAAATACTGGCTAATTGTTGGCGGAATGATCACTCGCAATGCTTGAGGGATTGTGACCAGATTAACTGTATTTTTTCTAGACAACCCAAGCGCGTAAGCCGCCTCGGTCTGCCCATGAGAAACTGATTGGATCCCCGCGCGGACATTTTCAGCAATGAATGCGGACGTGTACAAAGTTAAGGCGAACCAAAGTGAGAAAAGTGGCAAGGGTAATTGCCCACCTCCCTTAAAGTTAAACCGACCCAAAACTGGCTCATCAAAGCTAAGCGGCGAACCAGAAACCAAGTAGAAGATATAGCCACCGATAATCAAAACGGCCAAAGAGATCCATAAGACGGGCAAGCGTTGACCAGTCTCTTCAAAAAGCACTTTGGCGCGTCGCGCGAACATTAAAAGTCCAATCCCAAGAACAGTCAGCAAAGCGATCCAGATAGCAACACCGGTTGTATTTTCGATTACCGGTAACGGCGTATGAAAGCCGCGGGCATTAAGATAAAACGCGCCCATCGCGATTGAATTCTTGGGAGCCGGTAGGGTCGGTAGGAAAATCGCAAAGTTCCAAAACATGATTTGTAACAGCAGCGGAACATTACGAAAGACTTCAATATATACAAGCGCTCCGCGAGATACGAGCCAGTTCGGGGATAATCGAATCACACCAATGAAAAACCCGAGTAGTGTTGCGGCGATGATCCCCAATACCGCCACCAAAATAGTATTTTGGATACCGACAAAAAAGACGTCGATATATTTGGATTGGCCGAGCGTGTAGTCAAAGAAGGGGGTGAATCCTATTTGGAACGGCGCTACTTCATCAAAGAAACTCGTTCCCGTTTGAATTCCACGAGCGACCAAGTTATCAACAGTCGTCTGGAATAATGAATAGAAACCGTAACCCACTACAACTGCAGCGAGCACTTGCACAAGTATGGCCCGAACTTTAGGGTCCCGATGCAATGGGATACGTGTACGTTCTGTCACATTTAAATCCGGTAGACATTAAAGAAAGACCGGGCAATACCCGGTCTTCGGTCGGACTCGATTAACGAATTGGAGGCGCGTAAAGAATGCCGCCACGGGTCCATAGATCATTCACTGACCCTGCACGGGGAATACCTATCGGGGCAACTGTGCGCTCATAAATTTCGCCATAGTTCCCTACCTGTTTGATGGCGTTATAGGACCAATCGGCACCCAAGCCGAGAAGTTCACCCATATTACCTTCAGCACCCACCAACCGAGCGACTGCTGGATTACCCGGCTTAGCCTTCAGACTATCGATATTACCAGATGTGATACCGAGCTCCTCCGCGTTAATCAACGCATACAAAGTCATCGCAACGATATCCATCCACTGATCATCACCTTGACGAACAACTGGGCCAAGTGGTTCTTTTGAAATAGTTTCCGGCAAAATCGTTACGCCTGCAGGACCTACTTTCATTTCAGTACTCAACGCAGCCAGCTGAGACTTATCAGAGGTCAACACGTCACAAGCACCACCCTCGAAACCCTCACGGGTCTGAGTCGAGGTTTCGTAACCAACCGGTGTGAATTTCATATTATTATTTCTGAAGTAGTCAGCCATGTTCAACTCGGTAGTTGTGCCGGCCTGAACACAAATGCTCGCACCATCGAGCTCTAACGTTGACTTGATGCCAGAATCCTTCATGACCATGAAGCCCTGTCCATCGATGTAGTTATAGTAGGTAAAGTTCAATCCGAGTGAAGCTTCACGAGTCAGTGTATGCGTAGTGTTGCGTGACAACACATCTACCTCGCCCGAAGCAAGCGCTGTAAAACGCTCTTTCGCCGTAAGTGGTATGAACACAACCTTACTGGCGTCGCCAAGTACGGCAGCAGCAACAGCATCGCACACGGCGGCATCAATACCTTGCATGCGACCAGCGTCATCGGGCGCAGAAAATCCTGGTACGCCACCACTGACACCACATTTCAGCTCGCCACGAGCTTTAACATCATCCAATGTACCGGCTGATGCTACCTGAGCAACAGCGACAGCTGATGCTGCAACGGATGTTGCAATTTTTGCAGACAATTTCATGGAATTACTCCTGAATTAAGCGGTTTGTTTTAGTTTTCACACGGGCCTTATCAATATACAGAAGGCACCTTCGTTTTGGCACAGCAATTCCTGCGCCGCGCCAATTTTCTGGTGTGCCCGTCGCCATATGTGGGAAAGCTAGCACTAGCACTGGTCTTTCACAAGGCCTCAAACACAAGACTATTGCCAAATTCCAACAAATTCTGAGTTCGTCGCCAGGTGGTTCAAAAGGAAAATAGTCCGAGAATGTAGCCTTAGCATTGATCAAACATGGCGTATCACAAGCTGGTAGTCGAGTATTACTACCAGTCAAGGTCGTCAGGAATTGGTGGATAATCATCATCTTGCTCTTCAAGCTTGGCTAGATGTGAAAAAATTTTTTGGCCCGCGAGCCGCTCGAGACACTTCTCAAGAGTATCCTTTGGAACAATAAAAATTGCCCCGTCCACTTCGATGAGGCCTAAAAGCCCCCGTGAAAGCCGATCGCGAATATCAATACCCACGGGGAAAGGCCGAATCTTTTTGCCGTAAGGAAAGCGGAAATCAACCCGCTCAGACTCGATGCCTCGCTCTACCTCATTCGACTTCACCATGTCGCGCACTTGAGACAGTTTTTCGGCTTTTAGTCGCTTCGCTTCTCGCTCCTTTGCAAATGCTTGATCACGCGCCCTCTTTTCTTCAAGACCTTTCTGTTGGGTTTCGCGTAAACTTTCTTGGATGTGGGGCCTTTTACCCTCTCTGGCCGTAATACGCTTCTCATGCTTGGCATGCCTCACTTTTTTTTTGTCGGCAACACCCAACGCCAACAGCTGATCTTGCAGAGACTCACTCATTGGAATAATCCTCATAGTAAGCCTCAGCAAGATCTTCAAACCTCGTGTACTGACCCAGAAATGCTAGCCTGACTGTTCCAATCGGTCCATTACGCTGCTTACCAACAATAATCTCAGCGATCCCCTTGTCTTCCGTGTCCGCGTTATAAACTTCGTCGCGATAAATAAAGCAAATCAAGTCCGCATCTTGTTCGATTGCGCCAGATTCTCTCAAATCTGACATCACGGGGCGCTTATTAGGCCGTTGCTCCAGTGAGCGATTCAACTGAGACAGTGCGACCACCGGACAATCCAACTCTTTAGCCAATGCTTTCAACGAACGAGAAATCTCAGAAATCTCTCCTGCTCGATTTTCTCCACCACCTGCCACCTGCATCAATTGAAGATAGTCGATCATAATCATTCCCACACCCTCTGAGAACTGACGAGCAATCCGACGTGCCCTCGATTTCAGATCTATAGGCGTAAGCGCCGGAGTATCGTCGATATACAAGGGCTTCTCATTGAGCAAGCTGAATGCTGAGGTAAGCCGCGGCCAATCTTCGTCACTCAACTTACCGGTTCGAACTTTTGTCTGGTTTATCCGGCCGAGGGAAGAGAGCATTCTCATCACAATCGACTCACCCGGCATCTCCATAGAGAACACTAATGCTGGTTTGTTAGACTTAATTACACATGCCTCAATGAAACACATTGCCAAGGCCGTTTTGCCCATTGAGGGACGACCAGCGATGATCACTAAATCAGATTGCTGCAAACCAGCGGTCATTTGATCGAGCTTTTTAAATCCAGTAGCTATACCAGTGACCTCTGAATCTGACGCATAGAGTTTTTCAATCTTGTCCAGCGTGGCTTGCAAGTAACGATTCACGGCCTCAGGGCCACCCCGCGTTGGCCGCTCTTCACTAATTTTGAAAACTTTAGCTTCTGCCTCGTCAAGTATCTCACTGACGCTGCGACCAGCCGGTTTACGGGCGTTTTCAGACATTTCCCCAGCGACACGGATGAGTTGCCGAAGGACTGAACGATCTCTTATTATCCCTGCATAGGCGACTACATTGCTCGCGCTCGAAGCGCTCGCCGCCAGTTCAGACAGATATGCAATGCCACCGGCATGCTCGGCCTCATCCATAACATCGAGCTCTTCAGAAATCGTCAAGACATCGAGTGGACTACCCCGTTCTGAGAGCTTAAATATTGCCTCAAAAATCAATCGATGTTGCGGAAGGTAAAAATCTTCCTTTGTCACCATACCAGAGACCTGATCCCAGGTTTGCGCATCTAATAACAGACCGCCCAATAACGATTGCTCGGCCTCTAGTGAATGCGGAGGGGTTTTAAGTTGCTCTAAGGCGGAATCTTCTGTTGCCATAGTTTCTCCCAGCGGCCCAGCATAATACTCAGTGGACGGAGCTTCTACCAACCTCTCTGATTAAAGAAACTAATCGCTTATCTGAAATCCTGACATTTAGTTTCGTGTCACCAAGATCCGTAATCGATTCCGCAAGCACATCCGCTTCCTGATAAAGCTTCGCTCGTAATTTGCCTTCACACGGCTTTAATACCAACTGATGCTCAGCTGGTGCTTGACCTATAGCTTCGGCAAGTACCGTGGTCAACACCTCGAGACCAGTTCCACTATTTGCGGAAATCCAAACACGGGCTGACTCATCAATTCCGGGAACCACCTCCGGTCTCCGATCGACCTTATTCATAACCACCACACGCGGCACTTTATAAGCTCCTATCTCTTGCAGAACCTCGAGGACCGCCCCCTCTTGCATCAAACGATCCGGGTGTGCTCCGTCTTGAACAAATATTAAAACATCTGCCTCGACTGCCTCCTCTAATGTCGCTCGAAATGCGTCAACCAGGGCATGGGGCAGATTTTGAACGAATCCAACAGTGTCCGCCAAGATCATTTCGGCGCCGCCCGGGAGTTTGATTTTTCGTAGCGTCGGATCGAGGGTCGCGAATAGCTGATCGGCCGCATAGATCTTCGCCTCCGCAAGTCGATTAAACAATGTGGATTTACCAGCATTGGTGTATCCGACCAGTGCCACAGTCGGAATGCCATTCCGACGGCGTGCTCGGCGGCCCTCTTTGCGGGTCTTTCGAACTTTCTCGAGCCTCTTTTTCAGAGAATTGATACGTATTGCAATTAACCGGCGGTCAGTCTCGAGCTGAGTCTCACCTGGGCCCCTCAAGCCAATACCCCCCTTCTGTCGCTCTAAATGACTCCAACCGCGTATTAGTCGTGTCCGAATGTGGTCAAGCTGAGCAAGCTCGACCTGCAACTTTCCTTCAAACGTACGAGCACGGCTCGCGAAAATATCGAGGATCAGTCCTGATCGATCGATCACACGAGCGCTCACCCGGTTTTCCAAATTCCGTTCTTGGCTTGGCGACAAATTCCCATCAAAAATCACAAGGTCGGCCTTAGTCGCTAGAACAAGCTCCGCGAGCTCCTCAACTTTACCGACCCCGATATAGTTTGCAGGACTGGGGCGTCGCCGTTGCGCCGTTAACGTTCCAACAATCTCAGCACCAGCTGAAGTAACAAGGGAGAAAAACTCATCAACATCAGGTAGATAACAAGGTTCAAAAATCGTCACGGAACAAATAATAGCTCGCTCACCGCCCGTTTCTCGCTCAAAGAACACGGTCAAGTTCTCCCGATAACCAATTTTTTGCTTCGCCTATCGGTAATGAGCCCGCCACTTCAATTATCGTTTTGGCATCCGCACGCCAACTTCTTAACCATGTCATCTGTCTTTTTGCGAGCTGACGTGTCGCAGCCTTTGCTTGTTCCCTCATCTCGTTTTTCGAGATACTACCATCTAAAAATTCCCACATTTGTCTATAACCAACGCTTCGCATCGAGGTACAGGTCAGGGACAACGCAGGGCGCTCTCTGAGGAATCGCACCTCTGCCTCGAGACCCTCAGTGAGCATCGCATCAAATCGTCTGTCAAGACGGCTTTTTAGTTGCTCTCGGTTACTTGGCATCAACGCAAGTGTGGCGACTTCAATAGGATGCCCGGCTATCCTCTGATCGGTCTTACGTTTTGACCAAAATGAGCAAATGGAATCGCCAGTAATTAACCGAACCTCCAACGCCCTCTCAATACGAGATGAGTGATTTGGATGTATCATTTGAGCCGCACCAGAATCAAGACTTTCCAGCCAGGCATGAACAGCAGGCCAGCCCTCATGATCCGCCTTCTTTCGTATCTCCTCTCGGATAATCGGATCCGAACTAGGCAGTGGGTCCAACCCATCGAGCAACGACTTCAGATACATTATAGTCCCGCCCACTAGACATGGCACCAGATTGCTATCCCAGGTCCTCTTAATCGCTTCGGTCGCGTGCGTAACGAATTGACCTGCATCAAAGGCATGCTCAGGTGGTACGAGATCAATAAGCTCATGGGGGCTCAGTGACAGTTTCTCAGCGGCTGGTTTGGCAGACCCGATGTCTAGGTGCTGATATACCATCACGGAGTCGGCACTCAACAGCCGAATCGGAAATTGTTCAGAGAGCGCCATGGAAAGATCAGTTTTTCCGATCCCTGTAGGGCCTGTAATGACAAGAATTAGTCTGGGATTCGCCGACATCGGAACAGTCTAGCCTATCCTTGACTTACCGTAGAGTCCTCTCTATGATCCGCTCGCCTGCAAATACACGGCCCAGGTGGCGAAATTGGTAGACGCGCTAGCTTCAGGTGCTAGTGGGGGAAACTCCGTGGAGGTTCAAGTCCTCTCCTGGGCACCATCTTGATAGCCATAACCTCAAAAAAAAGTAGTAAAAAACCAATCGGCCTTCCCCGTCCCCATCAGAGGACTTCCCTTCAGGATTGAGTAAAAATAACCCAGCAAGAAAGGGTATCGATCTACTATAACGACATCACTTATTCTCTTGCATGATCCGACCCAACTCGTGGACTTCAAATATCTGTGACTCGTGGTCGGAGAATGCTGGATGCTCTATCACTGATTTAAAAAGGTCACTTTTACAGTATTCCTGCATACTCTCCTCATCCTCCCACAGATATATGCCACCGAATTTATGTTCCTCAAAATTGTAGACGAAGTGTTTTATTATTAAACCCGGCACTGCAGCCCAAACAGGGGCTCCCTCTATGACCATGTTCTCATAATCGCGACGATTTATATCGCTGGTAAAGGTGACAACCTGAATATGCATTATCTCAACCCTTTCACTGTGAAACTTCATAATATCGTTACAGAAAAGACGTTGCGACAAATTAGTGTCAATGAGCTGAACTTGCCCCGAGCCCCGATCAGCAAAGTTCGAGCTTTGCACTTGACGGACAAGTTCCCAGTTTTATTTCCTGTGCTTTGAGCCTCTGATATTGACTCTTTTTAAAATCCAGGTTGGGACATATGCATTCGGTATCTTTTGTAACATTGGAAGTTAACCCGTCAGGACCTCTCCCTAAAT
>PBZM01000028.1 GCA_002731015.1 Gammaproteobacteria bacterium
ATCTTTCAGCACACTGTGGATATTGTTGAGCACTTCAAGCATAGAAATCTCCGTTTCTGTGCAAACATTGTACACAGGTTCCAATGCTTGCGGCCAAGGTTCTGTTGCGAGCATGAGAAAGGCTTGTGAAACATCATCAACATGAACGAAATCACGCGTCTGTAAGCCATCGCCGAAGATAGTCGCGGGCTCACCTTTCAGTGTTTGGTCAATGAATATCGGAATCACCGCAGCGTATGTTCCACGATGGCTTTGACCGGCACCATAGACATTGAAAAGACGAAGTGCGACGGCATCCATTCCGGCCTTTTTAGCATCCATTACCTGCTGTTCATTTTGCCATTTTGAATCAGCGTAAGGTGAATGGAATTTCCCCGCATGCTGTTCTTCAAGCGGGATCATCTCGCTGTTTCCGTAAACTGCAGCGCTTGAAGCCATAACGAAACGGTTCACACCATGAGTCTTGCAGGCGTTGAGAAGGTTGGCTGTCCCCTCAACGTTGACCTCGAAGGTTTCCTCCGGATATTCCATGGAACGGGGAACAGAAACTTGTGCTGCGAGGTGCACAACAGCTTCGCAATTCTCAACCGCAGCAAGACAAGCCCCTTCCTCGCGAACATCACCCACTATGACTTCAGCACCCAATTCTTCCAGCACTTTCGATTTGGACAAGCTGGTTGTCGAGAGGTTATCGAGGACCCGTACTTGCCAACCTTTTGTTAGCGCAATCCGCGTCAAATGGGTTCCAATGAATCCCGCTCCACCTGTGATGAGAAGCGTTGGCATCGCACTGTGCTGGATTCGCTCGTTGATGAGCCTTCGGGATTGCATCCAATGTCTACGCATGATTGAGGCAACCAGCTCAGTTGAAGGGAACCGTCATGGCTTCTCCCTGACTGAGGTTCAGACATACGCCAGAACAATATGAACTAACTTGGATGCAAGGAACCGGTCGGTTGATTGATGGATTAGTCTCTGCGTCAACAACAATACAATAACCAAACCAGTAGACCAGCCAAATGAAGGGGCGAGAGCATTGGATGAAGATGAGTTTGACGTATCTTCACCATCAGGCGATGAGGTTGTATCGATCATCAAACCAGAACACAGGATGGCGGTCAAAGAAGACAAATATCGCCGTGAAAACCGGAGGTTAAGAAATACGCTCTCGTTCAGGATTGGCACCCTCCTTACCAACTCATTCAAGCGACCATGGATGCTCTTTTTCCTTCCATTAAGCCTCTCACTGTTGGGTTGGCGCTACATCAACGAAAGGCTTGGTCGGCGAACTGTTCCTTATCCTGACCGTTCATTGAGTGAAATTGAGGAAAATGAATCGCTTAGAAATTGTGTTGTCCTTTTTCCAACCAACGGTGTTGGATTTGGCCATTTCACGCGAATGTACGCTTTAGCAAAACGATTGAAAAGGAACGACTCAGCAATGGAAATCGTCTTCTTCACCACCATGCCAACCTTACAGATCTTGTACAACGAAGGTTTTCCGACTTACCACCTTGCAGGAAGGAAGAAGCATCGACAAATGACAGCGAGTGAGTGGAACGCTATGGTTGAAGAGAACCTCTCGCTCATTTTCAATCAGCACAAGCCAAAAATGTTCATTTTTGACGGTGCCTTTCCTTATCGCGGTATGTTAAACGCTATTCAACAACGAGGATCGATGCAGAAAATTTGGGTGCGTCGTGGGATGTTCAAGAAGGGATCCAACATTCCGGTGGACAGCATAGGGCATTTTTCGTCAATTGTTCGCCCCGGAGATAGCGTCAATGTTGATGATCATCTCGGCTTCGACGTTGACATTGATTCACACACCGTTGAGCCAATGCTTTTGCTGGACAGGAATGACTTACTTCCAAGAAAGCAGGCACTCAGCCGATTGAATTTGTCCCCTCAAGCAAAAATTATCTATGTGCAACTCGGTGCAGGAAGGATTAACGATATTGACTCCGAAATTAGGTTGACCGTCGATGCTTTGTTGAAGCAAAATGGAAACGAGATTGTCATTGGGGAGAGCATGCTAGGTGAGAGAATATACTTCGATCACCCACGCGTCCATCTCCTCAGGGATTACCCGAATTCAATGTACTTCAACGCTTTTGACGCCAGTGTCCAAGCGGGCGGCTACAATTCTTTTCATGAAATGCGAACGTTCCGAATTCCAACCCTGTTCTATCCAAACATGAACACAGGTATGGACGATCAACTCGCCCGATGCAATATTGCTCAATCAGAGGGTTGGGGCATTGTCCTGAAAAAGAGGGACAAAGAAACCATCGAGAAGGCTGTGGATAAACTGCTTGGTCTTGAGAGGGGGCAACCAGAGACCGAGACGGTCAACGGAGCAGAGCAATTGGCCGATCTTATCATCAACAAAATGGAGTGAATGGATTGGACGAATCTTGGATGTTGCCTCGTGAGGCCATTGAATTCATTCTTGAAACCGTTGAACCAGGGACGGTTGTGGTTGAATTTGGGTCAGGGCACGGGTCTGAAATTTTGGCAAAGCATTGCGAATTGTATTCAATAGAGCATGATGAGGCATGGCTCGGAATCGCCTCCTCAACTTACATTCATGCAACGATTCAGCAAAACGTTCATTCTTCTGAATCCGGCGAGAGCGGCTGGTATGACGTGGACAAGGTGCTTCAAAATTGGCCACCAGACCCACAATGTGTTGTCATTGATGGACCACCCGGCTACATAGGAAGAACCGGAATTCTATCGTTGTTGAATCTCTTGGAGGGTGTGCCGATTATTCTGGTTGATGATGTGGACCGTCCCGCTGAACTGCGGCTCGCAGAGCGACTTGCAGAACGGCTAAATTATGACCTCCAAACCTGTGATGTTGAAAAACCGAGAGACGGTGGAACCCAGCGTAGATATGCTGTATTAAAGAGGAGGGGTTAAATTTGCAGGAGTTTATCATTGACAATCAAATTGATATCGTCACTGCAGAGATTGAAGATTGCCTTGCCTCTCAAAACTATCCAAAGGCATTGACCATTCTCAAGTCCTCTTGGCCTTTCTTTCGAAATCAAATCAACAAGACGAGGGCGATTTTGGTAGGTGAGGTGCTCATACGAAATGGGTATAGCCATGCAGTGAGCGGCTTTCTTGAGCATCTTGCCCTGCTCCACCCGCGTGACCCGGAAGTGCTGCGGTGGTGGGTCCAGGCTTATGCAGAACTCCTTGACGCAGAGCACATCATCCCCCGTGGAGAAATCGCTGTGACAAATCCAAACGTGCATGTCTCAACAGTGGAGCATCTTTGCGATTCGCTCATAAAAACTGGAAATTTTCGCCGAGCAGAACAACTCCTGAGGAGAAATGGCAGAAGATTGCAGAATCGTGGACATCGACTGATGATGCATCTCCAATTCTATCAGTATAGAAAGCACGAGGAGAACATCAAGTATCTGAACAGGATACCCGAGGTTTTCGCACAGCGGAGTGAATTTGCCTCGCACAAAGCACTCTCACACCTTGAATTAGGTCAGACAGAAAAAGGACATGATGCAATCGCAAATTTGGTTTCGGATGGATGCATGAATGCAGCCTTCACAAAATACGAATTGCATCGTGCGGAAAATCAACCTCGCGCAGCTTACGATACATTGAACGATCTCTTGGCTTTTCACGGGATGGGGGAGTTTGCCTCATCTTGGATGGATAATGACTTTTCACTCGACAAAATTGAGGTCAAGAATTGCCAACCTTCAACGGATAAACGTCTGGTCTCTGTAATTATGACGGCGCACAAAGTGAACCCGATGATGGATACTGCTGTTAACTGCATTCTCAATCAAACCCACCAAAACTTGGAGCTCCTCATCATTGATGATGCGAGTCAGCCTGAAGATGTGGCGGTGTACAAAGAATACGAGGCTCAAGACTCTAGGGTGCGAGTTGTCCGTCAGGAAGTAAATTCAGGCACCTATGCAGGTAGAAATCGAGGTATTAGTGAGGCGCAAGGCGACTTCATATCCTTCATTGACTCTGATGATTGGCAGCACCCTCAAAAATTGGAACATGCCCTAACCCGTCTTGATGATGCAGAAGATGCTGTTGCCACCCTGGAGTCCTATATCCGCCTTTATCCAAACGGCCGTCTAGCGAAGGTAGGAAGCTGGTTCGCTCGTAAGGCATTAATGTGCATCACGTGGAAAACTTCCGTTCTCAAAGACGAGTTGGGCGGATTTGATGAGGTCCGTGTTTCAGCTGACTCTGAGTTGCTTGAACGTGCAGAAATTCGGTACGGAAAGTCAGCTTTGGTTCACGTTGCCGTACCAACCTACATCGCAACATACCACGATAGCTCGTTGACAGGGGGTGGGCAATTCGCTATTGGTTGGCCTGGTATTCGGGGCCCTAGAGCAGCATATGTCGCCTCGTTTCGTTCTTGGCATGCGAAACTACGAGCCTCCCCCACAGGGCTATCGTTGGTCCGACAAGGATCCCAAGGATTGTTTAGCACTCCTGCGGAAATGCCTCGTTCGAATGCTGGTTACGAGTACACCGAATTCATTGATTCTGAGATGGAACCCATATTGGAAGACATGAACAAGTTTGGTCTGAATATCTTCGACTACAACCCTTCAGAAAACAAAGCCAAGGGTGAGGAAATATCCGTATGCATGGCTACATTTCCTGCGAGATTTTCCGTAATTGGAAAGGCCGTGCAGAGTCTCCTCAATCAGAGGTTACCACCAACCAGAATCCTCATTCATGTGAATGAATCAGAAGAGCCCCCCCCCTTGCCAGATGATGAACGAATAGAGGTGTACTGTTCACCGGATGAAAATCTGACGGACATTGGGAAATTCAAGATGGCAGAGATGGTAAAGTCCGGTTATGTCTTGACAGTGGATGATGATATCATTTACCCCGAAGATTACATCGAGGCTCACATTGGTTGGCTACAGAAATTTGACAACAGAGTCATCACCGGTTTCCACGGTGCCGTATTACCTGTAGACCACCCTATTCAAACATGGCAGGACTACAAAGATCACCGTCGTGTCCACTGGTTTAGGCGGGGTCTTAGCGTACCGTTACCCGTTCAGATTGTCGGTACGGGAACCATGGGCTATCATGTTGATTCCGTCCAGTTTGATTACAGCAGTTTCCGATATCAACGCATGGTGGACTTGTTTGTTGCTGTTCATGCTCAGACCCACAACATTCCGATGATAACGCCTCCAAGACCGGACGAATGGATGAAACCTATCGAGGATGAAGACGAGGAACTGGAAGCCATTTGGGCGCAGGTGCAAGTTGATTTTGATTTGCAAAAGAAGATGCTTGAGGTCATTCAAACTCCTGGAGAGTGGAAATTGATTACCCCAAGTCAACCAATCACGAATGAAATGGTTGAAAAGCCGCTAAAGCTGAGTTTCTCTCGTTTACCAACGACAGCGCAGAAGCACGTGCCCTATGATGTTTCAAAACGCTGGCGGCAAGTTGGCAACATGCTGTATTTTACCTACAACGACATAGAAGTTTACTTTGCGATGCCAGACGACTGGCGCATCGAAGAAACGCACGAGGATTTGTTTCGGGTGGCAAATTATGTGATGACATCCCCATGGGAGGACGGTGTTTTGGATGATTGGATACCCTCGAGAAAACCCGGTTGGCGCCCCGGACTCGCTTTCAGTGGGGGAGTGGATTCGGTTGCCTCCATGCTCCTTATGCCTCAAGACACGGCTTTAGTTTACAACCGTCGCGAAGGTTTCCAGTCCACGCTTGACCACACAAATGCTGACAGGCTGTTCGATCATCTGATTGAGGAATGGGGTCGTCCGGTACTTCAAGTCCCCTCGAGTCATGAAGTCATTCGGAAATACCAAGGGAAAACAGCCGGATTCAGTACAGACTATGCCTGTGCTGTGCAGGTAATTCTGCTCGCAGACTATTTGCAACTTGATTCTCTAGCAACCGGGATGCCCCTTGAGAACACATTTTTGTTCCACGGACATAGGTATCGAAACTTTGGCGCATCCTGGTTCTGGCGCCACTATTCTGAAATTTTCAACAACATTGGATTGAGTATTTACCAACCGGTTGGTGGTTGTTCTGAGGTTATCAATCAAAAAATTGTGACAGAAAACAATCTTCTTGATTATGCCCAATCATGTTTGCGCTCAAACAAACCCGGCATCCCCTGCGGAGCTTGTTGGAAATGTTTTCGGAAAAACACGTTAGCTGGTCATGAGTTTTCGTTTTCAAAAGAGATTGATATATTTCTAAAAAAGCGCCCTCTGAAACAAGCTGCGAGCACACTTTTTTCCATTCAACAACTGAAAGACGATCCTTCCTATGCGGAAATCTCGTCAAAGTGCGACGACCTTGAGACGCTTCTTGAAGGCGACTACTCGTTTTTAGAGGCGCATCATGAAGGTGGCCTCAAATTGCTGCCTGAAAAATACAGACGGTACACTTCAAGTCGACTTTCTCAATATTCGAAGTCGATGACAGCAGAGCAATTTGAAACCCTATCGTCGATGGATCTGTTCCCTCAAACCCAATGACAATCTCTCAGGTAGCCATGGCGATATTATGCAACCCAAAGTCGCAATACATGGCTCTTGCGTTTCTCGCGACTTGGCTGAGTTTCATGGATATGAAGTGACACATTACCAAGCCAGGTCATCAATGTGTTCAAAAATTGGAGGAAAGATAGATTATGATTCAATGTTGCTCAACAGCATCAAAACAAACTTTCAACGAAGGATGGTGGAATGGGACCTGGGCAAGAGACCGTTTACGTCTCTCAACTCTGATTTCGTAC
The DNA here is from genome assembly GCA_002731015.1 of Gammaproteobacteria bacterium. Taxonomy (GTDB): domain Bacteria; phylum Pseudomonadota; class Gammaproteobacteria; order Pseudomonadales; family Litorivicinaceae; genus HIMB30. The sequence goes on from PBZM01000028.1 coordinate 6,809, forward strand.
TTATTGATCTGATTGATGAGCGGTTTGATGTTTTCACGAATGGAGAATCATTTGCAACACGTTCTCAAGCATTTTTCAATTCGAGCGTGCTAAAATCAATGGGAGCTGGCTACAACAGGATTGAGCGCGGTTCAGAGCAGCATCTTGAATTCTTTAGACATGGAGTTAGAAAGTTTACTACTTTCTTGGATAAACCGGTTTTTTTTCACGACGCACGTTGGGCAGAAATGTATCGAGTAAATCAAGAAAATTTCGATTTTGAAAATTCAGGAAAAATCAGAGATGAGAATGCTTTGCTGGGCTCATTGTCCGAGATAATTCAGGAAGAAATCTCGTTCACAAAAATCCTCAGAGCACCCTCTCTAACTGTGGGAGATGCTAGCCACAAATGGGGCCCCGCCTCTTTTCATTACATTCCGGAATATTATCAAGAGATCAACAAACAAATACTTCAGTCGCTCGATTGAATTATTTTTTTTGCAGAATCTTTAGAACAATGTCGACAAACAAGAAATGCATAAGTTTCCGATAACCGTGACTTAAACTTCCGTCATTTTGGATTTCTTCTATGATTGCTTGGAGGTGCTCCTCGGAAAAGATACCGGTGGCTTTTGCAAGTTTAGAGGCATAGAATTGGCGAGACAGCGTCTTTTTCATTAATTCTAAATCATATCCCACTCTGGTTGGAATATTGAACAATGATTCGCAATGTTCGTCTGAGGCAGGTACCGGAGTCCCATAAATGAGATAATTTGTAGGCTTTAGAGACACACCGCCTGCAAACGGGGAAAGTCGACGCTGTTCATCGGAAAAACTGCGCTCAGGTGTTTCAAACGGGATGTCTAGAGCCCAATCGCCGGTGGCAGAAAAGGTATCAATGAAAAGTTGGGTTGGATGGACACCATTTTTTTGATTAAACAAATCGAGAGCAATGAATCTGCTATCCATCAAGGGTGTAAACAGCAGCCTAGAGCCCATTGATTTGTACCAGTTTCGACCACAGTGATGCCTTGAACGAATTGCTGTGTAGTGGGCCAGCATGGCGGCAGGATGGTCCTCGTCGATCCCGATCAACGGGAACGTGGACAGGAACTCATCGGCTAATTTTTTTCCTGTTTCTGAATCATCAAAAAATTCCGATATGTCTTTTGCAATCTTTTTTGCATTGCCGTTAAACTTAGCATTTCCTGCAAAGTGGCTCCATCCAGTGGGTTGGTCACCCGTGAGAACGATTTCAAACGGCTCACGCATCTTCAGATCACGTATTGGGTAAAAAGGAAGATATGTTCCGCCGCAGGACATAAGGTACGTGCGAAGTGCTTCCCCTGCGGAAAGCACGCTCTGTTGTTTGACTCTGGCTCCATTGATGGGAAAACCAAAATGTTCGCACAACGCAACTGCGGATTGGAAATCATTGGTTTTATGCCGATAACTGCTCACGTTGATGTTTGTGGAGATGCCGGCGATGGCTATCATGCACAAAACCAGACGACTGTCGTATCCTCCCGAAATGTGAGGGTTCAGTTGGTATCCTCTCCCACTCAGTGCCTTGAGGAGGCCAGCTCCATCTTCCAAAACTTTGACCAGTGTTTCTTGGTAGTTCTTCGCTGTAACCAATGTGTATTTTTTGAGGTAATCGGATTTTTCAAGACAATATTCGCCCGAGGCTCGGTCAATAACCAATGTGTAATTGATGGGAATGATACGAATTTCTTTCACCATAGTTTTGTGTGATATTAATTGCTCACCAATATGCCGGCCGTTCTTCAAATGGAAACACGACGCTATGTGAGGTAAAAAAGTCAGCTGATGATGCTTACTTGCATGGGTAAGGAGATGGATGAAAGAGTTTGAAACAGCCCACTCTCCGTTCATCTCAAAAAAATACAGCAGATCCTGACCCGTGTTGTCCGTTCTGACAATGATGCGTTCCTTTTCAACGAAGATACCCGAAAATCGACCCTCGGCCGGCCAGGGCCCGTCTTTGTTCAAGGCTAAGTATTCATGCAGCCCATTAGTTCCAAAAATGAGGGCGCCACTGCAAACACCGTAGCCAAAAAGCCTGGATTTTACTTCTGAGCTCATGTCCCTCTTGCTAAAGAGAAAACATCCATTTGGTATCATTACTCTCTCACCTCTGATTTCAGATCAATGAATAAAATTCGGTGGTTTAATCCGTTCCTCAAGAAACGGCGCAAGACCAATTCGTATTTCATCTGCGTCAGGATTTTTCAACACCGAAATGGGTTGAGTAAATGCAAGTTTTCGGAGGTGA
>PBZM01000029.1 GCA_002731015.1 Gammaproteobacteria bacterium
AGCTGATGATACGACCCTAGAGCTTGCTGCGGTACCAAATATTGCGGGCATAAAAGATGCGACCGGCGATTTAAACCGCGCTAAATATATCCTAGCGCATCGGCCTGACGGTTTCGCTGTATATTCCGGTGATGATCCAACGGCCATGGAATTATGCTTGTTGGGCGGAGATGGAGACATTTCTGTTACGGCGAATGTGGCACCGCGGCTAATGGCGTCCATGATCGAATCCGCATTAGCCGGAAAAGTCGAGGAAGCGGAGGCCGCAAATAACCAACTGCGTGGTCTGCATTCAGAACTATTTATCGAACCAAATCCAATACCTAGTAAATGGGTGCTTTCTGAGATGGGGATTATGCGCTCAGACTGCAGATTGCCACTGGTTCCCTTGACGGACTCGGGCAGAACCGCTGTTCGCGAGGCTTGTGGAATGGCCGGTATTAATCTGTGAAAAATAATTATCATGTCTTGTGGCTGATCTTCTTAGTCGGCTGCTCTGAGCCGAATCAGCAGAGTGCAATTCGTGATCGACAACTCGACTACCAAGTGGCATATGTCGAACCGAAGTTGAAAGTTCCTGAAGGGCTATCCAATGAACGGGTGAACGAATCTTTACGTATCCCCGGAGTCAGCGAGCCCACCGCTGGTTTGTATGGTGGATCTTTCGAGGCCCCGAGAGCGGATGGTTCTCTGCGAACTCAAACGTTGAATGTGATTCGGCGCCACCAGCTGGGTGAACTACGCTGGCTTTCTATTCCCGAGGATCCCTCAGTGGTCTGGCCTGAACTTGAGAGATTTGTTTCTGAAAATAAACTCACTGTTTTTTATTCGCGAGTTGAAAAAGGAACACAAGTGCTCGAGTCCGACCCCTTCAGGGGGACAGAAAATTATTCGGGTAGCCGCATAATTCGACACTTTTCGCCAGCGTTGGGCTCTATTGTCTTAAGATTTTCTTTGGAGTCTGGATTACGAAATAGTACGAGTGAGGTTCGCATAGATATCCCTGCCGGACGGGTTGACGGTGCGTACATCGACCGAATCCTTGATGAATTCAAATCTTATCTTGAGCAAGGTAAGAATAGAGGAAGAGCGGTGTCGCGCGCAATTTCCCTTGTAGAGACCGGAAATCGCATGAAACTTCGTCGCGTTGATGGCTCGGATGAGTTGGTTATACAGGCTCAGATTCCACGCGTTTTTGGTGTGATTGTTGAGGTAGTTAAAGATATTGGGGCCACGATAGATGGCGGTGACCTCGACCAAGGGCTTCTCAACATCCGTTACGTCCGAAAGGTCACAGAGCAACGACTGGCGGCTATGAGTACCTTAAATAGAGCCATCGCTACCACGATGGAGGATCCTGTTGGTAGCTATCAGATCGTAATGCAAGAGAATGCGGACGGGTTGGTGCTGAAGGCGGTTCCCACCGGATTGAACGCATCTGTCGGTGGCGCAACTGAGCTTATCCGAGAGTTCCGAGAGCGTCTTTACTAGTGCGTTTCGCGTCGCTTGGTAGCGGTAGTAAAGGAAATTGCTCCGTTGTAGCTTCTGACTCAATCTCGATAATGGTGGATTGTGGATTCAGTTACAAAGATGTGATAGCACGAATGAAGCGGTTGGATCTCGACCCTGATGCCTTAACCGGGATAATAGTCACACACGAGCATAGCGATCACGTTAGCGGTGTAGAGGCGCTCTCAAATCGACACGCTATTCCTGTTTATGCGTCACGCGGCACATGGATTGAGATCGGTGCTGATAATTATAAATTTAGCAACTATATCAGTGGTTTATTCACTATTGGGGATATTGATATTACGCCAATACCGGTGCCGCATGATGCACGAGAGCCACTCCAATTTGTATTTGGGTCTGCTGGAAAGCGATTGGGAATACTCAGCGATGCAGGCAGTTTATCAGGTCGTATTTTGAACGCTTTTACAGAGCTCGACGCACTTTCTATCGAATTCAATCACGATATTTCTTTACTGCAACGAGGTCCGTACCCCTCTTATTTGAAAACTCGCATCTCCGGCGATTATGGTCATCTAAATAACGATCAGGCCGCGAGGTTGATCGAGACGACTGTGAGTGATCGATTGTGTACGGTCGTGGCTTGCCACATCAGCGAAATAAATAATGAGGTTGCTCTGATTGAAAAGGCGCTGGAGAGCGTTTTAAAAAATCGCGATATTCAATACCTGGTCGCGTCGCAGTCGGATGGATTTGATTGGATAAGCGTAGAGAGAAGATGATTGCATTGGAATTGTTGTATCAAGGGAAAGCTAAGTCAGCATATGTTACGGAGGACCATGATTTATTAGTCCTGAGGTTTCGAGATGACACGTCAGCTTTTGATGGTGAGATTATAGAGAAGCTCTCAGAAAAAGGCGCCATAAATAACCAATTTAACGCTCTTATTATGAATAAGTTAGCGGAGAATGGTATTCCTACTCACTTCGTAGAACGGCTAAGTGCAACCGATATGCTAGTTAAACGACTCGATATGATTCCAGTCGAGTGTGTAGTGCGTAATAAGGCGGCAGGATCAATAGTCCGTCGTCTGGGTATTGAGAAGGGTATGGCATTCGACCAACCTCTGTTTGAGTTGTTTTTTAAAAACGATAATTTACATGATCCTATGGTCTCGGAGCATCATGTCGAGGCGTTTGGTTGGGCTACTCGTCATGAAATTTCACGTATGTACGAATTGACACTCGAAGCCAACACGATTCTAAGGGATATGTTCGATCAAGCAGGACTTGACCTTGTCGATTTCAAGCTCGAATTTGGTCGTTTTTATGGAGAAATTGTTCTAGGTGACGAATTTAGTCCAGATAATTGTCGTCTCTGGGATAAGGTGACAGGAGAGAGCAAAGACAAAGATCGCTTCAGACAAAATCTCGGTGGCGTTCTTGAGGCCTATCGTGACGTAGCGGGCCGTTTGGGTATTGTGTTTGATAACTAGTACTAAGTGGCTCGATTTGCGACTGGCTGTCGCTCTTATCGTAGCATTATTGATTTACAGATTAGTCTGTATCCACACTAATTTAGTACTAGTTAGACATTTGCTGAGTCTCCGATATAACCCTTATTAGGCTTGACTTGTTGCCTAACGGGGAATCAGACTTGCATCAGAGGTAGTGTTAGCCTGACAATAGGTTATTCCCGCTTTGACGGGCATCAATGGTGACTCTTGTCGGTCCCCTCGCAATCGAATATTTGTAAATCCCGTCAGGCCCGGAAGGGAGCAGCGGCAGCAGATGTTTGGTGTGCCGGGGTGTGGCTGACAGGGGTTGCTTCCAATCTGAAGAGGCATGCATGAGTCAGCAGGTCTTGGCCAGAAAATGGCGGCCGACTACATTTGATGAACTAATCGGTCAAGAACACGTCCGTAAGGCACTTACGCATGCGTTGGATTCCGGGCGGTTACACCATGCGTATCTATTTAGTGGTACCAGAGGCGTCGGAAAGACCACCATCGCTAGAATCCTTGCACGATGTCTGAATTGTGAACGTGGCATATCATCAAAACCTTGTGGAGAGTGCGGTACTTGTAGCGCAATCTCAGAGAATCGATTTGTCGATCTTCTTGAAGTTGACGCGGCTAGTCGTACCAAGGTAGAGGATACTCGCGATTTATTAGAAAATGTAAGCTATGCGCCGAGCCAAGGGCGCTTCAAGGTATACCTCATTGACGAAGTCCACATGCTATCGACGCATTCGTTCAATGCATTGCTGAAAACACTTGAAGAACCTCCCGCTCATGTTGTGTTTCTATTGGCAACAACTGACCCTCAAAAACTACTCCCGACTGTTTTGTCACGATGTTTGCAGTTCCATTTGAGGGATCTCAGCCCAAATAGTTTGGAATCTCACCTTGAATATGTTCTCAACGAAGAAAATTTGACGTTTGAAAAAGATGCGCTGTGGCATCTTGCTAAGGCCGGTAGGGGGTCTGTGCGCGACTCGATGACACTACTAGATCAGGCCATTGCGCACGGAGCTGGATCAGTTCTAACCGATAACGTTGTGGAAATGCTTGGCACGCAGGGTGTTTCTGAGATTCCGATGTTATTGTCTGAAATTGCTAGAGGTGAGGCTTCACAAGCGATTGCACGTGTTGATCAATTATCGAGTGAATCGCCTGATTGGATGGTACTAGTTAGCGGCATGCAAGAGACACTTCATCAGGTTGCAATCGCGCAAGTGGCAGATCACGGTATTAATCATCTCTCCCCCAATGAAAAAAAAGCAGTACGCGATTTGGCTAATTTAATGTCACCTGAGTTCATTCAGCTTGCATATCAGTTTTCATTAACTGGGTATCGAGATCTGCCACTCGCGTCTGATGGTCGATCAGCCTTCGAAATGCTTGTGTTGCGGATGATTGCATTTCGGCCAGCGAAGACGGGAGAAATGATAAGCGCTTCCCATTTGCCGCAAGCTGATTCGGATTGCGATCAAAACCCTGAGCCTGAGCCGAGCAAGTTAGATAACATCATTCAAAAACATACGCTAGATCCCACGGAATCAGATGCACAGTCGAGGTTGATAAATGAGACCTCCAGCCCCGGGCCTCGTATCGATGAGAACTCGATACCTTTCTCGAATTATCATGGCGAGGGTGATGGATTAGTGTTGGCTTCGGCGCAAAATATTTCTGAGGTTGGTTCAACGATATCGTCCAAAAAGGAGAAAACACTAGATAGTGATTCTTTTACGGACGACTCAGATAAACAATCTGAGGTACAGCCCAAATTATCGCTTGCCCCAGAATCATGGATCGTTGAGACTCAATTTCTCGATCTAAAGGGGATGACAGCCTCTTTGGTAAATCAAACAGAACTCGTCTCGGTGAACGACGATGAGGTGGTACTGGCTTCAACCTCACATACAGAGTCGCTGCTCAATGAGTTGCACCGTCAAAGGCTATCTGAGGCTTTTGCAATGCACTTAGGCTACGCGCCGCAGATCGTGATAGAGATCCGCGAGACTTTGGGCGAGACACCGGAATCATACCGTGCTCGTATCAAAAAAGAGAGTCTTGAACTAGCGAAGAAACAATTTGGGGAAGACTCTTTTGTAAGAGCTTTAACTGATAGATTTGATGCATCGATACCCTTAGAAACGATTCAACCAAGAGATGGAGATAGCCATGTTTGACGGTCCATTACAGGAGATGATGAAGCAGGCTCAGAAAGTTGCCGATCAGATGAAGGAAGCACAATCTAAGCTGTCGGAGCAGGAAGTCCGTGGCGAATCGGGCGCGGGTCTAGTATCCGTGATCCTCAACGGGCAAGGTGACTGCAAGTGCGTAGATATTAATCCCAACGTACTCGCGGATGAGCCCTCCATTGTTGGCGAATTGGTGGCCTCTGCAATAAACGATGCAAATAAGAAATTAGAGACAATGAAGCAAGAATCTTTGGGTAATCTAACCCAAGGTCTTAACTTACCCCCGGGTTTTAAATTCCCATTCTCATGAGCATTTCGCCACTTTTACAAGATCTTGAGAGTGCCCTCCGGTGCTTACCAGGCGTCGGTCCGCGATCAGCCGCCCGCATGGCACTTCATTTACTGGAGAGAGATCGCAATAGAGGGCTTAGTCTGGCAGAAACTCTTAGAAAAGCGCTCGTAGAAATTGAGCACTGCGAGTGTTGTCGTAACTTGACTGAAATTCAGCCGTGCCGGATTTGTCAGGATGAGTCTAGAGATCAAAACTTACTATGTGTCGTCGCATCCCCGAGTGATATTCTTGCAATCGAGCAGTCAGGTTTGTTTGGAGGCCTCTACCACTGCCTTGCCGGTTTGTTAAGTCCTCTTGAGGGTCTTGGTCCGCAGGAAATTGGTTTGGCAACGTTGTTTGAACGAGTGCAAAGAGAAAAGCCTTACGAATGTTTAGTGGCCCTGGCGTCCACCGTCGAAGGCGAAGCAACCACACATCAAATAGTGGCGGGGCTCGGTGACTCTATTTGCGTTACCCGCCTCGCACAGGGGGTCCCTGTCGGTGGTGAATTGAATCATATAGACATCTCAACACTCTCTCAGGCGCTGTCTTCGCGCACTGAGGTTCAGCGTTGACGGTTTTAAATTGGATTGATCAACAGACTGCGCTAGATAATCTGATAGCCGTTATTTCAGAGTCGCCTGCAATCACTTTAGATACAGAATTTGTGCGCGTCTCAACTTTTCATCCCAAGCCGGGTCTGATTCAAATAGGCGTGAAGTCGAAAGCTTTTTTAATTGATCCGCTCGTTGGTTTAGATCTACAGCAATTGGGTAATCGCCTGAGTAACGGTGTTACATCGATATTGCACGCCGCTCAAGAAGACTATGAGGTGTTATTTCGACTTACGGGACAGCTTCCTAGACTTGTGTTTGATACTCAGATTGCTTACGCGCTGCTCAACACAAAAATCTCAACGAGCTTATCCTCCCTTGCGTCAGACCTTCTGGGTAAGCAGATTTCTAAACAAGAAACTCGTTCAGATTGGACGCGTCGTCCGTTATCGAATGCGCAACGTCAATACGCTGAGGAAGACGTGTTAGTGCTCGAGCCACTGTATGAGATTCTATCGGAGCAACTCGAGAAGGCCGGTCGACTGGACTGGATGCGCGAGGAAATGCAATCGATTATGGATCGGAACACGTCTATTCTGGTAAATGGCGATCTTGAAACGCAAATCCATAAATTTGGTAATGCATGGCGATTGAGTCCGACAGGAATGTCGAGGTTGGTGCATCTTATTAAATGGCGTGAAAGGGTAGCCCGCCGATTTGATAAACCAAGGAAGCAGATCTTGAGCGATCAATCAGTGTTTTCGTTAGCGGCCTCTGGCGATATCGGTCGCCACCATCAATTAGTTGGTCAGCATGGTTTGAGTAACAAACAAGCGGGTCGATACGGTGAGGAATTAAAATCGGTGATTCAATATGCTATGGGTGTTGACGCTATTGAGCCACCGCCACCACCCCTGTCAAAGCATTTAAAGGAGGTGTTTAAGGAGCGACAATCTAAGGTGCAAGGTATTGCTAATGAGTTGGGAATTGCTCCGGAAATGCTAGTGAAAAAGCGACAAATTGTGGCTTCACTGGATGGTCGTGAATGGAAGCCATCAGGATGGCGTAAAGCAGTTCTGGAGGATGTGTTTCGTGCGCATGGTTGAAATTTTCAAAGGCAACAAACGTGAAGAGATGTATCTTTTTGTAGACCAAAAAGAGGGCTTGAAATCAGTTCCTGAGGACTTGCTAGCCGCGTTTGGTCAACCGGAATCAGTGATGATTCTTCCACTTACCGATTCCAGAAAGTTGGCACGCGTTACAGCGTCCGAAGTTCTTGAGTCGATTGAGAAACAGGGCTATTTCCTGCAGATGCCTCCAAAGCCGGAAGCATTAGCTGAGACTCAAATTAGTGCGATGGTAAAGGCAGAGGAGGAGTTGGCCAATGCTCAAAATGAGCAACCAGATCACCAAAGGTAGGCCGAGAAGCCCCACGAAAAGAATCGATGTAATCGCTGCTAGGACAATCATGTAGGCGTTTGCTATGTTATTCACTGCGATCCTGTTTGCGACAACTGTTAGGTCGTCCTGTAGCAGTGTGTATAGAGGTAAAGCAAGAAAACCGCCACCAGCACTCGTCAATATTAGGCCTATGGAAGCAGCTGTGTGGTTTGATACTTGAATCAAAAGGCTGCCTATCACCATTGCGAGAGCACCAAAAAAGATTCTTCGAACTAGAATTTGCTGCTCCAACAAAACACCACCAATCGCTCCAAATATGATTCCGAGGACGAAATAAGTCAGTAATATTCCAATAGACTGTGGTGGTAATTGCCAGATATCTACAGCCAAGATTGGCAGATGTGTCAGCCACACAGAGCCAACTCCCCAAAAACCGCTCAGACACCAAATCGCGGACATTGACCGTTGATCTTTTCTTTGTTGATTAATTAGCTCAACCAAGGACTGTTGTTCAATTTGGGAGCGGCCTTGAAGAGCGGGCAAGAAGAGAATTCCAAAGCAACCTGTGACTGCTAAGACAAGTATTAAACAGATTAATAGGTAGGGCGATGACACGATCCAATCGGCGGCCAAAATGGTCCCGGCAAGTATCGCAATAAAGGTCGCTGTCTCCATCCATGCGTTACGGTCCAAGATTTTGCTAGGATTGCTCAATCGGGGAATGAGGGCATATTTCAATGGCCCAATGAGCGCCGATTGGATACCAAACCCCGCAACGCAAATAAGTAAAATCCAACCAATTTGATTTGCAATTGCAAAACAGGCGATCAATGCAATCACAAGTTCTATAAGTTTTAAGGTAAATAACCACTGTTTGGGGGGTTGTTTATTTGCTTTGAATGCTGCAAGACCCGCGAAAAGAACAAAAGGTAAAATAAAACAGAGGGCAGCAATATTGGCTAAAACAACCGGGTCGAGTCCAAACAAATCCCAGGATAGCGCTGTTATTGCTACCACAAATGCTGTTTTTACCAAGTTATCGTTGGTAGCTCCGGCGGCCATAGTCAGCAGAAGACCGGCAAAACCCAAATCAATCTTCAGGTTGGAGCCTCTATGCATTTGAGAGCGCGATAGAAAATTCCGTAAAAGTGTGACCCGTGATCACAACGTTCCTATTACGGTTTGAAGATGCGAGTTTTTGGTTTGATTTCAAGAACCATTCTCTTGTTTAAACGATCTGTTATTTTGACAAACCTCTCATGCAGGTCAAGCGGTTGATTTTTGTTGTATTGCACAATATTTTTTTTTTTGACCTAAGACGCTTTCCGATGAAAAATAGAGATGGCTCCAGTTTTTATGTACCAAACGGATACGTCCCTAAACTGCTAAACGTTTAGGCAGATTGAGGCAATGTTCGCTCAGTCGAAGGTTTTATGTGCAACAGTGATTGATAACACTGTTGCGGTTAACCAAGTTACCCTGAAATTCGAGCCGCTTGCCCCGACACCTGACGTTTCCTGAATGGATGTTTTCAATCCTTCAAATCGCTATTCAAAAGAGCGAAACGAAAAAGCCAGAGGTTGTTCATTCGTTGAGTTTGATAGCAGAGGTACCCGCGCGCAAACACGATGCAAAAATTAATTAAAGTAGTCGGTCCCGGACTTAAGAAGAAATCGCACGAGGTTGGGATCACATCATTAAACCAAGTCTCGCGGTCTGCAAATTGCAGATCTCGAGACGAATATCGTACATTTCACTGGTCACTCAAAGCGTGATGACTGGATCGGTCAAGCCAAGCAGTTGATGAAGAAATGACGTGACAGTGCTCTTCCCAAACATAGAATTACCAGGGCATAGCCGCTGCATTTTTGATCTTGGTCTTATTGGATCACGGTACGGTCGCGAGAGATTTGTCCGGCAGTGCTTTCTTTAACACAATGAATCCAGCAACAGCTGAGATAATTGATCCTGTTAAAATACCGAGCCTATCCAACCCCGCCAATGGATTGCCCATTCCACCGAATGCAAGGGACCCTATGAAAAGCGACATGGTGAAGCCAATACCACACAGGAAGGCGACTCCAAATAGTTGTCCCCAGTTAACGTGTCTGGGCATGCTTGCAATACCAAATTTAAGGATAAAGTAGCAGAAGATCATGACGCCGACTGGTTTACCAATGAGCAAGCCGGCCGCGATTCCTAACGGGACAGGATGTCCTAAAATTGAGAGCCCCTGCTCGCCAATCGCAACACCTGCATTTGCGAAAGCAAACAGCGGTAAAACAAGATAACTGGAGAAGCCATGGAGCTCATGTTCTAGTTTAACCACGGGTGAAGTTTCCTGTTTGGGTAGCGAATATGGGATGCAGAAACCGAGAGCTACGCCTGCAAGTGTTGCGTGTACCCCAGACTTCAGTACAGCTACCCACATAATGAATCCAATGAAAAGGTATGCGGACTGGTTACCCACATTGAGGCGGTTCATCAATATTAGAACGCCAAGCGCGGCAAATGCTAATCCGAGTGCCCCAACGCTTAATTGATCAGTATAGAACAGAGCGATGATGACAATCGCACCTAAGTCGTCAGCGACCGCGAGAGTCAATAGAAAAACTTTTAGAGCGACGGGAACGCGAGGCCCCAAAAGAGCTAAAACACCAACGGCAAATGCAATATCGGTAGCCGCTGGAATTGCCCAACCGTTTACTGCACCCTCAACACCGTGAGTAACGATCAAATATATCAATGCCGGTGCCGCCATCCCACCAACAGCGGCGCCCAAGGGAAGAAGCGCTTGACGGATGTCTGAAAGGTGCCCAACCATAAGCTCACGTTTTATTTCGAGGCCGATTAAGAAGAAGAATATTGCCATCAAGCCGTCGTTTACCCACAGTAGAAAAGGTTTATCTATGATGATGGGTCCGACACCAAGGACTACTTTAGTGGAAAATATATCTTCGTAGTGGGATGCCATTGGCGAATTCATGATTGTCATCGCCAAGATGGCCATAATCAGGAGCAGAATGCCTGGACCAACTTCTGAGTGAAGAACAGCTTTGAGTTTTTTTATTGGTCCTAAACTTTGATTTGGGGAATCCATATGCGTCAATGTCTCCTCACTATGCGAACTTTAAGCTATGAGCCCAAAAATTTATACGCGTATCAGATTTCAATGATGCGAACGCAGAAGCCCAATCGCAAGTATTGCCATCACCAAAAGTCAAAAAGGTATAACTCGTATTCAGGCTGAGGCTATTGGTTTGAAACTGAGAACACAGAACTGGGCTAATCATTCACGAACTCCAACTACAATTCGACGTTGTGCTTGATTCTATCGATGCGGGCTATTTCAATAAAGACCTCAGCCTGTTTGCTAACCCCGCTCGAATAGCCGTTATTAGTCTTCTAGGCGGAAAAACAATAGATTGCAATCTTCTAAAGGTTCTGTCAAAAAACGTTACGTTACTCGACCAAAAACTCAGAATACAATCGAACTTTGTAATAAAGATGATTACTGGCTGAGTCAGAGCCAATATTTTAGCCGACTATTGCCTATGGGAAAGTACATCACGGTGTCGAGTAGATCGTCTTGCCAGACGAGCTTGTTGAGGCATTTCAGGCGATGCGGCATGGCGAACAGATCGGTAAAGCGATCGTGTTAATGAAATGAGGACATAATGAGTCAATACGATTTAGTCGTTATCGGTGCCGGTAGTGGTGGTGTCCGTGCTGCTCGTATGGCGGCCGATTTTGGCGCCCGAGTCGCAGTCATCGAAGACCGCTATCTAGGAGGAACATGTGTCAACGTGGGTTGTGTTCCGAAAAAATTGTATGTCTATGGTTCGAGCTTCTCTGAGGCGATAACAGATGCCTCAGGCTACGGATGGGATCTAAAACATAATGGCTTCAACTGGTCGAAGCTCCGTGATAAAAAAATAAATGAAATCAATCGTTTGAATATTATTTATGATCAATTACTGAGTAATTCAGGGGCTGAGCTGTTTTGTGGTCGAGGAAAAATAATCGATCCACATACCGTGAGTGTGGGTACTCATAACCTAACCACGCAGAGAATTTTGATCGCTACAGGGGGATGGCCACGAATTTCTGAAATGCCGGGGAAAGAGTTAACTAAAACTAGCAACGAAATTTTTGACCTGCAAGAATTACCTGACCGAATTCTCGTTGTTGGTGGAGGCTATATCGCGGTCGAATTTGCTGGGATTTTTGCGGGTCTCGGCGTTGAAACTACATTATCGTATCGCGGCCCCAACTTGCTAAAAGATTTTGATCGAGAGATCGTAAATCAATTAATTGAAGAAATGAAAAACAAGGGCGTGGATGTTCGACTGAATCATCGTGTTTTCGGTTTTGAGCAAGTGGCGGATGGCATACGGGTAGATCACTCTGATAATCAGGATGACGACCTTCTTGTTGATGATGTGTTGATGGCGGTTGGTCGTGTCCCAAACACATCAAATCTTGGTCTCGAAAATACAGCAATAACAACCCGTCTGAACGGATCTATAGAAGTGTTCGATAATTTTCAAACGAGAGAATCTTCGATTTATGCGGTTGGTGATGTGACTGGCACCATGGCACTGACTCCCGTGGCTCTGGCAGAAGGCATGGCACTCGCTAAGTATCTTTTTGCTGACGAGCCAGCTGCGGTAGTCGATTACGACCTGATTCCGACCACAATTTTTAGTCAGCCAAATATCGGAGCTATTGGTCTTTCAGAAGAAGAGGTAATATCAAAAGGGCATCACGCGAAGGTCTTTGTGAGTCGCTTTAGGCCCATGAAGCATACTTTAAGTGGCCGGCAAGAGCAGAGCATATTTAAACTGATCGTTGATGCTGAGTCCGATAGAATTCTTGGTCTTCACATGCTTTCACCAGATGCCGGTGAGATACTCCAGGGGTTTGGTGTCGCCTTGAAAGCAGGCGCAACAAAATCAGATTTTGATCGAACTATCGGGATCCATCCGACGGCAGCGGAAGAATTAGTCACCATGCGTGAACCTGTGCGGATAATTGGTGGATAAGTCGATTCAAAAACCCACCCAGACGCTGGTATTAGTCGGAGCGGGGCATGCAAATATTGCGTTGATTCGACGATTCATTAAGGATCCACTTCCTGATGTTCGGTTGGTGGTTATCAATCCCGAGTCAACGACACCATATTCCGGAATGCTACCCGGCTTTCTCTCCCATCATTATACTGAAGAAGAGCTATTTATTGATGTTGCAGCCTTGTGTTCTCAAGCTGGTGCTCGATTCATCAGAGCGTCTTTATGTGCAGTTGATTCGATAAAACAAACATTGACTGTTCATCACCAAGCCGTTTCGTCAACTCCGCTGACTTTGAAATTCGATAATTGTGTACTGAATACTGGGGCGTCTCCTGCTGACAGTTTTCCGAGTCGACACCCACATTGTTATTACGTGAAACCTATTAGGGATCTGTTGCGAGTGTTACCGTTCCTTGATCAGGCAATTAAGGTCCCTAATCCATCACTGGCCATTGTTGGTGGCGGGGCGGCGGGAATAGAGCTCGCTTTCTCTTTTCGTGAACGTTATGGACGGGATTGTGAAATCACGGTTATTTCGAAGTATCGCTTTGAGGACGATCCCTCACTTAAGGCAGGAGCGGATCAGATAAGGCGCTCACTCGCGCAGCGGGATATCAACCTGATTGATGAACGGTCCGTAGTCGAAGTGAGCAAAACCGGAGTGTTACTTGATAGCGGTCAGACGATTCCTGCAAACGCTATTTGTGTTGCCACACCGGTTAGCCCCCCATCATGGATCGCCCAGTCGTCATTGCCAACGAATGACGGTTTTCTGCAAGTCGATCAAATGTTGCGCGTGCAAGGCTCGCATCATCTGTATGCTGCAGGTGATATTGTGAGCCTTGAGACACCGCGCGGTCGCTCGGGAGTAATGGCCGTGCGAGCTGGAGAATATTTAGCAGACACTATTTGGGCCAAATTAAGAGGGCTGACACAAAGAGCGTTTAGTCCGCAAAAACATTGGTTGACGCTGTTGAATCTTGGCGATGGGAAAGCGATAGGAATTCGAGGCCCGTTTGTCGCAGAAGGTCGACTAATGTTCCGCGTTAAGGACGTAATAGATCGTCGATTCATGCGCCGATTTAGCCCTCAAGCCATTTTAAAAGGCGGAGTTATGCGCTGTGAAGGCTGTGCTGCCAAACTACCTGGAGGGATATTGCAGACGGCCTTTTCGGAACACTTTGAGGATGCAGCCATAGAAGTGCAAGGTAATCGCATACGCTTCCGATCAATTGATGCGCTGACGTATCTTGTTAACGATCCGTACCTGATGGGATTTCTAACAGTTCGTCACGCTGTCAGTGATATTTGGGCGATGGGTGGTTCCCCTACCTCCTGTTTATCACTGATTGCTGTCCAACGCGCGGATAACGAGAATCTGGAATCGGAGGAGTTTGCCGAGGCCATTCGAGGTATTAAGGACGGGGCCGCTAAATATGAAACTATTCTGGTTGGGGGGCATAGTTTCTCACTGGATCAGCCGATGATTGGCGTCTCGATCGAAGGAGAAGGATTGTTGTCTTTTTCCAAACAAAGCGTAAAGCAGGATGATGAGTTATGGTTAACTGGTCCTATCGGTTCGGGCATTCTTTTCGCGGCCTTATCTGCTGGAGAAAGCGTAGGAAACTCCATCGATTGCTGGATCAAACAGGCAACTCGGTCATTATCGAATGCGAGCCGTCTTGCTGTGGAGCATGGCGTAAATGCAATGACAGATGTCACAGGTTTTGGCTTAGCTGGTCACATCAAGGAAATGCTCGGCACCGCAGGTTTTTCAATAGAATGGACCGACGAAATTGATGTCTTTGATGACGTTGCACGTTGCACACGGCGTGGTATTCATTCAACGGCATATGAATCGAATCAACTTTATGCTGGCTCAGTTGGTATGGGGGCACCTGACCCGGTTGTATTTGATCCACAGACGTGTGGTCCGCTTTTGGTCGCAATCCAACCGGCAGGTGCACGCGACCTCATAAAAGCGTGGAGAGAACTCGGTTTGAGTCCTCAGCGGGTTGGCCGAGTTACCACCGAAACGTCGTAAAGACATTTCGCGTGTTTTCATTAACATCCTTCAGGTAAAAATAATAGAAACACATAGTAGGCATGTTTCATGAGCTATCAAAGCGAATACGATCGATCCATTATTGATCCACAGGGATTCTGGCTAGATAAAATCGACCTTATTGAATGGGTGCAGAAACCACAAGTTGCGCTCGCAGATGACATAAACGGGATCGAACGATGGTACCCCGATGGCATTCTCAACACCTGTCACAATGCAATCGATCGCCACGTTGAGGCAGGCCAAGGTGACCGGGTTGCTATTTACTACGATTCACCGGTCACCGACACCAAAAAATCAATTACATACTCACAGTTGCAAGAGCAAGTGGCTCGATTCGCGGGCGGTCTGGCCTCGCTTGGCGTTATCGCAGGCGATAGGGTCGTTATTTACATGCCGATGGTTCCTGAAGCTGTCACAGCGATGCTGGCATGCGCCCGCATTGGTGCAATCCATTCGGTAGTGTTTGGTGGTTTCGCGCCCAATGAATTAGCGTCGCGTTTGTCAGACGCAGCACCAAAAGTAATTGTTACGTCGACTTGTGGCATCGAGATCAATAAGGTCCTTGAGTACATGCCCATCGTGAATGAAGCAATCGACCTATCTGAAAAGAAGCCTGATCATGTCGTTGTACTGGAGCGTTCACAGGCCAAATTCGAGCCGACAATTGATCGAGATATCACGTGGTCTGAACTAATGGAGACTGCTCAAGCTGTAGAATGTGTTGCGGTGAGTGCCACGCACCCGCTTTATATTTTGTATACGTCGGGCACCACTGGTAAACCCAAGGGAGTGGTCCGCGACAATGGTGGACACGCTGTAGCCATGTGTTACTCCATGAGTGCGGTTTACGATATGAATCCGGGCGAGGTTTTCTGGGCTGCAAGCGACGTGGGTTGGGTTGTAGGGCATTCTTATATCGTCTACGCCCCCTTATTGTTCGGATGTTCGACCGTATTGTACGAAGGCAAGCCCGTAAAGACGCCAGACGCGGGAGCTTTTTGGCGGGTTGTCGAAGAATATAGTGTCAAAATTTTATTCTCTGCACCGACTGCGTTCCGGGCTGTTCGTAAAGAGGACCCTCTCGGCGACCACTTTAAAAATTACAAGCTTGACTCGCTAAAGGCCCTTTACCTAGCAGGCGAACGACTTGATCCACCAACCTATCACTGGTTACACGACCTTTCTGGCCTACCTGTTGTCGATCATTGGTGGCAAACAGAAACAGGTTGGGCAATAGCCTCTAACCCGAGAGGGCTGGAGTCGTTCAAGCCAAAAGCAGGTTCTGCGACAATGCCGACCCCAGGTTTCAAGGTCGAGATCTTAGACGAAAAAGGTGAAAAAGTTCCCCCTGGTGAGCAGGGCAGTGTGGTCGTTAAACGACCACTTCCACCAAGTTGTTTACCGACGATTTGGGGTGATCAAACTCGGTTCGAAGATGGTTATCTCCGCACATATCCGGGCTACTATCTATCGGGCGATGGTGGCTTTATTGATGAAGGGGGGTATGTGTTCATCATGGGTCGGACGGATGACGTCATCAATATCGCAGGTCATCGTCTGTCGACTGGTGAAATGGAGGAAATCGTGGCAGCCCATCCATCGGTGGCGGAATGCGCAGTCATCGGTGTGGCCGATGACTTAAAAGGTCAACTGCCATTGGGTCTGGTGGTGCTCAAAGATGGCACTACGCAGTCCAACGCCGAAGTGGAAAAGGAATTAATCGCATCAGTTCGGAAATCGATTGGTGCTGTAGCATCATTTAACAGGGCAATAATTGTCAATCGATTACCAAAAACTCGTTCTGGAAAGATATTGCGGGGCACTCTCCGTAAAATCGCCGACGGTGACGTCTACACGATGCCCTCAACGATAGAAGATCCAACGGTCTTATCCGAGATCGAAGAGTATTTCTAGGTATAGAACAAAAGAAGATCAATAATTAAATCAAAAAAGAGTTACGTTCGCGCCATAACTTCTCCCAGCATTTCTCTAATATCGCCGTGGCTATGTGTGTTTTGATATAAATAAATCCAGTGCAGAGCCGTCTACCAAAAGTCCTGGCGATTTAAGTTCCAAGAGTTGTTCAACCTGAAAACGCCTCTGAGAGTGTTTGTAGGCTGGGTCATAATGATGTTCTAAGAGGCTTTCTGCGAGTTCTGTCCATTGTTTTTTGGCAATAAACTGAACCCATTCCTCTATTTGTCGCTTTCCGTGACGAAATCTTAGTTGTTTGATTAATGACTCAGTATTTTCCGAAGCCTCGGTCAGGTGACTGTATCGCTCTACAGAGTACTGGGCTCTTTTTGCACGTTCACAGTCTACCGCGATCGCCCTCGCGTCGATGAGGCTTTGAAAAAGTTGTTTTGGTAAATGAATGTCTCCGATTTTTGATGACTCAGACTCAATAAACACAGGCTTTGTTTGGTCAACATTTCTGAGTGCGTCGTAAAGACGCGTTTCAAAAAGTTTTTGTGAGGGTTGGTTTTTTTCTGGTTCCGCACCGAGTATTGAACCCCGATGACATGCCAACGCTTCTAGATCGAGAACCTGTTGGCCTTTCCGTGCTATTTCGGCTAAGAGGTCGGTTTTTCCGCAGCCCGTCGGACCTGTGATCACGATGAACTCGGTGTTTAGAATCATTTGGTTTAAACCGTTTTGTATCTCTTTACGGTAAGCTTTATAGCCTCCTCGAAGTAATGTAACTGGCCACCCGATTTCGTGCATGACCAGAGCCATAGATGTCGAGCGTTGCCCTCCACGCCAGCAGTAGATCAAAGGTCTCCAGTCCTTTGATTTTTCGATAAATGTATCAATGTGTTTTGCAATATTGTGGCTGATGAGAACGGCACCCTTTTTTCGCGCAATAAAAGGATCTATCTGTTTAAACAGGGTACCAACTTCGGATCGCTCGACGTCGTCGAGTACGGGTAGATTTATTGAGCCAGGAAGATGGTCTTCCGCAAATTCAGATGGGGACCGAACATCAATTATGGAATCAAATGGTCGATCAGTACTTAAAACTTCTTCGATTTCCGCGACTTCAATCTTACGTTGCATGTTGACTTGACGCGCCCGCTTCATAATACTTCTCGACCGTTGCAGGTGTGGCTCAGCTGGTAGAGCACCCCCTTGGTAAGGGGGAGGTCGCGGGTTCAAGTCCCGCCACTTGCACCAGTTAAATCAATAGTTTGCGTGAATCTCGCTGTCATCATCAAAGAATTGCACCTGGATCTTCCAAAATTCTTCAGGCTAAAGCCGCACATGGAACTGTAACAAAAAATCTCCGCCGAAACGGATTTTGATTACCTAAGTTGCTTCTTGGTTAAGAGTTTGCTGGTTTGTATGCTCCGGTGGTCGATCCTGCTAGCTTCATCCATCCTACCTGCTCTTCTGCTGTGAATACTTCCACTGCAGAAGTGTTCTCGACGCTTCCGGTGGACCCGACGACCAAAGCCATGGCTCCAACATCGACGTTGCTCCCTGTGATCACCATGAAAATATGTCCTGTGGCTGAAACGTAAAAACAGTCAAGGGTGATGTTCATTTTTTCGAGTAACCTTTTGATGGCCTCTTCTCTATTGTGTGGATTTTCTATCATTCCCTTCATTGCAGAACTCGTATAGTTCGCTGTTACGAAGTACTTCGACATAAGACATCTCCTATTCACCTAAATAAATTTAGAGCGATTGATAAAACAATACTAATTACAATGCAGGTGACGATGGGAAAGAAAAACGAGGTATCACCAGACTTGAATGCAATGTCACCCGGCAAGCGGCCAAAAGGTAACAGCTTCAGATAGGGGTACAACAATCCCGCAACTACCAAAACTATCCCGGTACCAATGAGAAGGTTTTGCATTATCTGCCTCTTAAAACGAATTTACCTGTGTCTTCACTCTTTTATGGGCACACATCTAAAAACAGTTGTCCCGCCTAGTTTCTCAAGATCACCATCATCGTCTACGGAGTATGGTGGAATATGCCCATAAGAGCCACCTGCTTCGACGCATGCCTTCTGTGTATCAAATGTAACCCCCGATATGACTACTCCACCGTTTAGGATTTGCCATATCAGCATCCACTTAATCAACGTATTCGCCTCGATTAATCTTTCGTGAAACGATATCAGGGATCAGCAACAGTTCAAATTCTTGCAGGTTCGGTACCGCTCGCGCAAATCGCTTACGATGTGTCGAATCAAACGTGAGGTACGTCTTCACCTAATATAATTAATTGCAAATAAAACATTAGGATATTTGAATATTATAAATGAGTATGCCGAGATCGAATCCATGTACATGGGTTTGCAATCCGCTGCATAGCCACGCCGCCAATGCGCCTTTGATCGCCATTTAAATGGTATCTCCTCAAGCTCTGAATTCATCGGTCTTATAAGTTGGTACTTTTGCACATAGGTGGGGTCCTCGTTAGAACTGAAACCACCTAGCCTGCTCTTTCATAAATTGATGGTCTAGCCTCCAGTGTATTGGAACTCTGCAAAGCCAACAGAGCACCAGAGACGATCAAGCACAGTTCGCGTTGGAGGAACTTTTTCATTGCCTCAGAAGCTCTTTACACGATTTTCGATCTAATCCAAGTCCCTTAGCTTTTTCAATCCATTTATCACCTTCCTTGCCTCTCATCCACCCAATGCTTGCGTTGGTACATACAGCTTTCGCATTGGACGGACGTTTGTTCACCTCAGGTTTCGTATCTACTAGTTCGAATCTTGGCTTACCAAGCTTTTCTCGGCTATCCGCTATCTCCCAATCTGTGAAGTAGATTGTTTGTTTAGGCAGCTTTATGGGCCAATCAAATTCAAACGGAGTGCCCAATTTTGAACTGACCGCACCGTTACTTTGGCCTTTTGAATCTTGGTGGTAAGCGGCAAAAGAGATATTATTCCTTTGTATCCAATCCAAATTCTCAGGTTGCAATAGTAGCCAACGTGAAGGGAAGGTGTTGTAGATTCCGAACTTCAACTGGAGTTTCTTCCTACCTCCGTCCTTCAATCCTCGCTCGGTAATCAACGGCGTTTTAATAGAGCAAACATTTCTGCCGTTAATGCGATAAAGAAAGAATGGCTCATCTCTCTTGATACGCTCCTTACCCTTTGTATAGTCGGCAAATATTTCAACTTCGATCCACTTCCCACGAGGAACATATTTTTTATTTACGAAACAAGCACCGCCTCGGGCAGTGTCTGTGGAAATTTTTAACCCCTCCTTATGGTAATGGATCATCCAGATCGGTTGATTTTTTTGATGCAACTTCACTTGATGAATCATCTGTGTCATCGGAGACGTATCTGGAAATTGGCTTTCGTCAGGTATAAAAATATTGGTGCGATAATAGCGTCGTATCTGTTTTGTCTTTGAGCCAAAACTTTGAAGACCGACTTTGTATCCATCTTTCAACTCGACCCGTTGACGATCATTGTCGCAATCTGACCAACTCTGATCCCCACCACAGCCCCCATGCTCAATTTCGAACTTGTAAACAGTCATATCTAACAACTGTTTTTCTGGTGGATTTTTGGTGATTACAGATAAACTCGGGTGCTTATTTGAATCAATCTTCCATCGATCAATGCTCTGTGCAAAGACCTCTGGCGCAAATGAGCATGTCACTGCGAAGCAAGTAACAGCTAGTGAAGCTAATGAGTCTCCAAATGGCCTGCGAGTCATATGATCTCCAAGTCGGTTATATGATCGAACTACCTTAAAAACGGGGATTGCGGATTCAAGTCCCGCCATTGGCACCAGCACACAACCCTAAAAATTAAGTTTTCTGACTGTTTCCTTAGCTATATTTTGTATCTGCCGAGTACCTTCGCCCTCGATTTCGTGCTTAACGTGCCCAATTCTTGCATCGTCCGATGCATTTTTTTGGTTGGTGAGCGATAGGTATATGCGCATCACGATAGCATCAGCGAAGCCTGTTTGCACAATTCCCCTTACTTAAGGTCCGGGGGAAGGGTTACAAGGCTCATTACACAAAGAACTATTGGCCGGATATGAGATAAACTGGTGGAGTAGTAATATCAGATCTATGGGTAGAAGAAGACTACCGACGCCCCTGGATGTTTATCAGCGCCGGAGTAAGAATTAAATTTGTCGTCCAAGCAAAAAAAATTCAACACCTTCGAAGATTTCCTCGTGCCAGACCGCAGGACATGGGTAATCGAATGGAGCAGCCCGCAGGATGATTCTGGGGGTGGTTATGATCTTACGATCGAAGGCAAATACGTAGGTCGAAATGTTACGGGAAAGGGCGGTCAACTAAAGGCTAAACCCAACCAGATTGCTTCGGTTTGGCTTTACTCTGGTGCGACCGTGGGATTCGCAAATCAAGGTGTCGCTGACTCGGCAAAATTAGAGGTCTACGCCGACACTGTTAAACCACCGTTTAAATTGCCCGATTGGTTCACCCCCGTGGCAGTAGCCCTTACTATCATTTTTTCGGTAGTCTTAATGGTGAGGGATGCCTTAACCGAAAACACCCACGAGTATTGGGAAAACGCCGCCGAAGAATTGAAACGACCGGAAAAGTGACGTGATGACGTCAAGACAGACATCCTGTCAGGGGTACTCGAGTTATTTACTCGGTTTCCAATTATTGACACACTTTATTGTAGTGGGAACAAGTAGCGCAGATGTTAGTAGACCCAATCCTTCAACTTGAGAAACAAAATCCCCGAGCGCCATGTCTGTATCGGTTGCAAGGTGACCAGTGGATCTCTTTTAGTCGAGCGGACGTGATCGATGCGGTACATCGGCTCTGCACCCAATGGCAGACTGACGGGCTCAAATCAGGCCAACGTATCTTGGTTCTGATGGAAAATCGCCCTGAATGGGCAGTAACCGCCGTCGCTTGCAATCGTTATGGGCTCGTTCTAGTGCCGGCATACACAACCCATCAAGAACATGAGATCGAATATTTGTTGGATAGGTCTCAGGCATCGGCAGTGGTCACATCAGTTGGGGAGTTGAGTGATCGATTAAAGTCTATTGACTCCGCGAGTCAGATTTTGTGGTACACGGCTGACGATCAATCAAAGATTTTGTTTCCCAACCTTACGCAGCGAAACGATAAATTAGTTCCTAATCAAGATCCAGACAGTCTCTACGCGCTTATTCCGACATCTGGTACTAACGGACAGCCCAAACTGGTTGAACTTACTCAGAATAATATTTTTGCAAATGTTACGAGCATTTTGACAGTTCTTCGCGATGCGGAAATCGACCAACCACATCGGTTTTTGTCTTTTCTGCCGCTGGCCCACGCCTATGAGCATATGGCAGGCCTTTATCTGCCGCTTCATTTAGGTGGCGAGATATTTTACTGCGAAAGGCTGGATAAGCTTGCGACCTTGATGGCCGATATTAAACCAACCTTAATGACTGCGGTTCCAAGGCTCTACGAATTGCTTTACGGCAGGATCACGGCGCAGGTTACTAAAAGCGGACGCTTGAAACAGAAAATTTTTCAAACCGCGATCAATCTTGGTAATCAATCAAAATTAACTTTAAAGGATCATTGTACTAATTGGATTTGTGAGCGCTTGGTACGAAATAAAGTCCGAAAACGCTTTGGTGGTCGTTTGCAGTATTTCGTTTCGGGCGGGGCAGCACTCAACCCGGAAATCTCCAGATTTTTTAGAGGTCTCGGGGTTGGTATTCTTCAGGGGTACGGGCAGACCGAGGCGTCACCAGTAATTAGCGTGAATCGGCCTGGCTCTGCGAGGGCAGAAACTGTTGGACCTGCGCTACCCGAGGTAGAAGTGCGCCTCACTGACGAGGGCGAATTGCTCGTCCGCGGTGAAAATGTTATGCGCGGTTATTGGCAAGACCCCGAGGCTACCGAAGCGACTATACGAGACGGATGGTTATATACTGGAGATCTAGCTGAGATTGATCCTGATGGACATATTCGTATTGTCGGCAGACTTAAGGATCTTATCGTGAATTCAGGCGGTGACAATGTCGCGCCAGCCCCGATTGAACAAGAGATCACAATTTACCCTGAAGTAGACCAAGTGATTGTTGTCGGAGATGGAAAGCCTTCACTGAGCGCGCTTATCTGCCTTAACAGTGAGTTTGAGACAGACGATCCTGATACTACTATCGCAAGTGTACTCAAGCGTTACAACAGTAACAAACCACCTTTACTGCAAGTCCGTAAGGGCCTGCTGTTAGATGAGCCGTGTACAATTGAAAATGGTTTACTAACACCTACCCAGAAAATCAAACGATCCTTAGTGGTTAAACATTACCAAGAAGCGATCGATGCTTTGTATTGAAATGGCCAGACTGATTTCGCAGATTAATTTCTGATGAATTGGTAGATTCCATGAAAGGTCTTGCGTCAGTGCATTGGTTTAAAATCTTCACTAGATTTCTGAGGCTTGGCTGTACGTCTTTCGGTGGACCCGTCGCGCACATCGGGATATTTCGACGCGAATTCGTAGAAAAAGACAAGCTCATGGTTGATGAGCACTATGCCTCTTTGGTCGCACTGAGCCAAGTCATTCCTGGGCCCACATCATCGCAGGTAGGAATGGCGCTCGGTTTCAGTCTCGGAGGCACCAAAGGTGCTATCGCGGCGTGGAGTGGGTTTACGCTGCCGAGCGTCATTATCATGGTTATCGCTGCTTTATGGGTGTTACAGGGTGGCTCCTTCACCGCTGGCTGGTTGATAGCGGCAATGAAGATTGTCGCAGTCGGAGTCGTGACCCAAGCGTTGCTTAGCATGTGGTATCAGCTTTGCGTTGACCGTGAAACAAAAATTACCGCTTTAATTGCCGCGATTACGTTTTTTGCTTTCCCAATTGTGTTGACCCAAGTGGCTCTTATCGGGCTCGCCTTGATTATAGGATTCGCATTGAAAGGCACCGTTAAAAATGATGCTTTCAATTTCGATCGATCCAAGTCGAAAGTTACTGGGATTATAAGTTTCGCGATTTGGATTGTGCTGATGTCGATAGCTGTCTTCTTCGAGTCCGATTCGCAATGGATAGCACTTTTGACGGGTAACATTTTGAGTGGTGGGCTTGTGTTTGGGGGTGGTCATGTGGTCCTCCCATTCTTGCAGGCTGAATTTGTGCCCTCGATCGACATAACTTCTTTTTTGGCGGGTTACGGCGTCGCTCAAGCTGTTCCAGGACCGTTATTTTCGGTCGCCGCGTTTATTGGAACTATTTTGTTGCCCGAATCGCTTGGTTTAGCGGCTCTAGTCGCTGTAATTGCAATTTTTTTACCGGGTATGGTTCTCATGGTTGCGGCAGTTAGCTTGGGTCAATCTATGATTGGATTCAAAAAACAAATGATGTTTGTGAATGCGGTTGTGGTAGGTCTATTGCTTACTGTTTTAGTAAATCCGATCTTCACCCAGTCAGTTTATTCCGGTTTTACTACATGTCTTGCATTGCTGAGCTTGCTGATGAGTGTCGTTTTTAAGAGATCACCACTCGAGCTCGTTCTTGTAATAACGATGACGAGTTACGCCGGTCATCTTGCGGGGTACCTCTAGCCAAAATCCATCTTGTCACACTTACAGTTATCGCTTTTTGACCGCCGTTGAGCGATCTCAGTCCAACCACTCGTCAGGACCTCTCAGGATCAAAAAGTTGTGATTGAAACGAAAAAACCGTGTTATCAATCGGGGCGTGGTGGGGTCTCGTTATCAAATATTTATCAGATGCGACTAGACTCGTTTTCGTTGCATTTAGCTCAAGTGACGCGACTCGTCAGGACGGTTTTATTGCGCTGTCCAGCCACCATCCACTGGTAGGTTGGTACCGGTAATCTGTGATGCTGCTTCAGTACAAAGAAACCGAACCAGTTCCCCCAGCTGGTCTGTTGTAACAAATTGTTTAGAAGGTTGCTTTTCAGACAATAATGCTCGACCACCTTCTTCTTCGCTGACGCTCAAATCGAATGCACGTTGTTCGATTTGCGTTTGAATGAGCGGTGTATGTGTCCATCCCGGACAAATTGCATTACATGTAATATTCAGCTCTGCAGTCTCGAGGGCTGTTACCTTAGTAAGACCGACCAAACCATGCTTAGCCGCTACATACGCTGGTTTGTTTATAGAGGCGACTAGCCCATGAACACTTGCGATGTTGATGATGCGTCCATAGTTCTGTTCCTTCATGGCGGGCAAGCACAATCTTGTTGTATGGAATGAGGCGCTCAAATTTAACGCGATAATTTGATCCCATTTCTCGACAGGAAATTTATCTATCGGGGCGATGTGTTGCATGCCAGCATTATTAACTAAAATGCTGACAGTTCCTTCGCTAGATAAGAGCTCACTGATCGCCTTCTCAATCGAAAAAACGTTCGTTAGATCTGTTCCGATGTAGATTGGTTCTGATGAACTCAACGACCCAATATCAGAGAGTACCGAATCGATTGCGTCCGGCGTCCCGAACCCGTTAAGAACCAAGCGGTACCCAGCTTCGGCAAGTGAACGCGCAATTCCAAGGCCGATGCCACTCGTGCTGCCAGTTACGAGAGCTAGTTTTTCCATCCATCGTCTCTCTTCGGCGTTTCAAAAGCGTCGGTGCTCAGGTGAAACGCATAATGAATCGGGAGCAAGAACTAGGTCCGCAATGCGCCCGTCTCAGATTCATGAATACGTCTCTCAAATTCTCTTAAACGCTTGTAAACGCTTAATAATTCGATAATTGTAGGCCAAGCCTTTAACAAATACTGCATAGAACCTTCGACACGCCCGAATGCTCTAATAATCTGCTGCATAACACCCAGGGTTACGACACCTGCCACGATCGCAGGAGCCAATAAGACGTATGCGCTCAGCACATTCGCTTGCAGATACGCGATGCGCCCGATATTGAAATACAAGTAGCGAAGATAGCTTAAATAATGAATGCTCCTCACGCCCTCAAATAACTCCCCAATTGTTTTTGGCCTCACTGTCTCGTCGTCTTCGGCGATTACCAATATTTTTCTGTAGGCGGCTTCCTTCTTCTGGAGGTCGTATTCGATACCGACCAACCGGAGTAGCCACCCCAATCCGATTAAAAATAACGTACCACCAACACTCCAGACTAATGCACCTGTTAGCAGACCGTATTGCCAGTCACCGAAAAAGAAGATAGGGATGCCCATCGATAAGCCAAAAAGTATCGGTATGAATTGAATCAGAACCATGATCGCTTCAATCAGACTGGTACCAAGCTGCTCCATGATACGCGAGAATTTTATTGTATCTTCCTGGACACGTTGGGCAGCCCCCTCGATCGCTCTCGCCCTATCGTAGACCGCGTGATACCACTCAACCATCGATGCGCGCCATCGAAACAAATAGTGCGAGGTGAAATAACTAACCACAACAGCAATTGCTACATATATGCCTGCGAGATAGATGAAACTAAACAAGCTTGCCCAATATTCCTCGATTGTGATCGCGTTTGGCGTTGCGAGTGCCTTTTGAATCATGTCGTAAAATTCGCCAAACCACTCATTGATTTCAACATCAATTTTTACTTGTACCCACAGGGACGATAAAATAAGTGCGGAGCCAAGCCACGCCCATAATATCCATTTACGATCAGAGAAAAATCTGAACATATTCACTTCCTATCTTTTTCAGAGAAACCTAGTAGCATCCAAGTGTATTCCGGATCGAAACAACAGTGCGTTTTTTTTTAATCTGCCCTATCGTCTCGATCAACTAACTACACGGTTATGGTGCTGAATTTAGAAGGATCCAAGATTGCAAGCATTCGAACTCTTTGATGATGTTCCACATACTGAACACGCGGTCACGTTGTTCAATCAGGACTTTCATCACGCCGGTCAGACAGATGACCTCACTATATTCCAGGCAGAATATGCGTTGAAAGCCCCGGACCTTGAGTGCTTGCATTGTCTGTTGGCTGATCAATTGGTTGGAGAAGATAACGAAACGCCATGGTTAAGTGCCCCAGTGATGGCCGCCTATGTATCGCTTGTGGAGCGGGAGGACGGTGTACCTGTAAGGTTAGATGATGCCCTTTGTATTCTCGAAAACCGCCAGCGGCTGTATTTGGTGCGTATGATACTGCGACAACCAACACTCGAACCGTGGAGTGACGATGCTGACCTGAGCATCACTGTGTATCGTGCGGAATCGCAAGATGGAGTGCATCAGGGTTTCTATGACCAGGTTGCGAATGAGGCGCATGATGCCATGGCAGCCTGTCTTTATTGGCACGGACAGATGGATATCGAAGATGACGCGATACGCGAGAATCATCAAATTGCGGTCGAGGCACTGCAAACGGTCGTGCGTGATTTAATTGAAGAATTCAATCAGCAGATGCCGGAAGGACTGGTCGCAAATCTTGAACAGGCGGGTATGTTTGATGATGATTTAGAGGAAGAACTAGAAGAAATCGAAGATGATGACACCGATAATTCGTCAGACCCTGGGCCACCTATTATTCACTGAGTATGATTTTGATTGACGAGATTTCATCCATATCAAGACATTGGGATCAGACACTTACCACCCTTTTTAAAAACGATCCGGGGCGAGCGTCGCGTTTCGTTGCCGAGGGCGCAGGGTTACGACTTGATTATTCCAAGCACTGGCTCGATTGTGCGGTTCTTTCCAAGTTAGTTGATTTATTGTGCACCTCTGATTTCCTAGAGACGCGTGCGTCGATGTTTGCTGGCGATCGCATAAATACCACCGAAAATCGGGCGGTACTTCATGTCGGCCTGCGTGGCAAATCCACAGATAACTTTACAGTTGATGGTGCTCCGGTCACGCCATCCGTGATTCAAGCACGTAATCAAGCCTATGGCTTCGCTGAAGATATTCGAAAAGGTATATTTGTTGGTGCCACAGGTGAAGCTTTTACAGACGTGGTCAATATTGGGATTGGTGGCTCAGGTTTAGGACCTTTGACGGTCGCTGAAGCTCTCAAGCCGATGATTGATGGGCCGAAACTTCATTACGTATCCAACGTAGATGGTGCCCATTTGCATGACGTATTAGTCACCCTCGATCCGCGTACCACCCTGATATTAATTGCATCAAAGACTTTCACGACACAGGAAACAATGCACAACGCTGCCAAAGCTAAACAATGGATATCTAATGTGTTAGGCGAGACCGCTATTGCAGAACATTTCGCAGCTTTATCAATTAATGTCGAAGCCATGCGGTCTTTTGGTATTGCAGATACGCGGATGTTTAGATTCTGGGATTGGGTTGGTGGCCGCTACTCTGTTTGGTCGACAATAGGGCTGTCCCTGATGATCGCAATGGGCCCCGAGGTGTTTGATCGCTTGCTTTCTGGTGCAAGAGAGATGGATCGACATTTTCAAAACGCGCCTGCTGATCATAATATTCCGATATTAATGGCGCTGATCGGGATCTGGTATAGAAATGGATTTGGCTTAGACACTCATGCGATCTTGCCATACGAACAACGTTTGCACCGCTTTCCAGCATACCTACAACAAATGGAAATGGAGTCTAATGGCAAGAGGGTAGATCGGGCTGGCGAGCCTTTAGACTATGATACGTGTCCGGTGATATGGGGCGAACCCGGTACCAATGGCCAACATGCATTCCACCAACTGCTACATCAAGGCACCATGGTCTGCCCGGTTGATTTTATTTTGACCGCAAATCCGATCAATACAGACCATGAATCGCACTCTTTGCTGAATGCGAATTGTCTGGCACAGGCCGAGGCTTTGGCGTTCGGAATGTCGACAGATAAGGTTCTTGAAAAGATGCTCGCTGACGGATGGTCTAGATCGGATGCGATACGACTCGCATCCCATCGAACTTTTCCGGGTAACAGACCTAGCTCACTAATTATGATGGATGCGCTGACGCCAGAGAACTTGGGTGCTTTAATTGCGGCTTATGAGCACAAGGTTTTTACTCAAGGGATCCTGTGGAATATCAATTCCTACGATCAGTGGGGCGTGGAGTTAGGAAAAGCGCAATGTAATGCGCTTAGGCTTGGTTTCGAGTCGGGCGATGCATCTAAATTTTCAACTTCTACGCAGGAGTCGCTGAAATGGCTGTTAGAAAAAAAATATTAACAGTCGATGAAATTAGCCGAATTATCGAAATGGCTTGGGAAGATAGGACCCCGTTTGAGGCCATCGAGTCATCGTTCGAACTCAAGGAGGCTGAAGTGATCCGTCTCATGAGGCAGAAAATGAAGCCATCGAGTTTTAAGATTTGGAGGGCGCGTGTCTCTGGTCGCAAAACGAAACATGTGGCAAGGCGGGGTTTTCTATTGGGGCGTCACGTGTGTCCCACGCAAAGAAACCGTTAAAATAAAAGGTTATAAGCATTAATCAAATTATTCTTTTAAGATCTAACAAAAAATGATTAACCTATTACAGGTAGGGTTAAGGAAATAAGCGCAATGAACTTATGCAAAATACTGACGGCGATTGCCGGCCTAATAATTACAGGTATCGCAAACGCAGCCTCGATCGGTCCGATTATTGGTAGTTTTGAATTGATCGATCTTCTAGAAGCCGAGCGCGCGACGGTTCTCGAAATTCGCAGTGATAAGAAGGCGTATTTAGACCAGCATATTCCGGGATCGGTACATATACCCTACGCAGAATTTCGTGGCCCAGACAAGAATCCAGGCAAAGTTCCTGATGTTACGCAGCTCGCAAATGTTCTGGGTGCACGCGGAATCGATACCAACAAGACGGTCGTTATCGTGCATGACGGAGTGACTCCCACCGACTTCGGCGCTGCGGCTAGAGTTTACTGGACGCTCAAAAGCGTTGGATTCGGATCGCTGGCCATTTTGAACGGGGGATTCAGAGGTTATCAGAAAGATGGCTTCGAGATTGCCTCCGGCGGGACAGATATTGATCGAACTTCACCGATCCTTAGGTTCGACCCGGCTTGGTATGCAGACACGGCTGAAGTCGAAAGACAAGTTTCTGGGCAGGGCAGGGCCCGCTTATTGGATGCTCGTTCGGATGATTTCTACGCTGGTGAGGCATGGCACGATTCAGCTGCGAGACCCGGTATCCTTCCGGGCGCTGACCAATTTTCATTTGAGTCATTTTTCGACAAAAATACACCACTTCTGAAGCATAGCGATGAATTGCAAATGGTTGTTACTGCGAATCAATTGGACCAAGCTGGTACGATTTCATATTGCAATACCGGTCACTGGGCGGCTACAAATTGGTTCGTTCTGAGCGAGGTGGTCGGAATTAAAGATATGAAGCTCTACGCGGAATCGATGGTTGAATGGTCAGCTCTCAATAAACCCATGGAAAACGTTCCCACGTCTGTACAATTCGCTATTCTTAAAACAAAGAAATGGTTTAACAATTTGGTGAATTAGCGTTTGGTCACACGAACATCGCTTGTCATTATTCTCCTTCTTACGCTCGCTGTAATAGCGGGCGTTCGTTTTTCCCTTCTGCTTGGTCTCGGTATTACTATTGGATTTGTCCTAGAACGCTACGGGTTCGGGTTTGCTGGACCTTGGAGACGTTTCATTCGGGACCGAGACGCGCAAGGTATAATAGCTCAACTAATCGCGATTGGACTGACCGCCTTAGCGATACAGCCTTTGATAGCGTATGCGCCGGGAACACTGATAGGAGCCATAGCTCCCGTTTCACTCACTATGATCATCGCCGCAGCTGTTTTTGGCCTGTCGATGCAAATGATCCTAGGGTGCGGTTCGGGGACACTCGTTAACGCTGGTTCTGGCAACCCTCTTGCGTTAGCGGCGCTTCCATTCTTCGGCTTGGGTAGCTTCCTTGGATCGCTACTGATCCCTGTCGCTATCCAATCTACGCCCCACATTCCATTAAGTCTCACAAAACTGCTTGGCGTCGAGCGGAGTGTGGTTATCACACTGGCCGGGTTACTAATCATTGGATTGGTCGTCCGCGGCTTTAGTCAGGGCCCGATTTGGAATAGAAGATTTCTCACAGCGGCCATATTATTGGCTGCGCTCGCTATTCTGCACGTGCTTATCGCTGGCCAACCTTGGGGAGTGGTCTATGGTCTTGGGCTTTGGGCTGCAAAAGCCGCGCAGGGAATTGGCTGGGACCCAAATACGGCGCAATTTTGGGTTCATCCAATTAATGCATCAGCGCTCAAGGGGTCAATACTCACGGATACTACTTCTCTAACCAATATTGGCCTTGTCATGGGATCTGCCCTGGCAGCTTGGATAGATTCCGTTAACAGACCATTCAAGCAGCCTATCGCTATTTGGTATTACCTCATCGCGGCTCTTTTTGGCCTGCTTCTGGGTATCTCCTCACGACTTGCATTTGGGTGTAACGTTGGTGGTCTTTTTAGTGGAATCGCATCAGGTTCGGTGCATGGTTGGGCGTGGCTGGTAGCGGGTTTCATCGGAAGTATTGCTGGTGTTTACCTGAGAGACAATCTCTGGCTTCTTGCCAGTCGAGAAGCCAAATGACGAGGCGGGTTGGAATCATTATCGCAGTGTCCGCTGTCGTTTTTATCGTTGTCTTTGATTGGTTATTGGGCACACCTCCTGATCCCTACCGAGCGCCTGATCCGATGGCGTTCGGATCAACTTCTGGGGCGTCGGGAGCTATTTGTTCGTTCGCTCCTGGGGCCGAAGAATGACGCAAAAAACCGTCATTGAAACTGAGTTTGGTTACGTTAAATTAATATTTGATGGAGCCGAGTTATTGAGCGTAACCAAAGTCGCTGCAAAAGAACCAAGCGATGCCATTGACTCGTCTATTCTCGGCCCTGTCACTGATTGTATTGCGGGCAAACGCGATGGACGCGAAATTCCAATCCAATTCAACGGCTCAGTATTTCAAGTCAGCGCATGGAATGCGATACGCTCCGTAAAGGCCGGGGAGGTAATAAGCTACGCGGAGCTAGCAAGAAGAGCGGGAAATATCCGCGCAACAAGGGCTGTAGCTGCAGCTTGCGGCAAGAATCCCTGCGCAATTGTTGTTCCGTGTCACCGAATCATTCGGCGTGATAATGGCCTAGGCGGGTTTTTCTGGGGTCTTGATGTCAAGCGTGCTTTATTGAAAAGAGAAGGGCTCGGAGTCAGCGAAGATTGTCGTATTGTTTGACAGGTCTTATACCTTCATTTTTTTATCATTAAAGCGCCAACAATAAAGAGCAAAATAGGAACGGAAGGGTGCGGCGTTTTCGATTAGCTTGTACCTATCCAGCTGTGCATCCGTGGCGAATTCTGTGCTGATTCTTTTCAAAATAAGATCATTATCTGCCCATTGATCAGAGCTCCGAAGAACAAATAGTTCCCACATCGATACTGTCCAAGGGCCCAATCCTTTAATAGCTAACATCGCTTTCTTTCGTTCATCTTCTGGGATTTGACTGAGGTGATAAATCCAGGATTCACCAAGAGTTAAGACCGTCGCTAACGTTCGTTTTTTAGACGCAGATAATCCCGTATCTGGTGTTTCGATATCTGATAGAGCTTTTATGAGTTCTGATCGTTCCGCGAATCGCATCTGTAGACGATCCCAGATCGAACGAGCAGCCTGATTCGATAATTGTTGACTGATAACGATTCGAGCGAGTCCCAGCAACTGATCCCCGCCATACCGGTTTGGAATTTCCACAATTCCAGTTTCTTCAACAAATTCAGATAGCTTTTTCGAACCTATCTTGGTTATATGTCGCTGAGCGATTAAAGCTGTTTCACATAGAGCCATACAAAACGAAAGGAGTCCTGAAGATGAGTCTTATGATTGCACTAATTCGGGTCAATAGTCTTGTCGATTTCGAGAGTTATCGGGCGAAAGTTCCAGCTACTCTGGAGCCATATGGAGGCGAGATAAAATTCCGGGCGAAAAATATCACAACACTCGTTGACGAAAATGAGCTTGGAGGCTTTTCGCAGATCGCGTTATTAAGATTCCCGAGTCAAGATGATATGAACGATTGGTATGCTTCGGATGCATATCAAAATCTCACAAAACTTCGTACGAGCGCTGGTAGTTTCACCATGCTCGGTTTTAACTCATGCTAATATAGCGCATAATCATTATTATGTTAAATTAATTAAACACGATCAAAGGCAGTGCCTTAAGGAATTGCTATCAATGAAAGTTAATCACTTCTTCGATGACCAAGTTCTGTCGCTTAGCTTTGATAATTCAAATGGGTTAAGTTCTGTCGGTGTTATGGAACCTGGTAATTACGATTTCTCAACATCTCAAAATGAAAGAATGGTTGTGATCAGTGGTGCACTTTTAGTCCAACGTCAGGACGATCCGGAACCACAACTATATTCCGACGGTGAAGAATTTCATGTTCCGAGCGATCAAACCTTCAATGTCGAGGTTACTGAACCCACAGCATATTTGTGTGAATACAGCTGAGTTCGCGACGTCATCCATATTGGATCTTGAATTCATAGAACACCTAATCACCATCCTGAATTCTTGTGTTTGTGAAGACTTTTGGAATACCGTGTGATACGGCTATTCTGTACTAGCACGGATTCGCGAGGAATATTTCAGATTCTTTGGTAATTGCCAGCTTTTACGCATATTTTTCTAATCAGATCAAATACACTTACCTCCACGTGAAAAAGCGGCCCCAAACGAATCTCTTTAAGTCTTAATTTTAATTAGTTGCGACGAGTTTAACTAAAAATTTTCATATGATTTAGAAACTTAACAAAATTGGGAGAAGTATGAGTAAAA
>PBZM01000030.1 GCA_002731015.1 Gammaproteobacteria bacterium
AGCCCTGAGAAGGTCGCTAACTGCATCAAAATTGAATCGACCTGATCCAAGAAGCGACCCGCATCGGCATGTTTTATGAGACCTATACGATCGATCATTTGTTCAAGGTTGACCAACGCACGCCAAGCATCGTCGCTCAAATAGTCCGGTGTAGCTCGTGCGTTACGCATGATCCCGTTAATCAGTTCGTTTAAACCGCCAGGGGCGGTACTTGAAAACGTTAATTGATGAATCTCACCCGCGGCGTTATCAGAGTCTATGCCGTCGGTCTGAAATTTAGCACTCAAAAGCCAGAGCGCTGCCCGCTGACGTTCTGTCCGCACATCGATTGCACCCGCCAGTACTTCGCGTACCAAGCGGGTCAGACCATCGGCTCTCTCTACGTAACGTCCCAACCAGAACATCGCATCAGCAACTCGACTCGGCGTCATAGACTGATCCATAGGACCTAGCGCAGGCACGTCCATCTCAGCAAACATGGATAATTGATTATCAGGCTCCGTGCCCATCACCCACAGATCTTTGTAGCGCTCCGGGGTATTTGGACGGAGCTGCGCCCAAGACGCGTCATGGTTACAAGCTGCTAGTCCACCCGGCATCACGTCTACTTTCAGGTCCTGTGATTGGGCGGTATACATGCGTAATACCGCATGAGATTCCGTACGTATATTTTCTTCAGCTACCGGGACAACTTCAAGATCGATGGCTTGCCATGCAACCCAGCTGGAGGGGTCAACTTGTATGCTAGCCTTCAGTGTCTGCCGTTCTGAGTCGGGCAAGTCGCGAACCACGAATGACTGGCTTGCCGGAAATGCGGATGCGTGACGCACTAATACATCAGGCCAGAGCGCATCAAATTCCTCTCGGTCATCCGGGTCACCTAACCATAATGCAGGTAGAGATTTCAGCAACAGCTCCTCACCCAAGAGTTTTTGGCACAGACCCTCTAGGCGTCCCATCCACAACGGTGAATCGATAACAGAGGAACCTGGTACGTTGCCCATTCGAATACCTCCTCGGCGGACGGTATTCATCAAACCCGGAGTACCCTGTCGGCTTAGACCATTCAATTCCAAAGGATCAACGTCCTGATCGGCAACACGCCGCAATACGCCAGAGACAGGACGTAGCCCACTTAACGTTTTCAGCATCAGACGGTTATTACGAACCGTCAGATCGTCCCCTTCGGCCAATATAAAATCCAGGTGGTTGGCTAAGAAAGCGTGCTCAAAATAGCTCTCAGCCGACTGTCCAGGAGTTAGCAGAATCGAGAGGTCGCGGTCTTGACTGTCAGCTCGTAAGAATTGCCTCAATGTTCTAAAAAATCCCGATAGTCTCTTCACAGACATACGGCGTAAGAGGTATCCCATGACACGCGACATTATTAATCGACGCTCGAGCACGTAGCCGAGTCCAGCTGGCGCGCGAGTGCTTTGACCCAAAACAAACCACTGTCCGCTGGAGTCACGCAACAAATCATGCGCCAAAAAACTTACCCAAGGGGTTTGCGGATTCAAGCCATGGGCCGCAATTAGATACTCAGGATTCGAGAACAATAGATCGGGTGGTATTGAGCCATTGGCGAGCAAATTCCGCTCACCATAGAGATCGTTTATAAGTGCTTCGAAGAACCGCATACGCTGAGCCAGGCCTCGTGAGAGGTGCTCAAATGTGGACTCGTCCATTAAATAAGGAACCACATCAAGCTGTCCTTGACGGCTCTCGTGATGCTTCGATGTATGCGCCTGATAGGTCAGGCCATTTTCTTTAAGCCTTCGTTCGACCTCTTCTGCCCAACGTGCCTGTTGATTACCCTCGTCATAATCGAGTGCATCTAACAAAATCGCCAAGGCATGATCGATTGATTGGGCTAAAGTGTCAGGCATGAATATTATTCTATGGCCGAAGAATCCAGAGTTTACCTTCTTGTTTCAATGACCGGTAGTTAAAGAACTAGTGCACCGCGTTTCTGAGACTGCGCATAAAATCAAGTACTGTATGAATTCTCGGAATTCGATCCATGTTCGGATGCGATACCAGAAAAAATTCCCGGCTTAAATCAAGGTCAGGGAAGACCGGCAACAAACCATCCGTATTATTCAATAAAAAATCATGTAACACCCCAATGCCAAGACCTGCTTTTACCGCTGCGACTTGTGCTATCGGCGAGGAAATCGCAATGTTTGATTGCCAACCACTCCACACGCTTCGTGCAACATTCAGTCGCTCACTGAATAGCAGATCCTCGACATATCCAACCAATCGATGCGAGGAGAGCTCTTCAACATGCTCTGGTAGGCTATATTGCTCGGCATAAGCACGACTGGCATATACTCCGAGTCGATAAGTGCCCAAACTTTCGAAATGAAATTGAGGCTCGGAAGGTTTTCCTACCATCACAGCCACATCAGCCTCACGGCGCGATAAGGAGAAGCCAGGTGGTTGTGAAACAATTTCAAGTTTTAATTCTGGGTGCGCTGAGGTCAATGCATCGAGCCGAGGAGTCAAGACTTTTAATGCAAAGCCCTCGGGTGCGGCAACCCTTACAGCGCCAGACACTGATCGACCTGTCTGATCAAAAATCGAACTGGCCGCCTCTATTTCGGCCTCGGCCCTCTCCAAATATTCTACTAATCGAATTCCCTCATTCGTCAACCGCATCCCCTTACTGTGGCGCGTCACTAATGTTGAACCCAGACGGGTTTGCAGTTGATTCAGGTGACGTGACAGCGTCATGACCGAGACCCCCAAGGACTTGGCTGCCTTACCAAGTTGTCCGACCCGTGCGATAGACAGCAGGTACCTAGCGTCTTCCCAATTCATTTGACGATGCTTCATAACAGTACGATACAACATATTTGATATATCAAAAAATACTTTTTTTGGATTGAAATATCATTTTTGAGACTATTAAATGCAGTCTTTGTGAATTGTGGGGGAAACGTGATGACTTTAGGGAACTTCATTAACGGTACACGAGTTGCATCTAACTCGGGCCGCAAAGCCGTAGTATTCAATCCAGCGACCGGTGAAAAACGTCTAGAGGTCACGCTATCAAATGCAGAAGAAACTCGTGCAGCAATTGCTAACGCATCGGAAGCATTTACATCTTGGAGCAAAGTCACGCCGCTCAGTCGTGCCCGAGTGATGTTTAAGTTTAAAGAGTTGGTAGAAAAACACTCCGATGAATTAGCAGAACTGATCACATCAGAGCATGGCAAGGTGTTTTCTGACGCGAAAGGCGAGCTGACACGTGGCCTTGAAGTAGTCGAATTCGCCTGTGGGATCCCGCATTTACTCAAGGGCGAGCACAGCCTGAACGCCGGTCGCGATGTCGATAGCTACAGTCAAATGATGCCGATGGGAGTTTGCGCTGGGATCAGCCCGTTTAATTTTCCTGCCATGGTACCGATGTGGATGTTTCCGGTAGCTATTGCGTGCGGCAATACCTTCGTGATGAAACCATCTGAGAAAGATCCATCTACACCTATTCGTTTGGCCGAACTTTTGAAAGAGGCGGGGCTCCCAGATGGTGTCTTAAACGTAGTGAACGGAGACAAAGAATCGGTCGAGGTATTACTCACAGATGACCGCATTCAAGCAGTAAGTTTTGTCGGTTCGACACCCATCGCCGAATATATTTATTCAACCGCAAGCGCCCATGGTAAGAGGGTACAAGCATTAGGGGGCGCAAAGAACCACATGGTGATCATGCCAGACGCGGACCCCAATCAGGTCGTTGGTTCGCTCATGGGCGCCGCCTATGGTTCCGCTGGTGAGCGTTGTATGGCTATTTCAGTTGCAGTCTGTGTGGGCGAAGCAGTAGCCGACAAGCTTGTCAGCGATCTCACCACAGAAATTAGTACTATGAACGTCGGTGCTGGGATGAATACCGATGAACCCAACATGGGTCCGCTTGTGACTCGGGAACATGCAGAAAAAGTGTTAGGCTACATAAACCAAGGTATCTCTGAAGGCGCAAGTCTTATTGTCGACGGACGAGATTTTGTCGTGGCCGGCTTTGAAAACGGCTATTTCGTTGGACCAACACTGTTCGACCACGTGAAGCCAGGGATGCGTATCTATGATGAAGAGATCTTCGGTCCAGTTTTATCTATTGTCCGCGTTGCCAGCTACGAAGAGGCTGTCGAGCTTGTCAATGCCCACGAGTACGGCAACGGAACAGCGATTTTTACGCGGGACGGAGACACCGCACGTCAATATGCTGAGACGGTTCAGGTCGGTATGATTGGCGTTAACGTGCCGATTCCTGTTCCCATGGCTTTTCACTGTTTTGGTGGCTGGAAGCGGAGTCTTTTTGGTCCATTGCACATGCACGGTCCGGATGGAGTAAGATTTTATACTAAGATGAAAACCATCACCGCACGCTGGCCGACTGGCCTTCGGGCGGGCACAGATTTCTCGATGCCCACTATGAGCTGACCTACCCTGTAGCGGACAAAGGGCCTCTATCATGGTATCCGATCCAAGGCTACTTG
Organism: Gammaproteobacteria bacterium; assembly: GCA_002731015.1. Taxonomy (GTDB): domain Bacteria; phylum Pseudomonadota; class Gammaproteobacteria; order Pseudomonadales; family Litorivicinaceae; genus HIMB30. The sequence continues at coordinate 4,500 of PBZM01000030.1, forward strand.
TTATTAGCTTGCGCGTCAGCCAAAAAGAACCAAGTCTCCAAGACCGTGTCAGGATTAAGAGAGATCGAGTCAATGCCCTGCTCCATCAGCCAAAATGCTAGATCTGGGTGATCGGACGGCCCTTGGCCACAAATACCAATGTACTTGCCTGCCTTATTGCACGCGGCTATCGCGCGAGCCAGAAGGAACTTTACCGCCGGATTTCGCTCATCAAAGGCATCCGCAATGATTCCAGAGTCACGGTCAAGACCAAGTGTTAACTGAGTCAAATCATTCGAACCAATTGAGAATCCATCGAAATACTCAAGAAACTCATCTGCCAACACAGCGTTGGAGGGTAACTCACACATCATTATGATCTGCAAACCGTTCTCTCCGCTCTCGAGACCGTTTACCTTTAACAATTCGATCACTGCCGCCGCTTCTTCAAGGGTCCTTACAAACGGCACCATTATCGCAACGTTCGTCAGCCCCATCTCATCACGGACTTTTTTCAGCGCGCGACATTCAAATTCAAAACATGGTCGAAACGACTCAGAGACGTATCGAGAGGCACCACGGAAGCCAAGCATTGGGTTCTCTTCCTCTGGCTCGTAGAGCGGTCCACCGATAAGATTTCGGTATTCATTAGATTTGAAATCTGATAACCGAACGATCACCCGTTCGGGAGCGAAAGAAGCCCCAAGAGTTGCAATTCCCTCTACCAACTTTTCAACATAGAAGTCTGTCGGACTGGCGTACCCGCCAATCCGTTCAGCGATCTCTTCTTTCAAATCTGCAGGTAACGAGTCGAAATCCATCAAAGCTCGAGGATGGACCCCAATCATTCGATTGATAATGAATTCCAATCTCGCCAGACCAATACCCGCATGCGGTAAACGTTGGAAATCGAAGGCTCGATCTGGATTACCCACATTCATCATGATCTTGAACGGTAGTTCGGGCATCGCTTCCACACTCGTCACGCGATGATCAAAGTCCAGCATACCCGCATAAATTTTTCCGGTCTCACCCTCCGAACAACTAACTGTTACCTCAGTGCCCGTGGTCAATAATTCAGTTGCATTACCACAACCAACAACAGCAGGGATCCCTAATTCACGGGCGATGATTGCTGCGTGACAAGTACGCCCTCCTCTATTAGTCACTATCGCAGAAGCGCGCTTCATCACAGGCTCCCAGTCCGGGTCTGTCATATCCGTTACTAAAACATCGCCAGCTTGGACTTCATCCATTTTCGAAATATCCTTTATGGCACGGACGGACCCTTGGCCTATTTTCTGGCCAATGGCTCGGCCCTCTGCAAGGACGCGTCCCTTACCTTTCAGAACAAATCGCTCCATCTGACGACCGTCTTGCTGGCTTTGAACCGTTTCAGGACGGGCCTGAACGATATACAGCTGGTCGTCGTCACCATCGCGGGCCCACTCGATGTCCATTGGACGACCGTAGTGCTTTTCTATTATCAACGCCTGCTTGGCTAGTGTCTCGACTTCAGCATTTGTCACGCAGAACTGTCGGCACTGCGCCGGTTCAACATCCACTGTTTGGACGGAGTGACCCGGCTGCGACGAATCTGCGTACACCATTTTGGTCAATTTCGAGCCGCGCGTCCTACGAAGTACTGCCGGGCGTCCAGCTTCTAGCGTTGGCTTATGTACATAAAATTCATCAGGATTAACGGCGCCTTGAACAACCGTCTCGCCCAAACCATACGCCGCGGTTATAAAGACGACATCGCGGAAACCACTCTCGGTATCCATGGTAAACATGACACCAGCAGCACCCGTTTCAGAACGAACCATGCGCTGAACACCTGCAGACAAAGCAACCAACTCGTGCGCAAAGCCCTGATGCACACGGTAAGAAATCGCACGATCGTTGAATAAAGAAGCGAATACCTCCTTTATCGCACGTTTGACATTCTCAATTCCCGAAATATTGAGGAATGTTTCCTGTTGTCCTGCAAATGAAGCGTCCGGGAGATCTTCAGCTGTTGCCGATGATCGAACTGCAACCTTCATGTCGCTATGAGAGGCGGTCAGATTTGCGAAAGCCAGTTCAATCGCCTGATCGAGTCCTGGCTGGAAAGGTGTTGCAATGACCCATGCCCTAATTTCCGCACCAGTTTTAGCGAGCGCTTTTACGTCACCTACGTCTAGTGAAGCCAGAGCCTTGTTGATGCGATCTGCCAGCCTGTTGTGGGCCAAAAATTCTCGATACGCATGTGCAGTTGTGGCAAATCCACTTGGCACGCTCACTCCAGCCCCGGCCAGATTTGATATCATTTCGCCGAGTGATGCGTTTTTTCCACCCACTCGCTCAACATCATTCATGCCGAGCTCATTAAACCAAAGGATGTAATCGTCCAATAGGGATCCCCTTCCAACTTGTGTCTGCGAAACCGCTGACGCAGACTATTCAAATTTACGAGCTTTGACTGCATCGAAGAGTTTTAGTCGGTCGTCGTTTAAGCTTTCCAGTATAAATGAATTGGATCCAAATATGACGTCAGAGACTCGTCCAGTATTCTTTATTTCTGATGGCACTGGTCTGACCGCCGAGGGGTTAGGTCAAGCCCTGCTCAGTCAATTCGATACGATACCGTTTGAGAAGACGACCTTGCCATACATCGATAGCGTCGAGAAAGCCAAGAAAGCTGCCATAGAGATCAACGCAGCCGGTATCGAATGCGGAACAAAACCAATCGTTTTTGATACCATCGTGAATCAGGAAGTCCGAGACGTCCTTGCCAATTGTGACGGATTCTTAGTCGACATATTTCAAACCTTCTTAAAGCCACTCGAACGCGAATTAGGCAAAGGGTCCAGTTATTCTGTCGGCATGAGTCATGCTGTTGCGCCAGATGGCCAATACGCTCGACGAATCGATGCGATTAATTTTGCGCTTGATAACGATGACGGCGCTCGCATCCGTTACTACGATCAGGCCGATCTGATTCTGGTCGGGGTTTCACGTTCAGGAAAGACACCTACAAGTATCTATCTCGCTATGCAGTATGGCCTGAACATTGCGAACTACCCGCTGACTGAGGATGACCTCAATGACGATCAACTGCCAGATTCCTTGCGAAAGCACAAAAGCAAGCTTTTCGGACTGACAATTGATCCCGCGCGCCTTCAAACAATTCGTGAAATGAGGAGACCGGATTCTCGCTATGCCTCACTAAAACAGTGCCAGTATGAAGTTAACGAGGTAGAGGCCTTATATCGTCGTCATGCGATTTCATTTTTATCGACCACCGAGCGTTCAGTAGAGGAAATCAGTGCCCGTATTCTCCAAGTCACAGGTAAACGTAGGTCACTGTCCTAGTGCCAAAATTGCCTCTTCATGACGTTAGTGTGCGGCCAAGGCTTCTGAATAGGGCAACGCATGATCTGCCCCGAGGCCTCTAGATAGGACCAAATATCCCTCGAATCAGAAAGAATCTGATGCAGAGAATGTGCTCGATCTGGGCTCCTCGAGCCGATGGAAATAGTAACGTGTGGCGCCGCATCAGTCGACGGCGGTCTATTCATACCGTGAGGGTCTGTACAGATGATGCTCCGGTAAGACCTATAAGAAGAAAGAGGGGTGTCCTAGGTTTCCTCGGAAGCTACGCTTTGCCCATGGGGGGC